>JAIXZD010000226.1 GCA_027489895.1 Planctomycetaceae bacterium
GTCGCATTGAGCTGGTGAGCCGGTCGCTCTGTGGAGTCAGTGGTGGTGAACGCGACCAGGTGCTCCAGCGCGTTTCGGTATCGGTTGACCGTCGCGATCGACGACCGCCGCACGACCTCGTGATCAGTCAGAAAGTCAGCTACCAACTCTCTGACTGGGATCGGCTTGAAGCTGAACAGCGTCGGCGCGGCCCGCGTCAACTGGGCGTTCACCTCCGCGGCCACGCGCTCCGCCTCACCCAGCTCGTCGCCCGCCCGCCGCCGGACCGGCTGGCCGTCTTCCCGGAAGTAAATCCACCAGCCGCCGTGGTGCGCATAAAGCGTCACCCGCCCGATCCGCTGCCGCTGCCGCTGCGATTTGGTCGCCCGACCGCCTCGTCGTTTTGTGTCCGTCGCCATCGCCTGTACCCTTTCCGTGATCCCGCTGTGCACCAAATGTGCACCAACGGGCCTCGGTTCGGGCAAAAAAGAAGCCGGAAGTGCTTTACTGCAAAGCACTTCCGGCATTCAGCGACTTCACAATGCGGAGAGGCAGGGATTCGAACCCTGGAACGGGTTACCCCGTCTCCGGTTTTCAAGACCGGTGCATTCAACCGCTCTGCCACCTCTCCGGAGCGATTTGACGAACGCGACTTCGTCTGTTTGGCCTTATCAATCTATTCGTCTGAGAGGTCGCCGTCGAGTCGCGGCGGGCGGGGCGACGTCTCGACGGAGATGTTCCTGGGTTGAAACGTTGGTTCACAGACCGGACGTAATCTCCTGAACAGGAACGACCGCTAAAGGGCCGATTGAAGAGCCGCCGCGTCTGAGACTTGACTGACATGTGACTGGACTGCCATGGGCGAACCTTGAACGGCGAACAGCGTGGGGCGGAGCCGGGGCGAACATTTCGATGGCAGCCGATCACCGCTCTCCCGGACACGGGTCGATCCGGCCCGGTTCGTCGAACACCGTGGTTTTACGTCGCGTGACGGACCGGTTGAGACAACACCGTCTATTTTCAGAATAATGAATCGTCGGCCGAAGCAGAGGAAAAAAGCCGTCTATCCGCCGGTTGAAGAATCCCGTCCGAAAAGGACGCAAGGTGTCGGCAAACATTTCTTGGCGATGTTTCACCGCGCCTCACTTGCACCGCGGGACAAACCAGCGGTGGCACCCCCGGTTTTTCAACCGGGGTTATGACAGGATTCCCAGGCCGAATGACTCGGACTCGTTTGCCTCGCGAGGGATCGAACTCCCGTTCGAGATCGACTCGGGCGCAGCGGCGTGCGGTGCGGCCGGTTGGGCGGGACCATCGATTCGACGGGTCTGTCCGGCCGGGGCGGTGGCGAACCGCGGATCGTCGGCGAGGTCGATGTCTTCCAGCGTCGCGTAGTTGTCTTCGCCGTAGTCATCGTACCGGCAGACGTAACCGGGATGACGCGCTTTGACGACTTCTTCCTGATAGGCCTGGATCACGCGCGACTGAATCAGTTCTCGACAGCGAGAATTGATCGGGTGAGCAATATCGGCGTACAGCTTGGCGCGGCCTTCGCCATCCTTGGGGGCGCGGTCCTCCTTCAGGCGGGCACCGCACTGATTGCAGTAGGCGGCCCGAAGGTGGTTCTTGCAGCCACACTGGGGGCAGCGGTCCGTCAGCTTGCGGCTGGGCATCGCGACGAACGAGCCTTTGGCACCCTCGATGATCTTGAGATCGCGAATCGCGAACATCTGGTCGAAGGTGATCGAACAGAACGCCTGCAGGCGCTCCTGATGATCTTCCATGAGTTTGATGCGAATCTCGGTGATTTCCACGGGCCGGTCTCCCTTGCAGCGGCGTCTCTAGGCGAACAGGACTCATCGCCGCCGGCAAACCCGATTCACGAGAGATTCGCGAGGGGGAGGACGGCGGAACGGCAACCGGTTGATCGAGAGACCCGCACACGACGAGACCCAAGCAACCGGGGGGCGGACGATTCAGTGGACATCAGACTCCATCAGTCAGACACAAACAGTCGAGGCACGAACAGTCAGACACGTGTTGATACAGCCCAGACGGCATACCCGGACGCCTGCCGCCACCTTGCGGCGAGTGTCTGGGCCTGCGACCGGGTCGCACACAGAGCGAAATAGCTGGTTCCGCTGCCGCTCATCAGGTGACCGAGAACGTCGGCCGTTTCACATAACTGGCGGCAGTCAACCACCTGCGGGCACAACGCTTCCGCGGCAGGTTGCAGGCCGTTGAAAAGCTGAGTGGCCGCACGATCGAATCGACCGTCCTGAACATGAGCGACCAGCTCGGTCGCGCCAAAGCCGGGATCGGCGGGCGTACACCGCTGAAACACACGAGGGGTCGAAAGTCCCGCTGGTGGCTTGAGCAGCACGAGGGGCAGCGACTGACCAAGCGAAATCGGTTCGATCAATTCGCCCCGACCACGGCAGATGGCCGCCGAGCCACCGGAGAGGAAGAACGGGATGTCGCTGCCGAGGCGTTCGGAGAGGGTTCGCAACCGCTCCAGACTGAGCCCAAGCCCCCAGAGCTGGTTCAGCCCCAGCAGGGTCGTCGCGGCGTCGGAGGAACCACCCGCAAGGCCGGCTGCCCAGGGAATGCGTTTGGTCAGATGAATCCGCGCACCGGCCGTCGTCCCCGTCTCCTCTCGCAGCAGTCGGGCGGCGCGGAGCACGAGGTTGTCATCCCCCACGGCCAGCGGAGCAACAGGCAGCGGAGCTGTCGACGAGGAAACGGCCTCGGGATTGGCGGCCGCCGGTAACTCCGTCGAGATCGAAAGGCTGAGCAGGTCAGGATCATCTGACTCGGCCACGGGGGCGAACGTCAGCGTGTCGAAGAGGTCGATCGCGACCATCAGCGTTTCAAGATCGTGGTACCCGTCCGGGCGGCGGCCGACGACGCGCAGGTACAGATTGACCTTGGCAGGCGCGTGCAGAATCAGCGAAGGTTGAGGCGCAAGCCGTAAGGTCATGCCGGGTCACATCCTGTGAACCCCCTGCATCACACCAGGACACTCTTTCCACGAACACCCACTCGAACGCGACCAAAAGGTCGCTTGAGCTACCGCGAGGAACGCGGGAAACAGACACGGTTGTGGCGAACGCCGACCGCGAGTTTCGGGCAGTCCCGAGGCAGCTCTGGAGAAGTCGTGACAGACGTGGTGGACTTCGGGACTTTTTCGTTGTATGCAGGTCGATCTGAATTCGTCAATGGGATTTTGCCGAGGCAATCACCGCGTTTTCGCGTTTCGTTCACCATCGATCCTTCGGTGCGAAACCACAACTCCCCGAAACTACCCAAGCCCCTAGCGCGAAGACTTCCCAGTTGACGCGAACTGCCGTGCATCGCGAGTATTCCCAATCTGCCAGACACTACGATGTCCGATGGGCGGATTACGTCGCCCGTTCGCACGGGCCGGCCCTCGCTCAGGTTCCGCCCACGTTTTCCGGGCGACTGCTCGACGCCGGTTGTGGCACCGGTTCGCTTCTGGCACGGCTGGCCGAACAGTGTCCTGCAGCCCAGTTAGTCGGGATCGATCTCACCCGTGAAATGCTGTCGGTCGCACGCAGTCGGTTGTCTCGATCGGTGGGACTCGCCGTGGCGACGTTGGAGTCGCTTCCGTTCGACACAGGGTCATTTGACTGGGTGGTGTCAACGAGCGTCCTGCACTTCGCCCCGTCGCCCGAAGCCGCCCTGCGCGAGCTAGCGCGGGTCCTCGTTCCGGGCGGACAACTGCTGGTGACCGACTGGGACGGCGACGCCTGGTCGATGCGTCTACTGGCACAGTGGATGCGCTGGTCGGCTCCGGAATCGCGGTCGGCCCTCACCCGAGCCCAGTTTCGGGAACTGATTGTGAGCGCGGGATTGCATCCGGAACCGACTCAACTCATCCGACTGAGGTGGCCGTGGGCGCTGCAGACCGTTGTCGCCACCCGCTGATCGCTCCGGAGTGGCACCGTCGAGTCGAGTGACGTTTTACGTGATCGTTTTCAGGGTTTTCGGCCAGCGGCAATCGCTCCTCCTCCGGGCGCTAACGCTTCCGGCTCCCACGAACATGACAGTCGCTCAACATTCGGCGACTGCATCTTGCTGGTCGGCCCTCTAGTCCACAGAGGTGAGGTTCCCCACGCTGTACGGTACCATCACGGCTTGTTGATTCGTCGCGGGACCCTCGACACCCGAGGCACGCGACAAAGTGAGTGGCATGCCCCTCACCTTCGCTTCATTGACCGGCCGTGACCGCAGGGACCGTATTCATGACGTTGACTGTCGACCAGTCCATCTGGCTCCAAAAACAGACCCGCCGCGAGTTCCGCGAGCGAATGCAATCGGGTGAGCTGAAAGCCTGCATCATCCCCGTGGCCGCGACCGAGCAGCATCTCGAACACCTCGCCATGGAACACGATTGGCGCAGCGTGCTGCTGGTTGCCGAGCGCGCGGCCCTCCAACTGGCACCGCAGGTCGTGATCGCCCCGTCGATGAACATCGGCATCAGCGAACACCACATGCGGCATATCGGAACGCTCTCCGCGCTACCGGGCGGCTGGTTGTCGGTTCTGTTCGACACCATCCGCAGCATGCATCACGCCGGGTTCAACAACATCCTCGTGCTCAATGGACATGGAGGGAACATCGCTCCCTGCCTCGGCATGTGGGGGCAATTCCTGCAGCGGTTCGAAATCAATCTTCACTTTGTGTCTTACTGGGATCTGCTTCCCAAAGAGATCGCCGAGGCGACGCTCCAGTCGAAGCGCTGGCCCGGACATGCCCAGGAGTTTGAGACGGCCTTCGCCCTCGCCGCATTCCCCGAAAATGTCCGCCAGTCCGCGATGCACGACCAGGACGACAAAGAGCCACTTCTCGCCACGGCCGAGACCGGCGCAAAACTGATCGCCGCCACCGTCGATGCGGTGGCCAACTACCTGCGTGGCATGATTGATGGTTCGAACGTCGCCGTCATTCCGCCGTTTCATCCGTAGAGACTGTTCACGAAATGCACTCGCTTCGAAACCAAACCATCGCGTGCATCAAAAAAATCCACTGGGCGGTAACCGATTCAGCCAACCAAAACAGTTCTGAGGGAGCCTGTCATGATGAAGACGATGAAGACCCACGGCAGAGTCAATCGGGCGGGAGTTTTCGCGCTGGCCCTCACGCTGCTCGTTGCCGGTGGCTGGTCGCAGGCGAGCCAGGCGGGCGAGGTCA
>JAIXZD010000214.1 GCA_027489895.1 Planctomycetaceae bacterium
AGCCGTCGATCGCGTCCATCATCCCGATCCGATCGACATCGCGACGCAAGAGGTCGAGGCCGCTCAGCAGTTGCTTGCGATTCTCGATCTGGTTCGCGGAGATCCCCTGGGGAATCTCCAGATTCGGGACGACGAATTGTTTTCCCTTGGCGGCCGGGTCGGCCAACGTTTCAAACGGCGAACACTTCGGCCCAAGATACGCCGAGCCGGTGCCGGGGATAATCCGCGGAATCATCACGTAGGCAAGCATGGCCGGGTCGAGATGCTGCAGTTGCCGGGCCACGACCGACCCCATGCTGGGGTGCAGATTCTCGTTCTCGTTCATTCCGGGCGGGTACCCGGTGAAGACGACCTGGTCGCCGCGCGAGTGACTGACATCGCCGTACTCGGGCGGATGCTGCAGACTGCGGACGATGGACCACTTCTCCATGATGCGGGCGGTCAGCGGCAGCAGTTCGCAGAGCTGGATGCCGGGGACCGAGGTCGGGATCGGCTGGAACTCGCCCCGGATGTCGACCGGTGCGTCGGGCTTCATGTCCCAGGTTTCGAGCTGACTGGGGCCGCCGCGCATGTGGAGCACGATGACGGAGGTCGGCCGCTTCTTGGGCGCGTCTGGAGAGGCGTGCGCCTCGGCCCTCAGCAAGTCCGCCAGCATCAACCCGCCCGCGCCGAGCAGGCCGCAGCGGATGGCCGCACGGCGGTCCACCTCGGTGGGGCGCAGCACTCGGGCACAGTCCAGATGGGCCGTCATTCGATCCGCCATGAAATCAGCCCGTGTCTGCTGCGAAGGAACGGTGGACGCGACTCGGCCCGCGCCGTGGATGACTCAGAATCAGGAGTGTTGCATAAGTATCGCCCGATCTTGGGTACGGGAGCAAGGGGATTGCGTTAGCAAGTCACCATGGAGCCGGGAATAATGGGGTGTCTGGCGGGTGACTTGAGGCATCCGGCAACGCGGGATCAAGATCGGCGGAAATCTTACGATTTCCGCTACTGCGCTTCTTCAAGCCAACTTCCCGATCGAGGCGCGTCGCGCCGCTCGTTTCGTCTCTGCTTGATTGAGCCGCTACGGGGCGCGGCCTACGGTGAGCGTTTCGGCTTTGAGGTGGGATGGGTAGCGGAGTTCGAAGCCGGTTGGCGTCTTCTCGTATTCGACCGGCTTTCCCTGGAACGGCTTCACGGCCGATTGACC
Source organism: Planctomycetaceae bacterium (assembly GCA_027489895.1). Classification (GTDB taxonomy): domain Bacteria; phylum Planctomycetota; class Planctomycetia; order Planctomycetales; family Planctomycetaceae; genus JAIXZD01. Next base: position 1,193 of record JAIXZD010000214.1, read on the forward strand.
TTCGCGTTGGACTCGCACGGCCTGGATGAGTAACTCCCGACGGACCGAAAGTTCGTCCTCGCGGGCCATGACGTTCTTCACGGTGGGAAGCAGCGCGGCGGAGAAGTAGCGGAGGGCGTGCTCTTTCGATGCGGGCTGGCTGGCGGCCTTCAGTTCGGCTTCCAGGTGGGCCATGGCCTCATCCCGTTCGGTACCGGACAGAGCCACGATGCGGGCGAGTTCGTCATAGTCAGCAACGAGGAGGCGGAGTGACTCACGAAGCTCGTCAGTGGTGAAAGCCCTGATGTATCCGGCTTTCCGTTTTCCGGCCGCATCATCGGACTTGGGCTGAAGGTCGCCTTCGAGTCCGATCGCGGCGACGATGGCGGTCACCGCGGCCTCGGCGTCCTTATGGCGCGCGACTTCGGCCTCAATGGTGCGCTTGAGCCAGCCTCCGAACAGGCGCTGTTCGTAGACCACGCACTCGACCAGGCGACTGCTGGAGGGGAGTTCAAGGAGTGCTGATTCGAGCCATGTGAGCTGTTCCGGCGTGAGCAGCGGGAGGTGCTCCGCGAGGACATCGGTCGCCATCTTTTCGATGGCGACATCAACAAGCCAGGAGATGAGAATCGGGCTGGAGCCGCAATCGCGAGCCAGTTTGAAGACATCAAGCACGTCACTCACCGCGGCGTCTGACTCCCCGGCAGCGAATCGCAGACGGGCCCGCACGAGGGCGACGCGACTGAGTTCACGAGCCTTCTGCAGATGGGAGAGCAACAGCCTCGGCCCCGCTTCGACATCGAGTTGCCAATCGCACGGGGCCACAGCGCGAGCGCGGTGCAGTTCATCCAAGGCAGTTCGCCAGGCGTCCACGACTGGTATCAGGTCGTCCGACAGCGGGGACGTCACCGAGCCAGTGGCGTCATTCAACCGCTTCGTCTGATCGGCGGTCAGCGTGGGGAATGCCGCGAACGCAATCCAGTAAATCCCGGCGGCGTTGGGTGCGTGTGTCGAGCGAGTGATCGGTTTCGAGTCGTCAGCACGCAGGCCGCGCGGCCCGACCAGCGGCAGGAATAGAGCGAGAATGAGCAACCGGCTGAGCATGCGGGGCGGGAGAGTCATCGGATCTGGTCCTTCCAGAGCGAATGGGGGCGGAGCGGTTCGGTCGCCGACATTCTCAAATCGTAACGCGGACCAGGCATCGATCCGACCGAGCTGCGAACGCACCATTGGACTTCACTGCCGTCCGTATTCAGCGGAAGCGACCTGCTTGACACCGGAAACTGCCGCGAGTCTGCTTTGATCGCGCCGACGTTTGCGGCCGGGCGGTTGACCAGGAAAACCTGTTCGGACGCAAACCCACTCCAGTAGCCAAAGCCAAACGTGTCTTGAGGTTTGAACGGGGGAGCGGATGGAGATCGAGCCGAGTCGGCCGGCGACGCGGGTCCGGTATGCCGTCATCGCGGTCTGCGTGGCGATGTCGGTCCTGCTGTATCTCGATCGCGTCTGCGTTTCGATCGCGGAAGGGTACATCCGCGACGATCTGGGCCTCTCCGACCAGCAGATGAGCTGGTTCCTGGGCGTCTTCTTCTGGACGTATGCGATTGCTCAGGTGCCGACTGCCGCGCTTAGCGAACGGTTTGGTCCGCGCGTGATGCTGGGACTGTACATCCTGGGCTGGTCGCTGTTTACCCTGGCGATGGGGTATGCGGGCGGGTTCGTGTCGCTGTTGGCGACGCGGGCGGGGTTGGGGCTGGCGCAGGCCGGGGCGTATCCCACATCGGGGTTGCTCGTCAGCCGCTGGATTCCCTACTCCGGACGGGGTTCGGCCAGCAGTCTCGTCGCGTTTGGAGGCCGGTTGGGCGGTGCTCTCGCACCCATTCTGACCAGTTGGCTGATTCTCGCGTTCACGCCGCTCTCGGTCCCGGTCGCCTTTACCCCAGACCAGATTCGCGACCCCGTCGGCTTCGTCAATCGGCTGGCCGCGGCCAACGATCCGGCCGCGAAACCCACGTCCGTACGTGACGCGCTGGTGCGTCTGCAGCGCGACTTTGCGTCCGATCGGCTCGACGAATTCCGCAAGCTGCCGCTCGATGAGCAACGCCGCGAACTTGCCGAACTGCTGAACTATTCGCTGGGCAATGCCGACTTCGTCGATCCCGCGTGGCGGAAAACGCTGCCGTTGGAGCGCGAAGCGTTCGCGCTATTGGATCGTCCGCGCGAGTCGCTCAGCCGCGACGCGGAACTGCCGCGGCTCAACCGGCTGGTGATGGAAGCCGTGCTCCCCAAGTTGGTGCATCGGCTGTATGGGCAAGGCTGGCGACCCACGATTGTCGTGTTTGGTTTGCTGGGGACGCTCATCGCCCTGGCCTACTGGGTGATTGTTCGCGATCGTCCGGACCTCCACCCCGGGTGCAATCTGGCGGAACGGGAGCTGATCGGCCAACCGCTGGTGACCGAGGCGGCCCCATCCATCCCTCTGGCGGCGATGCTGGGCAGTTTCAGTCTGTGGTGCATGTCCGCCGGACAGTTTCTCATCAACGTGGGCTGGGTGCTGCTGGTGACCAATCTGCCCAAGTTCCTTGACGAGCGGTTTCAGGTGCCACTGGCCGACCGGGGGACGATGCAGTTCATTCCGCTGCTGGTTGGAATTGGCGGCATGCTACTGGGTGGGCAATTGACCGATCGCCTCGTTCCCGTCCTGGGGCGGCGGTGGGGGCGGTCGGCCATCCTCTCGGGTTCGAAACTGCTGGCGGTCGGTGCGTATCTCGCGTGTCCGTTTCTCGATTCCCCCTGGCTCGTCACGATCGCGTTGGCGGTGGTCGCCTTCAGTACCGATCTGGCCGTGGGGGCAACCTGGGCCTACGCGCAGGATGTGGGCGGCAGAAACACGGCCTCGATCCTGGGTTGGGGCAACATGTGGGGCAACTTCGGGGCGGCGGTCGCTCCGGTGCTGTTCGCGTATGTTTTGGCCTGGTCGGGCAACGACTGGAACTGGGTTTTCTACGCCTGCGCGGGGGCCTGCTTCCTTTCGGGGGTGGCGTCCCTGGGGATTGATGCGACCAAGCCGATCCAGTCGGCCCAGACCTGAATCCAGACCTGATCACCGGGCGGGGCGTGCTCTTGGGAACCGGAAATGACACGGTTCAGCGGCCCATGGACGGCATCGGTCACATTCGGTCGGAACGATTGATCGGATTGTATCGGCCTCAATTGCGGAGAGAGGGTCGAGTTCAACCGCTTCGTCTGAAATCGCGTGCTAAGTTTAGAAGAAGACCTCTCGCCGCATTGCGCTAGTCGGTAGACACGCCGTGCGCATCTGGCCAAACACCGCTGTTGAACCGGCCGCGTGAGCGTCACTTATGACTGTGAGAGCTACGCATGCAACCATCGTTTGGTGACCAGTCGGCAGACAGTCTGGCAGCGCCCCAATATGAGGCAGCGAATGGCGAGTCGTCAGCAGTGGCTGGCGAGCTCGATCGACGGGTGTTTCCGCGGTACGACAGCCGGGCCCAGGTCCGAATCATTCGGGCCAGCGATCGGATGCGGTTTGGCGTCTCTGGTGAGGTCTGGAACATCTCGGTGGAAGGTGCCGGAATCGTCCTGAAGGACTCGCTGCGGCTGGGAGAGCAGGTCACGCTGGAGCTTTCTAACGTGATCCAGCGATTTCAGTGCGAAGTGCGGGGCACGGTCCTTTGGTGTGAGCCGCAGGCTGATGGACGATTTCGCCTGGGCGTGCGGTTTCTGAGGCGAATCAGCCCGCTCGATGTCTCGTCGCTGCGTGGCCGCCCCCGCGACGATGCGGATCGTGCCCCAACCTGGGTGTGACCGGAAACCCGCCGCGGAAATCTCCGTTCGGAGTCTCTCCTCGACCGGTGGCCACGACGACAGCCCGGCCGTTTGCTACTCTCTGCCCCTTGGAATGATTCCCGAGCGAGAGTGACAAGGTCCGTCGACTATGGAGATACGCGGAGGCCGATCCCTGTGGGCACCCAACGTCTGGGCAGCGTGTGAGGTTTACGACGCGAGCCTGCTGGTCGAGCACGCGGACGACAACGTCGCGTTGCCGCAAGTGGTCGCGCGGCTGGATGCAGTGCTCCCGCTGCGAGCGGTGATGTTCGGCCCCTTCCTCCCTGGGCTCGAACACTCTGAAGATGGTGCGTTTCTCGAATGGCCTCGCCTGGCCGCCGAGATTGCGCTCGTGTTGCAAAGCCAGGCGCGTCCGCCCGAAGCCCGGTTTTTGAGAGTACTGGGGACCTGTGAGACCCGCCTGTTCCGGGTGGCCTTCGAAGCCCGCGACCCGGTTTTGGCGAGACTCTGCCTCGAGCAGGCCGTGCGTCTTGTCAACGAGGCCCGCAGTGCGCCGCTTGCAGAGGTTCCGCAACTGCTGGAACGACTCGTCGATGAGGCCGATGAGATCTGCCTGGGCCCCAGCACGATGCTGATTGTGCGGGCGGCACAGGCCCGCGGAATCCCGTACCGCCGGATGAGCGAACTCAGTCTCGTCCAGTTTGGCCAGGGCGTGCGCCAGCGACGGATCTGGACCGCCGAGACCGACCGGACACCGGCGATCGCGGAGGCGATCTCCCGGAACAAACAACTGACAAAACGGCTGCTCGCTGCTGCCGGGGTTCCCGTTCCACAGGGGCGTGTCGTCACGTCGGCCGAGGAAGCGTGGGAGGCCGCCAGAGCCGTGGGGCTACCGGTGGTGGTCAAGCCGCTTGATGGGAACCATGGTCGGGGCGTCTTTCTCAACCTGCAGTCGCGCGAGGAAGTCTTGAAGGCGTTTCCGATTGCCCAGGCGGAAGGCCGGGAGGGTTCGCCTGTTATCGTCGAGCAGTTTGTCACGGGGGTGGAACATCGCCTGCTCGTGGTGGGGTCGCGGCTGATCGCCTGCGCGCAGGGGGAGTATCTGTACGTCGAGGGAGATGGACGCCAGACAATCGCCGAACTGATCGAATCCCAGATCAACGGTGATGCCCGTCGCGGTCGATCGGAAACGCTCCCCAACAAGACGGTGGAGATCGATTCGACGGTGCTCTCGCAGCTCGAGCAGGAAGGCTGTACGGAAACGACCGTGCCAGCCGTGGGACGGCGGGTGCTGGTGAAGCGGATCGGGTCGCATGGTCCTGATGTGACCAGCTCGGTTCATCCGGAAGTGGCTGCAGCGGCCGTGCGCGCGGCGCGGACGGTGGGGCTGGATGTCGCGGGAATCGATCTGGTGGCCGACGACATCAGTCAGCCTCTGGAAGGACAGGGGGCGATGGTCTGCGAGGTCAACGCCGGTCCGCAATTGTTGATCCATGCGTTTCCCAAAGCGGGTCCCCCTCAACCGGTGGGCGAAGCGATCGTCGAACAACTGTTCGCCGCGGGAGAGACGGGACGAATTCCGTTCACGGCGATTCTGGGACGACAGGGAGACGTCACCGCGCGTCTGCTCGAACGGATCTTACGTGCCGCGGGACGCAGCCCCGCCCTCACCTGCGCGACGGGCAAGTGGGTCGCCGGATGGCCGGCCGGGCAGCAGTCGCATGCGACTTCGGAAGCGGCTCGCGATGTCCTGATGTCGCCCGAAATTGATTGCGCGGTGTGTGAGCTCGACTGGCGATCGATCTCCCGGCAGGGGGCTCCCACCGATCGCATCAATCTGCTGGTCCTGCTCGCGCCAGGCGAGGCCGACCCCGTCGAACCGGCGGATGTCGATCGCGTCGATTCCGCACTGGCCGTGGCCACGATGATGATCCGCACCGTCGACCCCGCGGGAACGATTGTCGTGCTCGGGGAGCAACACGAACTTCTGGAGAGGGCGCGGGCGAGCGGCCGGGGACTGATCGAAGTGGTCGGACACGAGTTGACGACCCTGCCCGGCTCGGGACGTCGCGTTGCGCTGCGCGGGCACGATGTGGTCTACTTCGATGGGGACGAGGCCACGCCCGTGCTGGCTTTGGTGGCGGCGATTCGCGAACTGCCGAAGGGCCCCGTCCTGGACCACTCGGCTCTGCTCAATGCGGCGGCTGCTGCGATTGGCCTGGGCATCCCGGTCGATGCGATTCGTTTTGCGTTGACGGATGGAGCCGCGGGGAATCGGAGTTAGATTGGTGTGGTCGGTTCGAGCAGTTCTGTCGGGAGACGGTTCGGTATTGCACGAGTAGGCGGGCGTCTTCGGAACTCTCACGAGTTCCGCTACAAATTGTCGAACGCCGGTTCAGGGCCGACGACCGGTGACCCACCAGCCGCCCGCGCGGGACGAAATCTCGATGGCGGCGCCGTGGAGGTCGCTGGACGAGAGCGCGAGCCGGACGTCGATCTCGATCGCCCCTTCGTCTGGGACCGAGACCGAGGCGTCCCGGAGCCAGGTCCGGGCACGGGCCGACAGAGCCCGGCGGACGTGGTCCGGGGAAAAGTCCCCCGTCGCATTTTTCAGCGGGGTGAACTCGTCGTCGCGATCGGTCTCGACGACGAGCGCGACGTTCGCCGCCGGCAGCGAATCGAAGATGAACCGCTCGAATTTGAGCGCGTTCTCGGAGTCGGGTTCCACCAGCCGCGTTCCATCCCAGAAGGGGATTTTCTTGATGGCCCGGTGATAGGGCAATTCCTGGGCGCCGCTGGCCAGGCGAACCAGAAACTCCCGCTCGAAGACATGAATCGCGGTATTGCCTGCCCAGAACCGCAGCGATCCATCCGGAAGCGTCTCGCGAGCCAGCTCTGCTGGAAAATCGCTGTACTCGATCACCTCGGTCCGGCCATCGAGGTCCGCGAGCAGGCCGACTTTCTCGGCCGCATTCAACTTGGCGACCACTTTCGTGGTCACTTCGGCGCGGTGCCGCACATGCAGGCCGAGCGTGGTCGGATCGGCAATCCGGACGAGAGGATTGTCCACCTGATGATAGAACAGCGTGGTTAATCCGCGGGTTGCCATCACCTCCAGCAGGCCCGCATCCTGCAGGGCCTTGATCAGTCCGCCATGACCATCCGGTGAGAGGGCCAGCGCATCCGGCCCGGAGAGCAAGACCTCCCCTGTGGCGCGATCGAGCGCGGGTAGACGCCCCTGCCGGAAGAAGTAGACATCGTCGCTGGGCAATCCAAAATGGTTTTCGGCGGCGAATGCGGCGACCGTTTCCTCGTGGGTGGCCTCGCTGGTCATCACGAACCAGGGAATCGGGCGGCCAAAGCGTCGCACCAGCTCCCGAATCTGCTCGCCGAACAGCGCAAACAGCGTCGCGCCGCGAACCGGGCTGATCGGATACAGCCCTTTCGGCTGATCGAACCCAAGTCGCGTCCCCTGACCACCGGCTACGAGGATCACTCCCACCCGCCCCTCGCGCAGCAGCCCTTCCCCCAGTGGGGCGGCTGACTGTCGATCGGGGTCACTCAGGCGAACCAGCTGGCGTGGGACTCCCGCTCTGGCCATCCGTGCTGCGACGGTTTCGGTGGACTGCGCGGTTTGTGCCTGGGTCCACAATCGAGCCAGCAGCTCGAAATCGACCTCCGCGACTTCTGCTGCCAGTTTGGGCCGATCGTGAGCGGAGAGAGCCTTCCAGGCGGTCAGGAGCCGATGCTGGGATGCGGGGATCGCGGATTCGGACAGAGGGTCGGTCACAGAGGGGCTCCAGGGGCTTCACGCGGGAGCCGCCAGTTTAGACGACGAGCGCTGGTTTTACCGAATCGGGGGCGCCCAATCCCCTGATTTCGGGGGGAACCACAACGGCTAGTGGCTGCTGAAGAGGGCGACCACTAGGGCTGACTTCCGGTGAACCAAAGCACTGTTTTGGGGGTATTCTGTTTTATGCAAACCATTTCGGTTCAAGCGGTTGCGTCATTTCATTTGTTCAGGGGGGCCAACCGGGACGGCATGGTCAGGCCGTTGTCGGCACTGGGGACTAGGGCGACTTTCGAGAATCTTGAAAGTCGGAACTGCCGACCCGGCAACGCGCTACGGTCCCCGGACGGCTACTCCCAGCCGGTCGAGCAACGAAAGCCCCTTGCGAACTTGCAATCGGCGGGTAAGATTTGGCCCGTTGTGGGGACGAGTGGGGGAAAGTGGTGGGAAATGGCGTTAACGGGGACTTACGAACGCAGCCTCGATGACAAGCGCCGCCTGGCCTTTCCCAAGAAGTTGCTCGATGAATTCGCCGTTGAGAATCTCAGCAGCCTGTACATCGCACCGGGGACTGAAAAGTCGCTGGCGATTTACTCGCCGCAGGGGTTTGATCGCCTCGCCCGCAAGATTGCCCGCAAGGGAACCAATCTCGCGGATACCCGAAATTATACCCGGCTGTTCTATGCACGGGCTGAAAAAGTCGATCTGGACGCACAGAGTCGGGTCCGCATCCCGGATCGGTTGGCTGAGCTAGCCGGTTTGGGGCGGGACGTGGTGTTGCTGGGGGTCAACGACCGGGCAGAAGTTTGGGATGCGACCCGCTGGCGCGAGTTTCAGGACGCACAAAATCCCGGGTTCGACGAAATGGCGACGCGGGCATTCGAAGGGCTGTAGCGAATCGAGGCGGTTTGGAAATCCAGCCAGATGTGAAGCAAGCCAGAAGCAAAGCAAGGGAGTGTTGCGGTTCTCTAGCGTTTGTCCGACGCACGGTCCGCAGGTTCTGATGCAGGGATGTCGAGCATTCGGTTTCCCGCCCTCGTCTGGCGGAACCGGTTCACAAATTGCGCCGCTGGCAACCGGGCTACGCGCAACGGCGACAGGGATTGTCGACCGCGAGTTTGGATTGGTGGCTGGGGCTTAACCCCTGGCCAACGGTCCTCGTTTACCTCAAGGGAGAGGGCACGGAAGCCCTCTCGGGGGTGAATGTCAGAAACGCCCGTCGCGTCGTGAGAACGCAAGTTGTCACGTTGCGACGGGCTTTTTTGCGCGCCGGCGGGTCGCTGCGGGGGTGTGATTTCTTGCCTTCAGCCCGACGCGTGAGCGAGGGGAAGTGCATTCCGACTCTGAAAAGCAGTGAAAGTGCCGAGCATTCCTCTGGAATTGAACGCTGGATCGTGAGCGCCCTCGCTGACGCGTCGGGCTACAAAACAACTCCGACTCGGTGATCGTTTCCGTTACTGAATCTGCAGCAGCGTCTTGATCTCGCCTTTAGGGAGCACCCGGCCCACCACCGATTCGTAATAGGTGTGATAGCCCAACAGGCACCGCGCAACGGCTGACCGGTGAATCTGGCGATAGACCAGCCACTGCTCATCGCCCAGACGGATGCGAAATCCGGCCGCCATGTCCCGTCCCAGTTGCACGCCGTCTTCACTCACCGTGAGCGTGCGCCAATCGACCGGAGCACGGGTCCGCTCGGGCTGCCAGTCAATCACCCCGGCGGAGTAGAGCCCCCGGCCGGTGCCATGTCGTTCCAAACGAACGGTCCCGTCTGCGGTGGTTGCGGCCCCGCGCGTCGACTCGACGCGGTCTTGCGGCAGGTCGAGCGGGAAGAATCGGGCCGGTCGTCCGCGGGCTTTGAGCTTGAGCTCGCGGGTCGGGCGATCGGGGGAGGGGGTGACTTTGGCGGCGAGGGGCAATTCCGAAACGACACGAATCGAGCGGGCGTCTTTTCCGGAAACCACCGTCTCGCCCAGGAGCAGGCGGTGCTGGCCCCGTGCCAGAAAGAACTGTCGTTCGAGCTTCAGATGTGGTCCGAGCGGCAGTTCGAGCTCGAGGTAGCTGCCGTCTTCGTCGCCGTGCCAGCAGCACCAGTCCCACTGGCCAGTGAGCGGGACGGCTTTGCCATCGATCTCCAGCGATCCGCCCCATTCGCCTTCAAAGAGCGTGATGCCGGCTGCATTGAGCGTGAACTTCGGCCAGGCACCGGAGTAGTCGACTTCCAGGCGATCGAGGCCCGCTGGTCCCGGTTCGAGGAGCACAGCGGTTTTGGAGGTCTCGCGATGTGTCGATTCGGTGGCGCTGGACTTTTTGCGCGGCTTCACCGCAGACGTTTGAGCACCGGTTGGGGCCAGAGCCGTCATCACTTGTTTGGCACACATGCTGTTCAATCACAGGGCAGCGGGAGGCAAATCTGAAGTGTCTCCCGTGCGAACGGGA
>JAIXZD010000066.1 GCA_027489895.1 Planctomycetaceae bacterium
GATGCCGATTGAAAGAGTCGGCACTGGCCCGATTCCGCGCTAGATGGGTTATGTGAGGGAAGAACTGGCCCGGGAGGATCAAACTATCGAGGCCGTGGTGAGTTAACCGGAGGGCGACCAAAAAATCCCAACTTCCTGGCGATGACGCAGTTCATCGCCTTCTATTGCTATCAGGCTTGTTTCAAGTTGATGAGGGGCAGAGTGAGGTCGATCGTCGCGACTGGAACGGAAGTCGAACTTCGTGTGGGGCCGATGGCAACTCCTGGCGGTCGTTTCCAAAGAGGAAAAGTCGTCGGTCAGCCACGACCATCGTCACGTTGACGGTCCGTCCGGGCGTTAACCCTAAAACGGTTCGAGGCGCTTTATGTATGGCCGAAAGCGGTGCTTCGGGACGCCGTGACGGCCCTGGACGCCCAATGGGAACCCAAACTGGGCGTTCACGTCGAGCGGGGGTTTCTGAAGCGTGTGAAGTCTTTCAAGCTGGGTGCAAAGTAGACGTGGCAAACAAGCAAGAGTGACCGACGGTGCCGAATGGTCGAAGTTGATCGTCATCCGCAAAGAGCTGTGCATTGATGCATTGAGCGTACATCCACACATGCAAGGCCGATCCGCTCGCGTTGACGATCACGTTCAAATCGGTAACGCGTTCGTCACGCATCGCATTCTCGACAGAGTCAATAAACCCACCAACCCGCTCCTCCGAAAAGAACAGCTGCGATGATCGGCCATGCCCACAGCTGCCTTCGCAAGTAACGTCAGGTCGCCTGGAGCGACGATGCGCTCGCAAACAGAGTCGAGAGGCCATTCCCGATACGCGACCAATCGCCGATCTGGAGAATTGACCACTCTGGGAGTGCGATTGCTCCGTCGGGACATCGTTCAAATTCGTTCCCCACTCTCAGCTTGGCAATCGATCGTCCCTCAGAGGAATCCACGAGAAGTCTATTGAGAGGCTACCTGTTTCAGGATTCCCGTGAAGAGTCGACCATCTGTGTGCCATGCGTCGCCACCACCGTTACGCCCCTCCAGAATCTTGTGAAAACTGTCGACGACTTGCACGCTGACCAGCTCACCTGTGGGCTTCAAGCTCTCGATCACGTGATCTCGTTCAGTGTCCACATCGGCGGAAATGTGGTGTGTGATCTGGCCAGTGGTGTGACTGAGCCCCACTTTTTTGTCGTACGACGCAGATCCCATCCACGCGGGCTGAGCGTTGGAGTCGAGCTTCGCAGACTTCCAGAACCGCACATGATGTCGTTGCCGTGGATCGCCGCCCACAGGTTGCTCGAATGCGAGATCCTCCTTACGCCCCCACAGATACAGGTTGCTGACCGGGGCGGTATCGTATGGGCGCTCCAGCACAGTGCCAGCGGCGATCTCCAAATCGCTCTTGATCCCCAGCGGATCGGCAGGAAACCAACCGGCGGCAAGCATTGCCCGCCGCACATCCGCTTCGGAGCCAATCAGCGCCACATTGATGGGATCTCCCGGATGGTCATCGCTGGTTGTCGTAATTCCGGGAGTCTCGTCGATCGCGGGGTGCCGAACTTCGTAACCCAGCCAGACCAATGGGACGATGATGTATGCCATCAGAAAATAGGTCGAGGCAATCGCCAGGAATGCCAGGGCAGTTCGCGACGACCGGCTCGCTTGTCGGCCTGCAGGACCTTCCGCAGACCGAGATGGTTCGTGGCTGGATTGATCGCTCATGATTTTCAATTCGGCAACAGGGAATCGAGCAGCTGGATGAAACCTGGTGGCGTGTCGTCAGGAGAGCAACTCACACGAATGACTCGCATTTCCGGCAAATTCAATGGACGAGCAGACGGCGGCCCCTTGCAGATTGGCAAACCGATCAGAATGGAGATGCTCACCAGAAACAAGGCCAGCGACATGCCAGCCAGACCGACGCGCACCTGCCGCACGGTGAAAGTCCCCGATATGCCGCCGAAGAACAGGACCGCAGCAAACATCAGCGTCAGCAAGACACAGCGAACCGCCGGGTCAGGGCGGTTTGCTGTTCCGTCGCAGAGAGCGAAATGGGCGTGGCCGAGACGAGTCCGGTCTGGGTATCAGTCGGGACAAGCTTGATCGTCACCGGTTCGCGGAAGTCGGGAGTGGCCCACGCCTGAGTACCGAGCGAACCTCAACGCCGCCATTTTCAACCGGGCTTAACATCGGACCAGAACGCCCCGAATAAGCAGCGGCATCCCGCCGAGCGGATCTTCCAGCGACTGAAGGCCGAGTACCGCCATCTGGGCGACAGATTCACTCGAGAATTGAGCAGGCGACGACGTGGTCGACTTGGGGGTGGTGGAATCAGTGCTCGTCTTCGGTCGGCTTGAACAAGCGCCCTCGCCAGTTAGCGGACCAACCACGCGATGAAGGGATGTCGCCGCTCCTCAGAAGCGCCCCAGAGTAGAGCTCCATGGCCATCCTCAACATCGTCGGTGCCCCACTGAAAGAACACGTGACCAGAGTTCTTTCAAGCAGTGCGTTTCGGTCGCGTGACGGAAGTCACACGCCCGAATACCACGCTTTGGAAGAACTCGCCGGAACAACCGGACTGAAGAGGGATTACGTTCTCTGCCTTTGGACGGAGGCTGAGCGTGTCGGGCAATGACTGATTGGCGGACTCCATTCCAGTCGACCTCAGCGGCCGGACTCCTCGTTAAGGGCGAGACTGCCTCGGCACCGATTCTCAGCCAACGGTCCCGGTGGACCGGCAGTCCGAGCCACGGATACGACCGTAGTAGTCTCCCGAGTCGCGACGTGCAGACGACATCGCGCGATTGAATGGTCGATACCGTCGGTGGCTCGGTGACGAAATCCGGAGGCAGATGATCACTCGCCGAGTGTGGCCGTGCCCGATTGAAATGCAGCCGCCATTCCCGGTTGACGTAGTTCAGGTGCCGTTCGGCCACGATCACGAACTTGTCGAGGCACTCCTGCTTCAGGCTTTGGATGAACCGTTCGACGTGCGCCCGCAGGTTGGGTGAGACCGGCGTGTTGCGCTTGATCTTCGCCCCGCTCGATTCAATCGCCGCATCGAACTGCGCCGTGAACTTCGTGTCGTTGTCCCGCATCACGTACTGCGGGGCCAGGTTCAGATCTTCGGCTTCCATCACGAGGTTCCTGGCCTGCTGACTGACCCACGCCGAATCGGGGCTGAGTGTGCAGGGCGGCCTCATTGATGCTCGATGTGGTTGCGAGAACTGGCGACATCGCGAGTTCGCAGGCGAGCAGGTAGCATGTCTTCAGAGGATTCAGTTGTTGCGCTTGCGATCATTGATTCCTTCGGTGTGGAAGCCCCCAGGTTCTTCGTTGACAACTGGGATCAAGTGATTCCACAGCGGAAGGAAGCTCTTCAATGCATTCGCGATTCATGTTGCCTGTTTTCCTCGTCGTCATCGGTTCGATGCTCGGTTGGCTCACGGCTTCCGGTCGGATGGCCGATGCGCTCGGCCAGGACAAGAAGGCCCAGCCAACAGCGGTGGATGGCGTCCAACTGCCCAAACCCGACCAGCCATTCAAGGGCAAGATCGGAAAGACCTTTGGGGATTCGCAACAAGACTTTCCACAGCCGCTGTCCGCTCCGAAGGGCGCGCCGAATGTCGTGCTGATCCTCCTCGACGATCTTGGCTTCGGCCAGCCGGGGACATTTGGCGGGCCGATTCCCACGCCGAACCTGGACAAACTCGCTGGCCAGGGATTGCGCTACAACCGGTTTCACACCACCGGCATTTGTTCGCCGACGCGTGCCGCGCTGTTGACCGGGCGCAACCACCATCAGGTGGCGACGGGAACGATCACGGAGCTTTCGACAGGATTTCCAGGCTACAACAGCGTTTGGCCTCAAGCGACGGCCAGTATCGCCAGGGTGCTCGCCGGGAACGGTTACAGCACTGCCGCGTGGGGGAAGTGGCACAACACCCCCGACTGGGAAACTTCGCCCATCGGACCGTTCACACACTGGCCCAGCGGACTTGGCTTTGAATACTGGTATGGCTTTCACGGCGGCGAAACCAGCCAGTGGGAGCCGCAGCTTTTCCGCAATGAGACCCCGGTCGAACCCGGCAAAAAACCTGAGCAGGGCTATCACCTGACAGAGGACCTCGTTGATGACGCGATTGTCTGGATGAATCGTCAGGAATCGATCGCGCCCGGGAAGCCGTTCTTCGCGTACTTCGCCACCGGTGCCGCCCACGCCCCGCTGCATGTGCCACGGGAATGGGCTGACAAATTCAAAGGACAGTTCGACCAAGGCTGGGACAAGGTCCGCGAAGAAACCCTCGCGCGGCAGAAGAAGCTCGGCCTCGTGCCCACCGACACCAAACTGACGCCCCGGCCCAAGGAGCTTGAGGCTTGGGAATCTCTTTCGGCGGATGCCAAAAAGCTGTTCGCCCGGCATCAGGAAGTCTTCGCGGGCTTCGTCGCCCATACCGACCATCATCTTGGCCGATTACTCAATGCCGTCGCCGCGCTCCCCGACGCCGACAACACGCTCATCATCTTTATCGCCGGAGATAACGGCCCCAGCGCCGAAGGCAGTGTGACCGGCACGCTCAACAACATGATGACTCAAAACGGCGTACCTGATTCCGTCGACGCACAGATTAAGAAACTCGATGAACTTGGCGGCCCACTGCACGAGAACCACTATCCAGTCGGCTGGGCCTGGGCGGGATCGTCGCCGTTCCAGTGGATGAAACGCGTGCCGTCCCACTTTGGTGGCACCCGCAATGGCATGGTGATTTCCTGGCCGAAGAGGATCACGGATCAGGGCGGTATTCGCACGCAGTTCCACCATGTGATTGACATCGTGCCGACCATTCATGCCGCCGCAGGTGTGACGATGCCGGACAGAGTGAACGGCATCGCGCAAATCCCGTTGGCCGGAGTGGACATGACCTACTCCTTTGCGGATGCCAAGGCGTCGGGAACCCGCACTACCCAGTATTTCGAAACCGGAGGACATCGCGCGATCTACCACAACGGCTGGGTTGCGGCGTCATTCCACGGCGTTCCATGGGCGCTGACTGGTTCGATTGGCTTCGAGAATAACCCGTGGGAACTCTACAACATCGAGAACGATTTCTCGCAGGCCGTGGACGTGGCTGCTCAACGGCCGGAGAAGCTGAAAGAGCTGCAAGCGGTCTTCGATCAGGAGGCGAAGAGATTTGACGTCTATCCCCTCGATGATCGCTTTGCCGAGCGCGGCATGATTCCTGACCGACCGTCGGTGGTGAAAGGTCGTACCAGCTTTCGCTACACCGCCGGCACCACGCGCATTCCCGAAGGCAGCGCGCCGCCGATCTACCAGCGCGGCCACACGATCACCGCGCGAGTCGTGATTCCCAAAACAGGTGCGGAGGGAGTCATCCTCGCCGAGGGTGGCAGTTCAGGCGGCTACACGCTGTTCGTTCAAGACGGCAAGGCGCACTATGAATACAACTTTTTCGGCAAGGCAACCTACCAGGTTAGTTCTGCTGGCACACTGCCTGCGGGCGAAGTGGAGATCGTGCTCGATTACGAGCAGAAGCCGTTCAAACGCTTCGTCGAGACGACAGGCGGGCCAGCCACGCTCCGTGTCAATGGAAAGGTCGTCGGCTCAGGCCTGATCGAGAATGCCGTGGTCGGCCGCTTCTCTGCCACGGAAACCCTCGACATCGGCACGGATCTCGGCGCGACGGTTTCCGCCGCCTATCGCGAGAAAGCACCGTTCGCGTTCACCGGCACCATCAAGGACGTCAGCATCCAGTTAAAGCAGGCCCAGCCATGAAATCGCTCATCTCGTGCCTCATTATCGGGATCTCGCTGGCGGCGTTCGCGGTCGAACCAGCGGCAGGCCAGTCTCTACCGTTCCCGGAAACTCCTTCCGCGAGCAAAGCGGCACCGTCGCTCAAAGCCTCCACCCACCAGTGGCGCAAGGCCGCGCAGCATCTCGCCAAGGACGCGCCCAATGTCGTCGTCATCTTGCTGGACGATGTCGGATTCGGTCAGGCCGGCACTTATGGCGGCCCGATCCGCACGCCCACTCTCTCGCGCATCGCCAATAGCGGGATTTCCTACAACCAGTTTCACACGACCGCCCTCTGCTCGCCCACCCGAGCCGCGCTGCTCACCGGGCGCAACCACCACCACGTCGGCAACGGCGTCATCACCGAGATGGCTGCCGACTGGGACGGCTACCTCGGCACTATCCCGCAGACCACGGCGACCGCCGCCCGCGTGCTGACCGAATACGGTTACAACACCGCCGCTTTCGGCAAATGGCATAATACCCCCGCCACCGAGACGACCTCGATGGGACCGTTCACACACTGGCCCACCGGTTCTGGCATCGGCTTCAGCTACTTTTACGGCTTCCTTGCCGGCGAGACCTCGCAATGGGAACCGCGACTCGTCGAAAACCTGAATCAGATCGAGCCGCCGCATGATGAATCCTACCATCTGTCCACGGACCTCGCGGACAAGGCCGTCAGTTGGATGCGCCAGCACCGTGCCTACACGCCGGACAAGCCGTTCTTTATCTACTATGCCCCGGGTGCCGGCCACGGACCGCACCATGTCGCTAAGGAGTGGGCGGACAAATACAAGGGCAAGTTCGACGCCGGCTGGGACAAAATGCGCGAGGAGATTTTGGCCCGGCAGAAAGCCAAAGGCTGGGTCCCCGCCGATGCAAAACTCACCCCGCGCCCGGCGTCCATCCCGGCTTGGAGCGACATCCCGGAAAATCAGCACGCTTTCCAAACGCGACTGATGGAACTTTTCGCCGGGTTCGTCGAGCAGGCGGATACGGAAGCCGGACGAATCATCGATGAGCTGGACCGCCAGGGCCTGCGCGACAACACCATCGTTTTCTATCTGGTCGGCGACAACGGCGCGGCCACCGCCGGCCAGAACGGCTCCATTTCAGAGCTGATCTTCCAGAACAAAATCAAGAGCACCATCGAGCAGCAGATGCAGACGCTCGACGACCTTGGCGGACTCGACGTGCTGGGCAGCGCCAAAACCGACAACATCTATCACGCCGGTTGGGGCTGGGCGGGCAACACGCCATTCCCATACATGAAGCAGGTCGCTTCCCACCTCGGCGGCACCCGCAACCCGATGGCCATTTCCTGGCCCGCGAAGATTAAAGCCGAAAAGACCCCGCGCCCACAGTTCACCCATGTCGTCGACGTCGTGCCGACCATCTACGAGGTCATTGGCATTACGCCGCCGGAGTCCGTGGACGGATTCAAGCAGGATAAGCTCGATGGCACCAGCTTCGCCTACACCTTCAACGATCCGAAGGCTAAGCCGAAAAAGGACACCCAGTATTTTGAGATCTTCGGTAACCGTGCGATCTATCACGACGGCTGGCTGGCCAGCGCCCTCGGACCCTCCTTTGTTCCGGCACACGCCAAGCAGGGGGAAAACTGGGATCCCGCAGGCGACACCTGGGAGCTCTACGATCTGCGCACGGATTTCTCCCAAGCGGATAACATCGCTGCGGCGAATCCCCAAAAAGTCACCGAACTCACAGCCTTGTTCATGAAAGAAGCGGAAGCGAACAAGGTTTTCCCCATCGGCGGTGGCTTCTGGTACGCACTGCATCCCGAAGACCGCGTCTCCACGCCTTACAAGAGCTGGAAATTCGACGCCACGACCCGCCGCATGCCAGAGTTCACCGCGCCCGGGCTGGGCCGTGTCGGCAGCACGGTGGTCATCGACGCTGACGTGCCCGAAAACGCCTCCGGTGTGCTCTACGCCCTCGGTGGTTTTTCCGGCGGCCTCTCGCTGTTCATGGACGATGGGCACCTCGCCTTCGAATACAACCTCATGATGATCGAACGCTACAACACGCGTTCGGAAAAGAAGCTCTCCTCCGGCAAACACACAATTCAGGTGGATACCACCATCGCCAAGCCAGGCAGTCCCGGCATGGTCGTCATTCAGGTGGACGGCACTGAATACGCCCGACTCGAACTCAAGCAGACCGTTGCGCTCGCCTTCACCGCCAGCGAGACCTTCGATGTTGGCACGGACCTCGGCTCGCCCGTTTCCAAGCTGTACTACGACCGCCGCCCGTTCGCATTTACCGGCAAGATCAAGAGCGTCGCCGTCGACCTGAAATAATCGAAAGGACCCGACAACATGAAAGCCAGTTTGCCCATTCTCTTCGTGTTGTTTCTTTTTCCGGCAGCTTCTTTGCAGGCGCAGGACCGCACCGTCCTCCCGCCGCCTGCGCCCGAGTTCAAGGGAAAGATCGGGCCGAACTACAAGGAATCCACTCCGGACTTCTCGCCCGCCCTGCCGGTAACTGCGCCCGAAGGTGCTCCGAACGTCTTGGTCATTGTCCTCGATGATGTCGGTTACGGACACCTCGGCTGCTACGGCGGGCCGATCTCGACGCCAAACATCGACAAGCTCGCGGCAAACGGCTTGCGATACAACAACTTCCACACCACGGCCCTTTGCTCGCCGACCCGCGCCGCACTGCTAACCGGCCGCAATCATCATGCGGTCGCGATGGCCGCGATCACTGAAGCCGCCACTGGGTATCCCGGAAACTACGGATCGATCCCGAAGAGCGCAGCCACCATCGCGGAGACACTCAAGCAGAACGGCTACAACACGTCCGCGATCGGCAAGTGGCACCTGGCCCCGTACACCGCGTACACGGCGGCTGGGCCGTTCGACCGCTGGCCGCTGGGCATGGGGTTCGAGAAGTACTACGGCTTCCTCGGCGGGGAGACCGACCAGTGGGCTCCTTTGCTGGCACAAGACAACCACTTCATCGATACGCCCACGCGCCCGGGCTACCACCTCACCAAAGACTTGTGTGACCGCGCGATCGCTGACATCCGCGATCAGCAGCAGGCCAATACCGGCCGCCCGTTCTTCACCTACCTCGCCCTCGGAGCCGCCCACGCCCCGCTGCATGCGCCGAAGGAGTTTATTGCAAAGTACAAAGGCAAATTCGCCCAAGGATGGGACAAGGTGCGGGAGGAGACCTTCGAGCGGCAAAAGAAACTCGGCATCATCTCGAAAGACGCCGTGCTGCCGTCGGCGAACCCCGGTGTCCAGGCATGGGCCGACCTGACCGCCGACCAGAAGCAAGTCTACTGTCGGCTCCAGGAAGTCTTCGCCGGCTTCGTCGATCACGCCGACCAGCACCTCGGTCGGGTGTTCGCCGCGCTCGATGAAATGGGTATCCGCGATAGCACCCTCATTGTGCTCGTTTCCGATAATGGGGCTTCACAGGAGGGGTTGCAGAACGGCACCTTGAATACCGACCGCTATCGGAACTACTTCCCGGACACGGTCGAAGAAATGCTCAAGAACCTCGACGAGGCGGGCGGCCCGTCCACGGACCCGCACTACCCGATGGGCTGGGCGATGGCGGGTAATTCGCCGCTCAAGCGTTGGAAGCAGGACACGCATTCGGGCGGCAACACGGACCCATTCATCGTCTCCTGGCCCGCGAAGATCAAGGATGGCGGCGCGATCCGCGGTCAGTATCACCACGTCACCGATGTCGTCCCCACCATACTGGAAGTGAGCGGGCTACCCGCACCCACGTCCGTGAACGGGGTGAAGCAGATGCCGATGCATGGCGTCAGCATGGCCTACACGTTCTCAGACGCGAACGCCAAGACACGCAAGAAGTCGCAATACTTTGAGATGCTCGGCAGTCGGGCTATCTGGGCCGATGGCTGGACCGCCGTGACGTGGCACAAGAAGGATACGCCGTGGGAAGACGACCATTGGGAGCTTTATCACACGGACGTGGACTTCACGGAGGCCAACGATCTCGCCGCGAAGCACCCCGAAAAGTTGAAGGAAATGATCGCGCTCTGGGATGTTGAGGCGCAGACGTACAATGTCTTCCCGCTCGACGACCGTCGGTACGAACGCGTCGCCGACCCAACCCGGCCGGTCGCGGCGATTCCAAAGAAGCAGTACACCTACTACCCCGGCACGTCGATCCTACACCCGTTGGCCGCACCGCAGATTCTGGGCGTCGAGCACACGATCACGGCACACGTCACGATCCCGGAGAATGGAGCCGAGGGTGTACTGGCCTGTAGTGGCGGCGAGTTCGGCGGCTGGACGCTGTTCCTCATGGAGGGGAAGTTTCATTACGTCCACAACTACCTGAAGCTGGAGCAGTTCGCCGTTTCGTCCGCCGAGGTGGTTCCGGCAGGGCAACACACTCTGAGCGTGCATTTCACGCCCACCGAGAAACACCTGAAGCCGGACTATTTCCTGGGCAACGTCACGTTGTCGGTGGACGGCAAGCAAGTGGGGGAATTGAAGGGAGTTAAGGTCGCCGGGCAGTACAGCGCAGTGACCGGATACGGCTTACTCATCGGCCGGAACACCGGCACCCCGGTCAGCCACGAGTACAAGGCACCGTTCGCGTTCACGGGAAAGCTCGATAAGGTCACGATGGACCTGAAGTGACGGCATGTACACGGTAGCCTCCACAACTTATGTTCCGCCGGAGCGAAGAACGAGACCGTCTGCGAATGACGCTGCTTTCAGCAACAGGTGGTGGGAACCGAATCGGATCGGCGGTTGCAGGGAAACCGAATCGTCACGCCGCCCGCCGCTCGTAGAGCTTCAGTAGCCCACCGAGCCGTGCTGAATAGACGACATCGTTCAGTCGAACCGTCTCGTTGGCTGCCGGAGGCGTCTCGATCCCCGGAGGCAGATGCCCGCGGGCCTCATGCGGGCGTTCCCGATTGTAGTGCAGCCGCCATTCCCTGTTGATGTGGTTCAGGTGCCGCTCGCCCACAATCACGAACTCGTCAAGGAATTCCGGTTTCAGGCTTTGCATGAACCTTTCGACGTGCGCCCGCACGTTGGGTGAGACCGGCGTGTTGCGTCGTCCTTTGGCACCACTCGCCCTAGAAACAATCGTCGCGATACAGGTTGCTGTCCGATGCGATTCCGGACGTACCGGCGGGGAGTCGACCTGCCAATCCAACCTCTCCGATCCAGGGGGGGTAACCACGTACTCCTCTCCTGCGGCATCGCCGTCAGAAAGTTGAGCCCTCGCCGCTAGTACGAATGCAGTCGACGAAATATCTCCGTTGGCCACGGTCCACCTGTTCCACCAGACCGTGGATGTCGGTGTCGAATCCGGGGAAGCGATCGTTGAACTCGCGGGCGAATCTCAGGTACTGCACGATCGTCGGGTTGAACCGCTCGCCGGGAATGAGCAATGGAATGCCCGGCGGGTAGGGCGTGAGGAGCACTGCCGTCGTACGACCATCGAGGTCGTCGATTTCCACGCGGTCGATGTCCCGGTGGGCGAGACGGTCGAAGGCGTCCGAAGGCTTCATCGCCGGCTGCGTCACCGAGAGATACATATCGGTCGTCACGCGGGCCACGTCGTTGGCCTTGTAAGTGTCGTGAATCTGCTGACAGAGATCCTTCAAGCCGAGCTGTTCGTAACTGGGGTATTGCGCCACGAAATCCGGCAGGACCCGCCACATCTTGTGATTTTTGTCGTAGTCGTCCTTGAACTGCTGCAAGGCGCTGACCAGCGTATTCCACCGCCCCTTGGTGATGCCGATCGTGAACATGATGAAGAACGAATACAGTCCGGTCTTCTCCACGATGACTCCGTGTTCAGCGAGATAGCGTGTGACGATCGACGCGGGAATCCCCGTCTCGGAGAATTGCCCGGAGAGGTCCAGGCCGGGCGTGATCAGCGTGGCCTTGATCGGGTCGAGCATGTTGAAGCCATGGGCGATGTTCCCGAACCCGTGCCATTCGTCGTTCGCCCGCAGCAGCCAGTCGTCGCGATGGCCGATCCCGTCGGCCGCGAGTCGGTCGGGCCCCCAGACCTTGAACCACCAATCCTGGCCCCACTCATCGTCCACTTTGCGCATGGCACGGCGGAAGTTCATCGCTTCGAGAATCGACTCCTCTACCAGCGACGTCCCGCCGGGCGGCTCCATCATCGCAGCCGCAACGTCGCACGAGGCGATAATCGCATACTGCGGCGATGTCGACGTGTGCATCAGGTACGCCTCGTTGAAGAGGTGCCGGTCCAGCTTCTCCGCGTCCGACTCCTGAACGAGGATCTGCGATGCCTGAGAGATTCCCGCCAGCAGTTTGTGGGTCGAGTGCGTCGCGAAAATCATCGAGACTTTCGGCGGCACGCGGTCCCGGCCGATCGCATGCATGTCCTTGTAGAAGTCGTGGAATGTTGCGTGCGGCAGCCATGCCTCGTCGAAGTGCAGCGTGCCGATGTTCCCGTCGAGAAGCTGCTTGAGCGTTTCGACGTTATAGATGATGCCGTCGTACGTACTCTGCGTGATCGTCAGAATTCGCGGCTTGCGGTCGGGGTTGCGGGCCTGCGCTTTCGACGCGAACGGGTTGGCCTCGATTTTCGCCTGGATGTTCTCCGGCTGGAATTCTTCGAGCGGGATCGGGCCGATAATTCCCAGGTGATTGCGCGTCGGCGTCAGGAACACCGGCACGGCCCCGGTCATAATGATCGAGTGCAGGATGGACACGTGGCAATTCCGGTCGACGACGACAATGTCGCCCGAGGCAACTGTTGAGTGCCAAACCATCTTGTTCGATGTCGATGTCCCGTTCGTCACGAAGAAGCAATGGTCCGCATTGAAAATCCTCGCTGCATTCCGCTCGGACGCCGCCACCGGGCCCGAGTGGTCGAGAAGTTGCCCTAGCTCTTCCACGGCATTGCAGACGTCGGCGCGCAGCATGTTTTCGCCGAAGAACTGGTGAAACATCTGCCCTACGGGACTCTTCAGAAACGCCACCCCGCCCGAATGCCCGGGGCAATGCCACGAATACGATCCGTCCTGCGCGTAGTGCATGAGCGCGCGAAAGAACGGCGGGGGCAAACTGTCGAGGTACGCCTTGGCTTCGCGGATAATGTGCCGGGCGACAAACTCCGGCGTGTCCTCGAACATATGGATGAAGCCGTGCAACTCCCGCAAAATATCATTGGGAATATGATGGGAGGTTCGTGTTTCGCCGTAGAGGTAGATCGGGATCTCCGCATTTCGAAAGCGGATCTCCTCAATAAATCTCCGCAACTTGATGATTACGGGGTCGATGGCGGCTTCCCCCATCAGGTCTTCATCGTCGATGGACAGGATGAATGCCGACGCACGACTCTGCTGCTGGGCGAATTGCGAGAGGTCGCCATAACTGGTGGCGCCCAGAATCTCCATGCCTTCTTGCTCAAGCGCTCCGGCAAGCGCACGAATTCCCAATCCGGAAGAGTTCTCGGACCGGAAATCTTCATCGATGATGACGATCGGAAATCGAAACTTCATCCATCCACTCCGTTCACTGGAGACGTTCGGCCACGCAGCCCCTCATGATCGGCGTCAACGCTCAATCGCCCTCGGCGGGGCACTTGGCACCGGACAAAACTGCTCAATACGGCGAGGTCGGACCTCGCCGCTGTCGCCAACCGATGTCGATCCTACCGCCCGACCTCCTCGCCAACTATCGAGGGGGGTCGAAAAGGGCGATTGGAGAGGATCAGGCTTCGAAATACACCGACGTCTTTCCGTGGGCGATCCGACTTAACCGCGGTCGTGGGGGTCGCGGCCCGATGTTCGAGTGAGTGACCTGAAGCTGCAACGGGTCGTGGGCAAATCCATCCGACGTTCCGCAGCCACGGCCTTCACCGATTGCTGGAAGCGATCTTGAAGTACAACGCGCAGAGGAAATGCACAATGCGTTGAGAAGCACGAACGTGGCGGTGGTTGCCGCTGCAACCGCGTCCGCATCTCCGCAGACAAGGCTTAAACCATGAACACCGGTACATCCGGATTTGACGCAACTGCTTCTCGCTCCCATACTGCCCTCCGCATCGTTCCGGAACTCACAGTCCATGACACGTCAACACGTGCGAGGAGAAGACAACATGGCGGAGAAGGGCAAGGCCGACAAAGCCAAGAAGGAACCGAAAAAACAACCCACGCTGACTCTTAAGGAAAAACGTAAACTGAAAAACGACAAGAAAGGCAACGAATAGAGTCCGTACAGTGAGAACTTACCGATTCGTGTTGTATCGGCTAGATCGAGATCGGGAGCAAGCTTAGGCAGGTCGGACGATGAGCCGCATAGAAGAAGTCGCGGTCACGTCAGTCACACAGTTGGCGGTCGCGGACAAGTCAAGCGGCACCTTCCTTCCAGAGGCAGCGCAACCGGATACCACTCAGGCAAGGGGACTCCCAGCCGAAGGATCAAGGATCTGAGCGCTGCGGTGTCGATCACGTAGACCTCCGTTCGTACGTCCGCAGTAATGCGCCAAGCCGCCTCATGCACTTGATATCTCACGGCCGGATGACAACGGATAGCTCGATCGGTTGTTCAAAGTCTTTGGGGGAGATGGCCTCGAACCGTACGCGGGCGTTCCCGTTTGTAATGCAGCCGCCATTCCCGGCTGACGTCGCTCCGGCCGCCTAACGTGGAGAATTCGATTCTCTTTTTACAGGCCCCTTTTGGGGAGGAGCATAGCGACTCCGCGGGATGTGGCTGAGGGTACCGCTGATGATCGAGACGGCGTCACGGAATTACTCCAGGCGCGGGGCGTCCAACACCATTCGGACTTTGCGGGCCAGAGTCAGTGCAGTGAACGGCTTCTGCAGGAACGAGTCCACCCCTTGCTCTACCCCGTGCCGCACCAACGCGTCGCTGGTGTACCCGCTCACGTACAGCACCCGAATACCCGGCCGGTTCGCCCGGATCGCATCGGCCAGTTCGCGGCCGCCAAGCTTGGGCATGATCACATCCGTCACCAGGAGCTGGATCGGCCCGGGGTAGGACGCGGCCGTGGCAATGGCCTCGGCGCCTGTTCCCGTTTCGATAACGGTGTACCCCTGCATTTCCAGCCCCAGCCGCGTGACCTTGCGAACAGCATCCTCGTCCTCGGCCAGCAGGATCGTCTCCGAGCCCCGCGGGGCGAACTGAATTGAATCAGACGGCTTATCCTTCACGGAAGATTCCGGTTCGGGGAACATCACCTCGAATGTGGTCCCCTTGCCGATGGTGGACTCGACCCGAATATGCCCTCCGGCCTGCTTGACGATGCCAAACGCCGTAGCGAGGCCCAATCCGGTCCCCATGCCCACTTCCTTGGTGGTGAAGAACGGCTCGAAGATCCGAGCCTTCACATCTTCCGTCATGCCGGTCCCGGTGTCGGTCACCACCAGTCGCACGTAGCGCCCGGGCGGGTAATCCGGGGTCGCACGGAGGACCTCTTCGTGGTTCGTCTCGATGGTCAGCTCGCCTCCGTTCGGCATGGCGTCCCGGGCGTTGATCGCCAGGTTCATGATCATCTGTTCGATCTGCCCTGGGTCGATTCGGACCTGGCACGGTGTCGGGCAAAGGACGGTCGCAAAAGCGATGTCCTCTCCGATCAGTCGGCGGAGCATCTTGCTGATCGACACCACCACCTCGTTGAGGTCGAGCACCCGCAGCGCGACGATGGCACGGCGGCTGAAGGCGAGGAGCTGCTGGGTCAGGTTCGCGGCCCGCTCCCCGGCGTCTCGGATCGCAACCATCGGCTCGCGCAGCGGGTGTCCGGTCTCGGTCTCGCTCAGCGCGATTTCCGAGTAGCAGTTGATGACGGTGAGCAGGTTGTTGAAGTCGTGCGCCACCCCACCGGCCAGGCGGCCAATCGCCTCCATTTTCTGGGCCTGCCGCAGCTGGTCTTCTAGCGTCCTGCGGTCCGCGTCCGCCCGCTTGCGCTCCGTGATGTCGTGAAGCATCACGAGGTGTGTTCCGGCAAAGGTATCCGCGAGCGGGGCGGCATTCGCCTCGACAAATCGATCCGTCCCATCTTTGCACCGGATGGTCAGGTCCATAACCGCGAATGCCGTTCCCGTTTGTTCGGAACGGGTCAATTCCGCTTGCCAAGCCTCTGCCGCCCACTGCCGATAGGCGGGATCCGGGTAGGCTTTCGGCCACCAGTCGGCGAGCGTGGGGATGTCCGACAGTTCATAGCCAAAGGTCCGAGTGAACGCGAGGTTGAGAAAGGTGATGCGCTGGGCATGGTCGTTCAGGGCCAGGGGCACTGGGGATGAGTTGATGACGGTGCGAGCTCTCGCTTCACTGGCGCGCAGGGCCTCCTCTGCCTGCTTGCGGTCGGTGATGTCCGAGACGATCCCGAGCATTCGGACGGGCCGACCGTCCGAGTCGTACTGGAACTCGCCCGTGCCCAGGTTCCAGCGGACGATACCGTCTGGCAGCAGTAGCCGGTGTTCGCTCTTGTAGGTCGTATGCTGCTCCATCGCCGTGCGGATGGCCTGCTCGACTGCCGGCAGGTCGTCCGGGTGGACGCGGTCAGCGAAGTGGTGGTACTCGATGGGGAACCGCTCCCCGGGAGGGTAGCCGAACAACTCGTAGTGGGTGTCCGACCAAACGATCGCGTTCGTCGCCAGGTCCCAGTCGAAGATGCCCATCCGCCCGGCCTCGAGTGCCAGGCGGAGCCGTTCCTCGCTCTGCCGTAAGGCGGCCTCGGCCCGCATCTGTTCGGTGATGTCCACCGCCAACCCACCGATCTGCCAGGATCCTTCCGGGGTCGGCACAGGGAACTTGTACGCCAGAAACGCGCCCTCGGTTCCGTCTTGCCGGGTCGAGCGTTCAGTCGTTTCGATTGGCGCCGCCGCTTCGAGAACCCGGCGATTATTGGCGAGATACTCGGCCGCGTACTCCGGCGGGAACATGTCCTGGACGGTGGATCGCTCGACCTCCTCAGTGGACGTCTTGAGGAGTCGAGCGAACCCGTGGTTGGAGAACAGGAAGCGGCCGTCCGGGGATACGATCCACGCCAGAATCGGGCTGAACTCCATGAAAGAGCGAAACCGGGCTTCGCTCGCCCGCAGCGCGGCCTCAGCCCGCTTCTGCTCGGTCACGTCTCGGGCAATCCCGAACAGCGTCCCCGCTTCGGTCAGCGGGTACACCTTCCACGAGAGCCAGCGATAACTGCCGTTCTTGTGGCGGTAGCGGTTCTCGAAGTGGTACAGCAGTTGTCCACCGATCAACTCGTCCGCGACGTCCACCGTTGCCTGCCGGTCGTCCGGGTGCACGAAGTCGAGCCAGGGGCGGGAGGTGAATTCTTCCGCGGTCCACCCGAGCGTCCGCTCCCAGGCCGCGTTGACCTGCTTGAAGTACCCGTCGAATCCGGCCACGCACATTGGGTCGAGGGATAGGTTCCAGATCCGGTCGCGCTCGGCCGCGGACCGGCGGAACGCGGTCACGTCCTGCATCGCGCCGACCACCCGGACGGCCTTCCCCGCCGGGTCGCGACCAATGTAGGCCCGGTCTTGGATCTCAGCCCACTCCCCGTTCGGCAGTTGGAATCGGTACTCAGACGCCCAGGCTTCGACCATCCCGTCCATTGCGGCGCGTAGCGAGCCGGCGGTCCGGTCCCGGTCGTCGGGGTGGATGCGGTCGATCCACCACTGCCACGAGTCAGCCGTTTCCGGCGGGCGCCCGAACGCGCACTTGTACTTCTCGCTCCAGTGAACGGTGCCGTTCGTGACGTCGATGTCCCACACCGCGTCGTTGGTTGCCAGAATCGCCAGCCGGAACCTATCCTCAATCTCCCGCAACGCGGCCTCGGCCCGCTTCCGGTCGGTGACATCGATGGAAATTCCGGTCAACCGGAGCGGGCGGCCGGCGGCGTCCCGGGAGAGGGTTCCCCACTCCTGCAGCCACCGGATGGAGCCGCCTGCGTCCACCACCCGGTACAGGTTGCGGTACTCTGTCCCCTTCCCCAGGCACTCGGCCACCCCGGCATCGAACAGCCCCACATCGTCGGGGTGAACTCGGGCTCTGACGGCGGCGACCGGCTCGGGTGCGTCCACGTTCACCGGGAGCGAGGGGACGGTGCTGAAGTACCGGACGACCGCGTCGGAGGCGGCGTCCCAGACAAACCCGATGGCAGCGGCGGCCGTGAGCGCAACTCGGAGACGCTCCTCGCTCTCCCGCTGTGCCGCTTCGGCCCGCTTGCTCTCGCCGATATCGGTCAATGTCACGTGGTGCAGGGGCGTTCCGTCGTCGGCACACGCGGCGGACATCGCCACCAGCACCCAGAGGTGGGCGCCGCCGGGCTTCACCACCCTCAGCTCACACGATTGCGGCTCCCCGGTATCTGCGAGGCGCCTCCGGCACAGGTAAAATGCGTCTTGGTCGGCCTGGAAAATGGAGCGGGAGACCGGCCGGTCGGTTAGCACGCTGCGGACCTCCCCCAGCATGGCGGCGGCGGTCAGGTTGGCCTGGAGGATCAGCCCGTTCTCTCGGACGAGGAGGTAGCCCACCGGGGCCAGGTCGAAGAGGTCGAAGTAGCGAGCGCGGGTCGCGTCCAGTTCGACCTGGAGCCGGCGCAGCTCCTCGTTCTGCATCTCCAGCTCGATCTGGTGCACTCGCAATTCGTGCACCAGTGCCCGCGCGGGTTCGGGCCACGACGCCTCGAACGGGTCCGGCAACCCGGCCATGCGTGCCCGGTACGCCGCGTCGGCCTTCCGCCGCAGCGCAGGGTCGGCGGCAGGCGGCGAACCGCCGGGATCGGGCGAGGGTCCGTGCGGCGGATGGGGATCGGTCACGAGGCGCCTCCCTCGACCGCCCGTTCCGTCGTGGCGATCGCGTAGACCCGGCCGGTTTCATTCACCAGGCGGGTAGCGGTTATCGAAACTTCCACCGGGATACCTTGTTTAGAGAGGCGGTGGGTGCGATACGGTTCCAGAATTTCGGCCCGGCTCAGTCGGTCGAGCCTAGCCAGCGCCGCGTCGCGCTGGTCCGCCGGGACCCGCTCGCGCACGTTCAGAAGCAGCGCCTCGGCTTCGGTCCAGCCGTACATGCGGACCGCGCCGGGGTTCCACGCGAGGGTGCGGCCGTCAAGGTCCTGGACCGTGACGGCGTCGTGCGCGTCGCGGACCACCACCGCCAGACGGCTCAGGTCGTTGGCCCGGTGCAACGCATCCCGGACCCGCACGGTCTCCGTGACGTCAACGAAGGACAGGACCGCGCCCTCAATGACGTTGTCGAGCGTGCGGTAGGGCTGGACACGCATGGTGTAGGTTTTGCCGTCGCGTGTGAGCACGTCCACCTCCCTGGGCACCAGCGTGTCCAGCACCGCCTGCACGTCCGGCACCAGGCGGTCGTAGTTCACCAGATTGGAGACGATGTGGGCCACGGGCCGGCCCACGTCGCTTGGAATCAGGTTGATGATCGCGCTGGCAGCGGGTGTGAATCGCAACACCCGCAGCCGGAAGTCCACGAAGACGGTGCCGATGCCGGTGCCGGCCAGCAGGTTGTTCATGTCATTGTTGGCCCGCGTCAGGTCCGCCACCCTGGTTTGCAACTCGGCGTTGACCGTGCCCAGTTCCTCGTTGACCGACTGCAGCTCCTCCTTCGAGGTCTCCAGTTCCTCGTTTGCGGACTGCAACTCCTCGTTGACCGATTGCATTTCTTCATTGGACGATTTGAGTTCCTCGGTGGACGTCTCCAGTTCTTCGTTCATGCTCTGGAGGTACTCCTCCTTGGCCCCCAGTTCCCGCAGGAGCGCCGCGACCCGCGCATCGCCGTCCGCGTCGGGGTCGGACGCCTCCCCAGCTGTTCCCGGCAGCGCCGGTTCGGGGCGGGCGGCCGGGACATTCTCGAGTACGACGAGGTAGAGGTGCGCGTCGGGGGCCGCGGCCGGGTCGACCATCGCCGGACCGATGGTCACGTCGACCGTGGTGAAGTGGCCGTTGGTTCGGACCGACGGGGCCCGCCCGTGTACGGGTTCGGTCGTCCGTATGGCCTTGTGCAGGGCCTCGGTGAGGGTGCCGCGGAGACCCTCGCGGGCCATCTTCAGGATGTTGAGGGTGCCCGCCTCACCCGGGGGCGGTTCCAGGAACAGGCCGGTGCGGCCGTGTACGTACAGGACGTCACCCCGGCCGGTGACGAGAACCGCGGCCGGGGCGATGTGCCGCAACAGGGCCTGCTCGGTGATCTCACGGAGCGACGGCTTCTCGGTGACCGCCGGCTGGGCGGCGCTGGGCGGGAGCACCGCACCGGGCGCGGGCGCCGGGAACTGGTAACGGGCGCCGGGCCGCGGTCGGCGGACGTCCTCCCGGCGCGCGTACAGCTTGGACTTGCGGTCCACCCCCGCGAACAGGTCGTCGAACTCGCCGACCCCTTCGGCCGTGCCCAGGAACAGGAACCCACCGGGGTTGAGCGCGTAATGAAACAGGAGGATCAGCTTCTTTTGCAGCTCCGGCCCCAGGTAGATCATGAGGTTGCGGCAACTGATGAGGTCGAGTTTGGAGAAGGGCGGGTCCTTAATCACGTCCTGCTCGGAAAAGACAACCATGTCGCGGATGCCCTTGCGGATGCGGTACCCGGTGCCGTCAGGTTCGGCGGTAAAAAACCGCGCCAGTCGCTCGGGCGGGAGGTCGGCGGCGACGCTGGGCGGGTAGAGACCGGCGCGGGCGGTGGCGATCGCCCGGCCGTCGATGTCGGTGGCGAACACCTGCGCCGTGTGACCCTGCTTGAGGGCCTCGATGCGCTCCTGGAGCAGCATCGCGAGGGAATAGGCCTCCTCGCCGGTGGAGCACCCGGCCGACCACACCCGGATGAGGGACCCCGCGGGGCGGGCGGCAAAGAGCTTGGGCACGACCTCAGTTTCGAGTACCCCAAACGCTTCCGGGTCCCGGAAGAAGCTGGTCACTCCGATCAGCAGGTCGCGAAACAGCGACTCCACTTCTGCTGGCGTCTGTTGCAAGTACTTGACGTACTCGTCCATCGTTTCGATCTGATGAACGGCCATGCGGCGTTCGATGCGGCGGCGGATGGTGCTCGGCTTGTATTGGGAGAAGTCGTGGCCGTTCCCGGCGCGGAGCAGGACGAAGACCTTCTTCATCGCGCTCTCGGTCGCGGGCGCCGGGCCGGGGCCGGTCGCGGCCTGCGAACCGAAGGCATGCGCGACGTAGGACATGAGCCGGGCGGGCATCTCGGCCGGGGGCAGTTCGTAGTCCACGAGGCCAGTGGCGATGGCGCTACGCGGCATCCCATCGAATTCGCAGGTGGCGAGGGACTGGGCCATGACCATGCCGCCCTCGCTCTTGATGGCGCGAGCGCCTTGGCTACCGTCGCTGCCGGTGCCCGAGAGCACGATGCCGATGGCCCGCTCGCGCTGGTCCAGGGCGAGCGACCGGAACAAGAAGTCGATCGGCAGGCGCTGGCCGCGCGGTGCCACGGGCTCCAACAGTTTCAGCGCGCCGTTCAGGAACGCCATGTCACGGTTGGGCGGGATGATGTAGGTGCAGTTGGGCCGCAGCACGATTCCGTCCTCGACCTCGAACACCTCCATGCGGGTGTACCGTCGGACAAGTTCCGAAAGGAGGCTCTTGTGGTCCGGGGCCAGGTGCTGCACGAGCACGAAGGCCATCCCCGGATCGGTTTCCGCGGGCATGCCGGAGAAGAAGGCTTCGAACGCCGCCAGTCCGCCGGCCGACGCGCCAATGCCGACGACGGGGAACCCGGCACTGATCGCGGCCGTCGGCTCGAGATGCCCCGGTGACGGTCGGGTCCCCTCCGGGTCCGTCGCGCGAGCTTCCAGGCCCGGCGCCGGCCTGGGGGCTACGGGATCAACACGCGTCGGATCCTGCGCTGGGGAGTTCTCGGGTCGATCGGTTGCGTTGCTCAAGGTACCTCGGTTTTTCCAAAACCATGAACGGCAAAGAGAATGACCAGGTTCGAA
This sequence comes from Planctomycetaceae bacterium, assembly GCA_027489895.1. Lineage (GTDB taxonomy): Bacteria > Planctomycetota > Planctomycetia > Planctomycetales > Planctomycetaceae > JAIXZD01. The sequence continues at coordinate 21,740 of JAIXZD010000066.1, forward strand.
ATTCAATACGAGGGCCGCAGGCGACGGATGATCCTTCAGTCAAGCGGTCGTTGCGACACTATCTGACACCTCAGGTGGTTTCTGCCCGGTCCAGTCGAGTTCGGCTGACGCTTTAAAGCAGGTTGTGCGCTCGGAAAGTTTCTGGGAAAGCCCAAGACAGACCTGAGTGTAGCGGGCAGTGGACGGAATGGGATTTCGGGGCGAGGAGTGTGCGTCATTTTGTCGTGCATGATCGCACGACAGCCGTCACCTGAAATGCTCCCGCCGCCCGCCGCTCGTAGTGCTTCAGCAGCCACTTCTCCTTGTCTGTCGCCACAAGCCGCTTCGGTAGGCGTTCCCGCAACACCCGGTTCTCCTCTTTGAGGTAGGCGACCTGGTTGGCCAAATCCTGTCGGGTGGCGGACGCCAGCAAGGCCAGGAGCGGGAGTAAAATCTGGGCTGGCTGTTTACACCACAGGCCATGATCCTGGCGCAAATCATCCTCGGCATTCCGGTGATCACCGGAATCACAATGTCAGCGGCGGCTTCATTGCCTCGAGATTTGGGATGGCAACTTCGCGGCTTGGGGGGCAGCCCATGGCAAGTCCGCTGGATGATGTTGCGGGAGATGCGTGGTGCTGTCGTCCTGGCGTTACCCTTGCCAACGAATCGATGCATTCGTCGAGGTGACAAAGTCCTTTTCGGACGCTGGGGGAATTTCTCTATGCAGAACGGACGGCCTGTTTTACGCGGCCCAAGGCCCAGCGCTCGCACCGACACTGAATTTCCCCTGAAAACGCGTCATTACTCATTGTGGGGAGCAGTTAGACGCCAATCTCCCCGGGAGAAGCTCTTTGAAACGCTGTTGACCGAAAGGTTGCCATGAAATCGAACCCCTCAAAGCCTGTCGAGCAGCCACCAACCCTGTCTGATTCAGAGGCTTCCGCGCACCACGATCGAGTCGTCATCCAAAACGCGCTGGCCGGAATCCTGGCGCGCCGGTGGATCGATGCCGAAACTGCCGGTCAAGGGCCACGACCTGAGAAGACGACGACACAGCGACGCAGGCCGCTCAAGGGCCAGATGCCGGGAGGAGCTTAAAGGTTGTCATCGGATTCAACCTCGTCGAAATAATTGTCTGAGTCCTCGTCGCTCCTGTTGTGACGATCACGGATCCTAGGCTCCATGTGCTCTTCGAAAGTGATCGTCCGTGGCCCGGCTTTCTTTTTGATGACATCCGCGTGCCGCCGCTGAAACGAGATCTCCCACAGCCACTGCACGGATTGGAAGAATGCCGCCCAAAGCTGGTTTTCGGTCATCTTCTGAAGATCGGCATCTCCTGCGGATCTGGCCGCGAACGCCTCGGTGGTTGCAAACGCCAGATCGTTCAGATGGTGCTGGACGATCAACACCTGGCGGTCGAGAGCTGGCTGGGCTTGGTACCACAGCTCCCAGTACCTCCGTTCCAAGTCCGTCAACTCCGGTGTGATCAACCGTTCCACCGCCAGCATCTGTCCGTGGACCAGCCAGCTGATTGTGTGGAACGAACGATACAGGTGCGTCTGGGCGTGCCAGCGGGCGACACGGCGCGAGATGACTGGCGCATCCCCAACTGGCCCGGAATGAATAGTTTGCGGCGCGACAGCTGATCCACGTAGCCATCCTTGGTGCCGTAGAAATAATCCTGAAACTGCTCAATGGGTGCGTCGAGATGGCCCTCAAGCACGTCCCACATCTGCCGTTCCAAGGCTTCGTACGAATCGGGGCTGATCGAAGCGGGGCTGCGGATCACCATGCGAGGCAGCGACTGCTCTCGTAGGACTCGCAGGGAGTCTTCTGTGACGGTGGTGCCGCTGATCGCCTCGCACGCCAGATCGAACAGCACGAACACCAGGCGGTGCTTGTCGGGCATCTCGTCTCCGGTCGGGAAGAGTGATCGGAAACGGCGTAGCGCTGCGGCGTCTCCCTGTGCGCTGTCCGCGAGTCTATCTATCAGTTCCGTTGGCAGGCAGGTCGTGCTGCTACCGTCTCCCTCACCGCGCCGCAGACGGAGATCGTCGAGCCTCGTGATGTGGCGGCGCTGCAACCGCCGTAACGAAAAGCTGCGTTGGAACATGAGCACGTGCACCCGGGCGTAGAAAAGCCGCTTGCCTTCCAGATGGCCCATGCGGCCCCAGATCGCCGCGCCGTTGACAGCTGCGGTTTGCAGGAAATCGCGATGGGTCCCCCTTGGAAAGAATCGGCGGTGACCATCGACTTTGAAGGACACGAGCGGCAGCCGACAGTCATCCCGGCCGCCGACCTTCTCTGGCAGTCGGCCGCGAAGTGTTCGGCGGTTGGGTATCCAGTCCAAGGCCACGAATTTAACGCCAGCTCTGGATAGCCGCAGTCAGGATTCGTCAGGGTCAACCTGCTCCAGTCGCCCCAACTTGTCCGGATTCAGGTCGCGTTTGGCGGTCTTCGGCACAATTCCCCTCCGTGACATGTCATTCGAGTTTCTGCCGCCAAGTCCATCCCGAAAACGCTTTGCGGCATGCGTGCTTGCAGTTCGTCACCCTCGGTTTTCGGAAGTTCCCGGTTGCTTGTGAGGTGGGAGTAATCCACGGCATCAGGAACCAACGCAATGGACGGCAAGGGACAGAACGACAGACGCGCGGCGATCTCCATCGAGGACGTCCGCGCAACCTTCGCTGACGAAGCGAACAGTGCGGCTTATCCCCCGATTCTCACAGTGCAGCAGGCCGCGCTGCTCATGCAAGTCCCGGTCGCAACGGTCTACGGCTGGAGCTCGCGCGGGCTCCTACGTCACTGCTCGAAAAAGGTCGGCAAACACCTCCGCATCCTTCGGGATCGGTTTATCCAAAATGCGTTTACGAAAGGGGTGCATCAAGATGAGTCGCACTGATTCCAGTTCCGAAAGCTATCCCGCGGGAAGCGGGTATCGATCTACCGCCGCGGAAAAACGTGGTACGCAAACTGGCAGAAGGACGGTCGCCAGTACCGGCGGAGACTGAAAGCACGTAGCAAGAAAGAAGCCATTTTTAGGGCTCAACGCATCGAGCAAGAAATCGATCAGGACGCAGGCGTCTCACGCGTCGAACCAGCCCGCGTCGAGCAGGTCATTGGCGAGTATCTCGCCTTCGCGCAAGCGGACGGCCGGGCGAAGAAGACGCTGGCGAAGTACCGTCAGGTGTGTGACCAGATCCACGCAGAAGCGGTGCGACAAGACCGATTACGCGTGGACCCGCTCGACCAACGCTTCGCGGACGCGTTTCGAGGCCGCCTGCACCGATACGGTCTGAAGCCGAAGACGATCTACAATCGATTGACGATCCTGCGGTCGGTAGTGCTGTTCACGTTCCGCCGGAAAATGACGCCGATGGACCCCATGGCGGGCCTGCGACTGAAGAAGCCAAAGCCGACCATACAGCCAGTCTGGTCGCCACCCGAGGTCGAACAGATCCTGAACCATGCCCCCGACACCTATCGTCCCTACCTGACCTTCTTGAGGGATTCCGGATGCCGGGCCGGCGAAGCGA
>JAIXZD010000380.1 GCA_027489895.1 Planctomycetaceae bacterium
AATGGTGTGAGCCGGCCGCGGCAATCATCACCGCCCGCTTCGCCGCCTCCTGCCCCTTGACGTCGCTGTAGTCGGTGTCGTATCCCCCCGATGTCGCGAGGGCCTGCTTCCAGCGGAACTCGACCGGCGCAAGATCGAGTGCTCCGGAATAGAACCCCACCGCCTCGGCCAGCGACGCCACGGCGATGACTTCCAGTTCCTCAACGACGGCCGCTTCCCTCGCATTCGCGGCCGGAACGACAATCCCGCGCCGACCGCTCTTCATCGCGGCGATCGCCATGGCCAGCACCCCCTTGGCAGGCCTCAGGCCGCCATCGAGTGCCAGCTCGCCGACGGCGGCATACTCCCGCAGCAGGTCCTGCGGAAGTTGACCGCTGGACGCCAGCAGTCCAAGCGCCACGGGCAGGTCGAACGAGGCCGCCTCTTTCGGTAGTTCTGCTGGAGACAGATTAATCACCACGCGATCGTAGGCCCGCTGGTAGCCGCTATTCACCAGCGCCCGTTCCGTGCGATGAATGCTCTCCTTAGCCGCAGCTTCCGCCAGCCCCACCAGCGTCGTCTTCGGCATGGCGCCAGGAGAGATGTCCACCTCGACTTCCACCGGCACCGCCTCGATGCCAAACAGGGAAAAGGTGAACAGTTTGGTGAGCATGACAATCCGGCCAAACACAGCCACCTGGATGATGCACCACGGGCGGACTGGAGAGAATCGAAGCGACTTCCATTCAGTTGACGGAAACTGGATTCATTCTGGAGTCCGACGGGCCGCACTACAAGCGCCCTGAACCAGCCCATCACAACCAGCACGCAACTCCAGGTTCAAGCCACACCGAACCGCCCCCTGCACGTTGCCCACCTGCGACGGGAAGGTTTCATTTCTGTAGCCCGACGCGTCAGCGAGGGCGCTCACGGTCGAGCCTTCAATCCATCTGGAACGCTCGGCTCTGTTAAAGCTTCCCAGAGTCGGAATGCACCTCCCTCCGCTCACGCGTCGGGCTGCAATCAAAACCAGACACCCTCTGCGTGCTCAAGACGCAGTGAACGATTCGCCCGGTTGCAGGTAGCGCCATTGCCCTTCGGGCAGTTTCCCCAACCGCAATTGGCCAATCCGAACCCGCTTGAGTCCGGTGACCTTCAGTCCCACCAGCTCACACATCCGGCGGATCTGCCGTTTGCGGCCTTCCCGCAGGATGAACCGCAGCTGATTCGCGTTGATCCACTCCACCTCGGCCGGACGAAGGGGCGTTCCGTCAAGGCTGAGGCCATGCCTCAGTCTCGCGAGGTCCGTATCGCTCAACTCGCCATCGACTCGGACCAGGTACTCCTTTTCAACCTCACCGGTTGCGCTGGTCAGCAAGCGGGCCAGTCGCCCATCCTGGGTAAACACCAGAAGCCCCTTCGAGTCGATATCCAGTCGACCGGCCGGGGCGAGCCCTTGCAGGTGTTTGGGATGAAACTCGGGGCTGGGCCAGTCGGCCGCCCGGCGATCGGCGGTAATGAGCTCGACCGCGGCGTGATACCCCTTTTCGGGCTGACCCGAAACCCACCCCACGGGCTTGTTCAGCAGCAGGGTAACGAGACCCGACTGCATCTGAACCGCTTCGTCCGCCAGCTCGATTCGCTGCGAACGAAGTACTTTCGTTCCCAATGTGTTCACGACGACCCCATCCACCCGCACCAGACCGCGGCTGATGTATTCATCCGCCTCGCGTCGCGAGCAGTAACCAAGCTCGGCCATCACCTTGGAAAGGCGGACTGGTTCTTCATGGTCGGTCATGCGTCGATGGGCGGACCGAGGGCGGTCCCTGCGATTCCCTGAAGGACGCATCGAGCGCTCGTGCGTGGCTGTTGGAACGTTGGGCGTGCGTGTTGTCGAGATCTGGTGATGGCAACGGAATCAACTCGGGAATCAGGCGGTTCTCACCGATCGTGTCCCCCATGCAACTCGCATGGATAACGGAGCGTGAAAACCATTCGGTCTCCTCCCGATTCCCAGACTTCCGCCACCACTCCGTTTGTGACATTATCGACAGAGCTTCACAATTTCGACTCCTATCTCCCGCAGTTTGCCGCGAAATAGAAATCGCGGCGCCAAGTTTTCAGTTGGACTGCCGGGTCGGAGTTTCAGATCGGACTGCGTTGATGTTGCGGTTTACGAAGATGCACGGGGCGGGGAACGACTACGTCTACGTCAACCTGTTCGCGGAAACGCTCCCCTCGACCCCGGAGGTTCTGGCTCCGCTGGTCTCCGACCGCCATACCGGGATTGGAGGCGATGGCCTCATTCTGATCTGTCCCAGCGAGCGGGCCGATGCGCGGATGCGGATGTTCAATGCCGATGGTAGCGAATCGGAAATGTGCGGAAACGGCGTTCGCTGCGTCGCGAAGTACGTTTACGACCACGGCATCGCCTCTCGTCCCGAAATCACCATCGAGACCGGGCGAGGCGTGCTCACCCTGCAGATTTCTGCCGGAGCAACCGGCAAGGCCGAGCGGATTCGCGTCAACATGGGCGAGCCGATCCTCGAAGCCGGGGCGATCCCAACGACATTCCCGGCGGGACGAGTCGTCGACCTGCCGCTTCCTGAGATTCCGGGATTCGCGGGCGATTGGCAGACTGCCTGCGGACTGGAACCGCGGCTGACCTGCGTCTCGATGGGTAACCCGCACGTCATGCTGTTCTGCCGCGACGTGGCGGCCGTCCCCCTGGAGCGAATCGGCCCACTGCTGGAGCATGCCCCGCAGTTCCCCCGGCGAATCAATGCCCACTTCATTCAGGTCCATTCGCCGACCGAAATCACGATGCGCACCTGGGAGCGCGGCAGCGGAATCACCCTCGCCTGCGGCACGGGAGCCTGCGCCTGCGCGGTCGCGGGTCAGTTGACCGGCAAAACCTCCGGGCGCGTCCTCGCTCATCTGCCGGGTGGCGACCTCGAACTGGAATGGACGCCCGGTGGCCCCGTCTACATGACGGGCCCAGCCACCGAGGTCTTCACCGGAGAATGGCCAGGCTAGGCCCGGTCCCAGAACGAGAACCGGACCTTTCCCAAGCCCCTCAGCCCGGAAGCTGACTGCGGCCTACCACTTGTAGGCCGACTCTTTGCCCTTCAGGTTCTGAACGCAACCGGTCGGCCAGACGCCCTTCGACAGCCCGACGATAATCTCCGCGGCCAGCTTGTTCGTGTCGTGAATCGACTCGATATCCATACCGCCCACATGCCCCGCCAGCAGCACGTTTTCCAGCTGCAGCAGCGGGCTCGAAAGCGGCAACGGCTCGACCTCGAACACATCCAACCCCGCCGCCCGAATGTGGCCCGACTTCAGACCCGCGACCAACGCCGTCTCGTCAATCAAACCGCCCCGCGCCGTGTTGATGATCACCACCCCCGGCTTCATCGTCGCGATCGACTGCGCATTCACCATGTGAACCGCGTCTTTCGTCGCCGGGCAGTGGAACGTGAGGTAGTCCGACCGCTTGAAGATCGTCTCGCGATCAACGAGCTCAATGTCCCACTGCTTCACGAACTCGGCATTGGCGTAGGGATCGCAGGCGATCACCTTCATTCCCAGTCCCACGGCCCGCGTCGCAACGGCCTGACCGATCCGCCCCAACCCGACAATCCCCAGCGTTGTGCCCATCAAGCGAGGGCGAGGGGATCGCTTCCAATCGCCGACGCGCACTTTCTGATCGAGCATCGGGAACCCGCGGACGACGCCCATCAGCAGGGCAATCGCATGCTCGGCCACGCAATGATGGTTCACGCCGGGCGTGGTACAGACGGCGATGTTCGCCGCGTCGCACGCTCCGAGATTGACCGCGTCGTATCCGACGCCCGCCCGGGCAATCACCCGCAGCTTCGGCAGGTTTTCGATCACGCGCGGCGTGTACGGCTCGGACCCGGCAATCACCGCTTCCGCATCTTTGAGCACCGAAATCAGGGCGTCTTCCTGAAACACGTTCGGTTCGTCGTACACCTGCTGAAACTCGAACCCGCCCTCCTTGAGAATCTTGACGTGAGGGCCATCCCAGGGGTTTTTTGCAGTGTAGACGCACTTCGGCATGTTGCTTCAGTCCTCGGATAACAGAGTGGGAACGCACATCTCGTCAGCGGAATACAGACCTCCGCAACTCGATCAGACAACGCCCTCCAAAGTTATCGTGCCTCTGCCAATTCAGCCACCAAGCACCGCCGCGCCCCACTGCGCGGTGACATCCGGTGAAGCGAGCGCCCCGAAACTGTTCATTCAGGAAACGCTGACCACAAAACGTGTGTGGCCCGACCACCTGGTGGGCGGGTCGCGCAGCGACAGGAAGCCGCGCCTTCCGCCCACAACCGCCAAAACACGCCCTGCGCTCCGCACCGCGTCACTTTCACCAATGACCGGCATCCGCGATATTCATTCGTTTGACGAAGGTTCCCGCTGAAGATCAACGCCTGCGCTCTATCGAAAGCTCAACATGCTCGCTCGTTCTGCATGGTTTGCCGCGTCCCTCGCCGTGGCTTCGCTCACCTGGGCACTCAACGCGTTCACGCCGTCAACCACGGCAAACACCGCGTTCGCGGCGGATAGCGTCGCCAAGCCCGATGTCAGCCAGTGGCATCTCCTCACTCCCGCTTGGGATAGCCTCGTCGTCCACGGCGAAAGTTCGATTTTGCTGCAGGAGACCGAGGGCGGGCCACTCGTCGGCCGACTCGCGTTTCCCGTCGACGAGGTGTTGTCGGTCCAGACCTCCAACCGCACGGCGAAACTCTCGGCGGCCGAGGGCTTGAAGGTCGACCTCGCAACCGGCCGCTTCGAACTGCCCGCCTCGTCCAGCGCCCCCCGGATTCGAGCGGCCGACCTCTTCCCGCCGACCGGTGCTCCCATGAGCTACAAACATCGTGTTGGATATCCTGAACAGTCCCTGCTTTATGGTCCGGGCCGCTGGTTCCACGACCACCAGGTCGAAGTGACCTACCGTCGCCGCAACGAGGCCTGGACCGGTTATCGCCCGGTATTTGCCGAGCAACTGCTGCCCAAAACGATCGCCCGTTTGCGTGCGGGCGAGCGCGTGGTCGTGGGCGTCAGCGGCGACAGCATCTCGGCCGGTGGTGATGCGTCCGGGCTGAACGGTGCCGAGCCGAATCAGCCGCCGTTTGCCGATCTCGTCGCCGCCCAGTTGCGAGCGTCCTATCCCGGTGAAGTCGTCTTGAAGAATCGCGCGGTGGGCGGATGGAGTATCGCCAATGGAAATCAGGACCTCGACAACCTGCTCGCCGAGAAGCCCGACCTCATCATCATGGCCTACGGCATGAACGACGTGGGCAGGCGCGACCCGGCCTGGTTTAAGGATCAGGCTCAGATGTTCATCGCAGCCGTTCGCGAAAAAGCTCCCGGAACCGAGCTGATTCTCGTGACGCCAATGCTGGGCACAATCGAGTGGGTCCACACCCCCCGCGAAATGTTTTTCAAGTACCGAGACGAACTCAAACCGTTCGTCGGCCCGGGCATTGCGCTCGCCGACGTGACCGAACTGTGGAGTGAACTGCTCCGCCGCAAACACGATCACGACTACACCGGAAACGGCCTCAACCACCCCAATGACTACGGCCACCGCCTCTACGCCCAGGCGATTTTGTCACTGCTTGTCGCCCGGTGAAGTTCCGCGCGTTTGTCGGCGCGGCACCGACACTTGCCGCTAGCCGGATCAAGCGCGTCGCGGTTCACTCCAGCCATTCGATTTTGGCCGACTCACGTTGTGCCTTTGCGGTTTCACGCCACTGCTCCTGGGCGATGCGTGCAAGCACTTCCTTGCGGACATCTTCCAGGGCGAGATCGCCTGGCGTCCGCTTCACGAGCAGGCACAGGTGACAGCCGGCCCGCGTGGAGAACGGCTGGCTCATTTGACCAGGCTTCAGCGTGAATGCGATAGCGCTAAACGCCTCTGGCATGCGGCCACTGTAGGTGAATTCGCCCAGGTCCCCGCCCCGGTCCTTCGTTGACGCTTGGGAATAAGTCTTCGCCGCCTCTTCAAACGTCAGTTCCTCGCGAGCGATCTGTTCGCGAATCGCCCACAGTTGCTCCAGAGCCGCCGTTCGTTCCGGGCTGCCTTCCGGCTCTTTGACCCGCAGAAAAATCTGCCGCGCCGAAACACGGGTGCCATCGAACTCGGCATGCCGCCGGGCGTAGAACGCCGTGAGTTGATCTCCCTGCCAGGTCTGCTCGATGTAGGCCTGCCACGCCAGCGGCAGCTCCATCTCCTCTTTGAGCGATTGGATCGAATAGCCCCGTGCCGCCAGGACCTGATCGGCGTCCCCCTCCTGCGCCGCGATCTTGCGAATCTGTTCCACCTGGGCACTCACCGCCTTGGCATTCGCCTTCACCTTCTTCGCCGCGAGAAATTCCCTCAGCAGGGCCGCGTCGACCATCTCCTCCAGGAAAGGTTGCCGGAGCGCGTCCTGATGTTGTTGGGGAACGCGACGGGATTGAAACATCCGCTGGAGATCGGCCTCGCCAATCACGCGGCCGTTCACTCGCACAAGCGGTTTTCCCGAGGTTTTGGCGTCGGCGGCAAAAACCCGTCCCTGGTCGCCACCACCAAGCCAGGCGGTCCCGAGGCCGAAAATCGCCACCACAGCCAGCGCAGTACGAATCGCACGCATTGACACCACCTCCTCAGACTCGCCGACTTAACCCAGGAACCTACGTCACCGCGCGGAGTATCCCGAGAAACTGCGTTTGGCGACAAGACCGTGTTCAACCGCCGCGCAAGGAAAAACGCCTGCAGGCGGGTACCGTACAACGCAGTCGGCTCGCCTATCCCGATTCACCCTGTCTCGATTCCCCCTGGCTTGCCTGGCCTTGCCTTGGTGCCCTTGGTGGTCAATCAAAACCTCCCCACCTCGGAAGGCGATTCTCAGAGATGCTTCGACATATTCTTCGCCAGCCGTTCGAGCGCGGTGCTGATGTCGTGCGGCTCGAGGTGGACATTGAGCAGGCTGAAATTGTCCCGGTTGGCCAGCGCCGCGTTGAGCGCCTTGTCGAGGTCGCCCTCCGTCCGGACTTCAAAGCCCCAGCCGCCGCCCAGCAGATCCGGGATGCGGTGATATTCCCAATTCAAAATGTCGTTGAACGGCCCTTCCTGGAGAAATCGTTCCGTTGTGTATCCCTTGTTGTTGAGCACGATCACGATCGGATTGAGCCCCAGCCGGACCGCCGTGGACAGTTCCAGGCAGGTCATCTGAAACGCTCCGTCCCCCACCAGCACGATCGGGCGAACCTCCCGTCGGCCCACCTGGGCGCCAATACAGGCCGGGATCGCAAAGCCCATCGAGGTGTAATAGGCCGGGCTGAGAAACTCAGTGTGCTTGTAGATGGAGAGCTCCGCCGCGCCGAACAGGCAGTCACCCACATCGGCCACCACGGCCATGTTCTCGTCCAGCAACTGATTGACCCGTGCAAACAGGCGGCGGGACGTGATCTTCGCCTTGTCTTTCAGCTCGAAGGGCGCCATGACCGGACGGATTCCGGGCGGAATCGGCCGCTTGACCGTCTTGAACGGAGCTTTGACAAGTCCCGAGACAAAGTCCGAGAGCAACACATCGTGAAAGTGATGATGGCGAATCTGGAGCGTCTCGCTGGTCACGTAGATCGATTTGCCGGGGTCGATGTTCGCCGTGAAAATCCCGAGATCGATATCCGTGAGGAACGTCCCCAGCAGCACCAGGCAGTCGCTGTCCTCGACATACGTGCGTAACTCCTCCCGGCACATCGCCCCTTCGTAAATGCCGAGGTACAGCGGATGTTTCTCGCTGACCACGCTCTTGCCCAACAGCGTGGCGCACATCGGAATCTGGTGCCGCTCGGCGAGGGCGACCACCTGCTGCCCCAACCCGAACCGGTGCATCTCGACTCCGGCAATCAGCACCGGTTTCTTGGCGCCGTAGAGCATTGCCCCCGCCTCGGCCAGCGCTTCACGCAGCGCGTCGGCATTGCTGACGACCGGTTCCGAGCTGGGGGTGTGCGGATACAGCGCCCGGGTTTTGACGCGGTCTCGCGGCAATTCCAGATAGACGGGTCGCTTGTAGCGGGCGGCGGCCGCCAGGCAGCGGTCGATCTCGCGAAACGCAGTCAGCGGGTCTTCCAGTGAGGCCGAGGCACAGGTGATCTTCTGGAAGATCTCCCGCTGCGTGGTGAACTCACCCACCCGGTGATGCAGCAAGGGGTTCGAGCGACGCTCCTCGACCCCCGGCGCGCCGCTGATCACCACGACAGGCGACTTTTCGGCGTACGCTCCCGCAATCGAGTTGCACATGGAGAGTCCGCCGACGCAGTAGGTCACACAGACACAGCCCATGCCATGGACACGGGCGTAGGCGTCCGCCGCGAACCCAGCATTGTCTTCCCGCGTGGTGCCGACGACCTGAATCGGGCTGTCCTGCAGCATTCCATAAAACTGCAGCACGAAATCCCCGGGGATCCCGAACACGTGCCCGATCCCATAGTCCCGCAGCCGGGAGATGAGGTATTCGCCAATCGTGGGCAGCTC
>JAIXZD010000291.1 GCA_027489895.1 Planctomycetaceae bacterium
GACCGACGACACGATCCCTTCCGCGTCGCTGTTGCCAAGCTTCGTTTTCGTCTGGCCTTCGAACTGCGGGTCGGGGTGACGGACGGAGATGACCGCCGTCATCCCTTCGCGGAAGTCCTCTCCGGCCGGTGTAAAATCCTTGAAGAAGTTTTCCTTCTTGCCGTAGTTGTTGAGCGCCCGCGTCAGGCCCGCGCGGAACCCCGAGAGGTGCGTCCCCCCTTCGAGGTTGTTGATGTTGTTCGCGTACGACCGGACATTCTCGCTGAAGCCATCGTTGTATTGGATGGCGATTTCGACCTCGAGCTTGTGCGCGTCGTCGCGAACGAACACCTCGCCGTCGCCGCGAATGACGATCACCTCGGGATGGATCACGTTCTCGGTGCGGTTGAGGTACCCGACGAACTCGATCAGGCCCTGCTCGTAGAAATACTCTTCGGACTGGCCGCCGCGTTCGTCGGAGAATTGGATGCGGACGCCCTTGTTGAGGAACGCCAACTCCTGAATTCGCTTCTGCAGCGTGTCGAACAGAAACTTCGTATCGGGGAAGATGCGTCCATCCGGTTTGAACGTGATCTTCGTGCCGGACTTCTCGGTCGGCCCGAGCTTCTTGAGGCCTTCCTTCACCTCGCCCCGCTCGAACTCCATCGTCCAGACGAACCCTTCGCGGCAGATCTCCGCCTCAAGCCATTCCGACAGCGCATTGACCGCCGTAATCCCGACACCATGCAAACCGCCGGTTCCCGTTTTGTAGCCGCCCTTGCGGTCGAACTTGCCGCCCGCCCCGACTTCCGTCAGCACCACTTCCAGTGCGGGGCGGTTGCCCATATCGGCCTTGGGACCCACGGGGATGCCGCGACCATCGTCGATGACGGTGCAGCTCCCATCGGCGTTGATGCGAATCTGGATCATCCGGGCGAAGCCGTTGACCGCTTCATCAATCGAGTTGTCGACCACTTCGTAGACGAGGTGATGCAGCCCGCGCAGTGTCGTGTCACCGATGTACATCGAGGGGCGTTCGCGAATGTGCTCGATTCCCTTGAGCGCGCGAATCTGTTCAGCCCCGTAGTCATTGGCGGCCTCGCCGCCATTCGTCCCTGGTTCGACATCCATTGGATACTGGCTCTCCGTCGGCTTCGGATCGGTCGCGACGACCAGACAACGCGGTCGCCGCACCCCCGGAAACGAGTCGTCAAACGACCCCGCCGGGGAACCTGAATTCTACTCGAAACCGGGCAAAAATCAGAGGCTGAAGCGAGCCGTTCGAGACCGAATATCTTCCGTGTTTTTTCGGGAAAGCGACCGGATTTCCGAAAGGCGACGTGCCACCCGGTCCGTAGGGCAGGCTCCCGCCTGCCTTCCTGAAAATGGCACCCGCGACCGACACCACCCAACGGCCGTTGAAGACCTGATCAAACGCGAATTCGTCGTGTGCCACTGGCTTTGCCAGTGCGAGTTCTTGCGTGAAGACCGGTGCTTTCCAAACCGTCGTCTCGTGGACTGAAGGGATGGAGGTCTTCTTCATCAGTCCGGAGGTCCAGCTCCTGCCTGACAATCGCTCTGCCCCTGCTACGCCGAGTACGTCGGAAAGTCGGTGTACCCCTTCGCACCCGTCGGGGAGTACCAGTCCGACACCGCCGCCATGTCCGCCAGCGGCCAATCGTGGCGAATCCGCTCGACCAGATCGGGGTTGCTGATAAACGGCCGGCCAATCGCAACAAGGTCGGCGTGACCGTCGGCAATCGCTGCTTCGGCCGTTTCAATCGTGTACCCGCAATTCGCAATCAGCGGCGCGCGGAACACCTTCCGGAACTCGGCCAGCGTCATCGGCTCGCCCAAGCCGTGGAACCCGAATCCCAGTCCATCCATCACATGCAGGTAGGCCAGTCCCAGCGGATCGAGCTGTGACGCGACGTACGTGAACTGTTCACGGTAGTCCGGCGAACCCATGTCATTGAAGACCCCATTCGGCGACAGCCGCACCCCGACTCGTCCCGCAGGGATCTCAGCCGTCACGGCCTCGACGATCTCCTTGAGAAATCGATACCGGTTCGCCACCGAGCCGCCATACTCGTCTGTCCGCTGATTCGTCTTCGACTGCAGGAACGTGTCGACGAGATAGCCGTTCGCTCCGTGAATCTCGACCCCGTCAAACCCGGCCGCCAGCGCCGACCGTGCCGCGCGGCCATAATCGGCGACGATCCGCGAAATCTCGTCGATCTCCAGCGCCCGTGGAGTTTCATAGGGCTGTTTGCCGGTGGGCGTGTGAATGCCTTCCCCCGTGATGGCAATCGCCGAGGGAGCCGCCGGCAACTTCCCCCCCAGAAAGCTGCTGTGCGACGCCCGCCCGCAATGCCACAGTTGCAGGAAGATTGCTCCGCCCGCGGCATGCACGGCCGCGGTCGTCGCTTTCCAGCCCTCCACCATCGCGTCCGTGTAGATGCCCGGCGTGTCGCTCCAGCCAATGCCATAGTCGCCGACGACGGTCGCTTCCGTGACGATCAGCCCCGCGCCCGCCCGCTGCCGGTAGTACTCGGCCATCAGGGCATTCGGAATTCGCGACTGACCCGCACGGGCCCGCGTCATCGGAGCCAGAGCGACGCGATTCCTCAGGGGAATCCCCGCGAGGGACACCGGTTGCAGCAGCGGCGACGTAACCGACATTGCGAATTCACCTTTCAGCCATCCGGACCAGAGCGCTTCGGGACTCTACTCGCCCACCAGCCACGTCACAACGCCTCCTCCCGGCCAACGTTCGTTGGTCACCCTGGCTGCCGTCGCCGATTTCCGGGCCACTGTCGTCATCGGGGGAGCCGGAACCGTTAGCGCCCGGAGGGTGAGCAATCGCCGCTCGCGAATCACGCCGAAGCAATCAAAAACAACGGCGCCCTGACGCACCCCCGTTATTCTCGGCTTACGGGCGCTGTCGAGAATCGTTCAGACGCCCACCGTTGCCAGATCCGCCAGCAGCGCCTCGCGCTCACCAGCCGCCAACAGTCGCCCGGCCAGTGCGCGAGCTTCCTCCACCAGTTGCCCCGCCCGCTCGACATCCCCGGAGATTGCGGCCGCCCGCGCCAGCCCCTCCAGCGCATAGCCCCGCAGAAACAGATCGTCCCCTGCGGTTTCCAGCGACTCCTCCGCAAACCGCGCCGCCAGACCCGGCTCGCCAATCACCGCGCAGACCCGCGCCACCTGCCAGCAACCAATCGACAGGTTCTTCGGCGTGACATCCGCCCGCTGCCGCCAATGCCACAGCGATGCCAGCGCCCGCGACAGCATCTCCCGCTGTTCCGATTCCGTCCGCTCCGCCCGGTCGAGCAGCTCCCATGTCGCATTGAAACAGTGGGCCGAGAACTGCTTGTGAGCCAGGGCCGCATCAAAAGGCAAAGACATGAGCGAACGTCCTTTCCCAACCACGCTGTCAACCAAGTCTCTCGAGATCTCCATCCGCTCGCAACAACAGTCGTAGCGGAAGTCGTGAGGCTTCCCCCGCGCAGCGGCCCGTCCCCCCCCAACCTCCATCCGCCCAGAGACCAAGGCGACGACCCCTCCCAAGGCACCCCCCACACTACAGCTCCGCGTCTCATTTCGGCATGATGCCCAGCCAACCGTCGTCCCGAACTGCCCCGCGAGCCACTCCCATGAAGATCACCAAGGTCGAAACCTTCGTCTGCAATGCCCGCATGCGGAACTGGATCTTCGTCAAGGTGCTCACCGATCAGCCTGGCCTGTTCGGCTGGGGCGAGGCGACCCTCGAATGGCATACCCGCGGCGTCGTCGCCACGATCGAAGACCTCGCCGAACTGATCGTCGGCGAAGACCCCACCCGCATCGAGTACCTCTGGCAGATGATGTTTCGCCAGCACTTCTGGCACGGACATGGCATCACCCGCGCCACTGCCATCGCGGGGATCGACCTCGCCCTCTGGGACATTCTGGGCAAAGTCGCCGGGCAACCCTGCTCGAAACTCTGGGGGGGACCCGTCCGCGACACGGTCCGCACCTACTGCCATCTCGGTGGCGGCAAGATGGAGGACTTCTACGAGACCAAGGCCGACGACGCCAAACGCTTCGCCGACCTTGCCCGCCAGGCCGTCGCCTCGGGCTTCACCGCGTTCAAGTCGATGGCCGTCCCGCCCACCCTGCCCATTGAAGGCCTCCAGCCGATTCGCGCCGCCGAGGCCGCCGTCGCTGCCATGCGCGAGGCCGTGGGCGATGCGATCGACATCATGGTCGACTGCCACGCCCGGCCGTCCCCTGCCATGGGGCTGCAGTTCGCCAAAGCGCTCGAACCATATGGCCTCTACTTCTTCGAAGAGCCTTGCTGGCCCGAAAGCGTCGAGGGACTTGCCGCGATCGCGCGATCGGTGACCACGCCCATCGCCACCGGAGAACGGGTGACCAACCTCGCCGCGTTTCGCGATCTGTTCGCCGCGAGGGCCTGTGCCATCTGCCAGGTCGATATCACCCACTGTGGTGGGCTGAGTGAAGCCCGCCGCGTCGCCGCCCTCGCCGAGGCCTATCGCATCGCCCTCGCCCCGCACAATCCGCAAGGACCCGTCAGCACCGCGGCGTCACTCGAGTTCGGCTTCTCGCAGCCCAGCTACATCATCTGCGAGACGGTCCACGAAGACGTTCCCTGGCGCCGCGATGTTGTCTCCGAAGGCTTCACCGTCGAGACCCAAGGCCGCATCGTCCGGCCCAACACCCGCCCCGGGCTGGGCATCGAGATCAACGAAGCCGAGGTCAAAAAGCACTCGTTCCAGCAGGAACTGCCGCAGCGCGTCTTCTACACCGACGGCAGCATCGGCGACTGGTAACGCCCACCAGTTCAAAGAACCGCGCAGCGCCGCGAAACCTGGGAGCCGGAAGCGTGAGCGCCCGGAGGCACAACCAACCGCCAAGCCGTCCAGCTCGAGTACTTCGACAGCGGTTAGAAGAACCCGCCGCCGCCGCCACCGAACCCACCGCCGCCAAACCCGCCGCCACCAAATCCGCCGCCGCCAAACCCGCCGCCGCCGAATCCGCCGCCGCCAAACCCAGCCCCGCCAAACCCGCGGGTGAACATGTTCCGCTGGTATTCCGCCTGAGGCTCGAAATCGTGCAGGCCCCGGCCGTACGACGGGCTGACGAATGTCCGCTGGTCGGCGTCGGTGTTCCCGTGGTCATACAGAATCTGTGCCACCGCCAGACGCCGTTCCGCATCAAGCTGCGGGTTCGCGTTGTTCTCGCTCCGCTCGACCACCACCGGGAACGGCGCGCTGCGCATCCGCGCGGCAATCTCCAGGACATGATCCTTGCCGTCCGGGGTCAGTTCGACTGTTTCGCCCACGAAGTCATTCAGATTGAGCACGAAGTCAACGGCCTCGGCGTTCGTCTGCATGACGTGGAACGGTTCGCGGACCACACTGCCGAGCGGATACCGGTCGGGAATGGCTTCCGACCGCCACCAGCCCGGACCACCGGCAAACTTCGCCCTCAGCCCGCCGCCAAACCCCGTGTTGCCACAGGGTGAGCAGGTCGGTTCACAGCAGGCGGTTTGGCAACCCGTGTGGCAGGCGCATCCGGCACCTCCCGCAAGGAGGGCACTGCCAAGCAGCGACGCCGCAACTGTCTTCGAGCGGAACAGATTCATGACAAGCTCTCTGCGATCGAGGCCAGGCCTTTTGGAGGACTCGGGACAATTGCCCGAGTCGCTGTCTACTTCGTCGCGATCAGGTTTCGTGTGCGATGTTGCTCTGCTGGCTGACAGGCAGTCGCCGCCAACCGATCTCGTTTAACGCCGTGCGGGCTGACGGGCCGGAGCACGCGGAGTGCTGTAGCCCGCGGGGACGGCCCCCCCGGACGGTTTCCGTGCTCCCGTCTGAATCGTGTATCCGCCGGCCGGCTGCCCGTAGGGTGCCTTCTGGCCGCCGGACCGTGCCGTAGAAGGCGACCGCTGCGGAGCGGGCGTCGGGCCCCGCTGCCCGGCCGGAGCCGCGGGCGTCGGCTGCCGCATCATCTGCTGCGGGGCACCATACCCAGGCTGCGGAGCCGGATATCCTTGCGGTGTCTGGTAGCCGGGCTGTGTCTGGTAACCCGGTTGCGGAGCTCCATAGCCCGGCCCACCCACAGGCGGCGATGACAGGCCCTGGAACGGCGGAGTCGGTCCGCCCGCCGCACCGAACGGCTGGGTCGGCTGCGGATGGTATCCGGGGTCGGCCGGGGCCGGGTTGTACTGCGTGTAACCCACTTCCACGCCCCGCCCCATGCCATGTCCATATGGAGCGAGCTGATGCACCCGCTGGTCCGGTGCACCCGCGGTCCGGTTGTGCAGGAAGAACTCCTTGTCCGTCGGATGCGTCACTTCGTATCCAGGAACCGGCGGCACTTCCTCCGCTTCCATCGGGCGGACAATCTCGGGCGAAACAAGGATCAACAGCTCCTTCTCATCCTGAGACGCCCGTTTCGCCGAAAACGCCAGCGGGCCGATCAACGGAATCTCACCCAGGAACGGCAGCCGACCAATCTCCGACTGCGTCGTTCGTGAGAACAACCCCGCCAGTGCCACCGTCTGACCCTCCCGCAGTTTGACCGTCGTCGTCACGCGGCGCAGGTTCGTCCCGAAGATCCCGTTCACCGAGTTCGCCGAGTTGAGTTCACTGAACTCGGGCGAGATCTGCAGCCGGATCAGGTCGCGGTCCAGAATCGTCGGCGTGACGACAATGCTCGTCCCGTATCCGCGGAACTGCGTCGCCACGGCCGAGGCACCGGAAATCCCGACGGTTGTCGGAACCGCAAAGTCGCCCCCGGCCTGGAAGCTCGCGGGGTGACCGCTCTCCACGACCAGCGTCGGTTCGGCAAGGATCGTGGCGTGGCCGTTCGACGACAGCGCGTCAATCAGCACGCTGATATCACCCGCCGAGAACACCCCGGAGATATTCGTCGCCGTCCCGGTCAGCACCGAGTTGAGGACCGCGTCGTCCCCGTTGATCAGCCCGGTGAGGCTCACACCCATGCGCTTCAGTTCCGAACGGTTCAGTTCCGCGATGCGAACCCGCACGGCGACCTGAAACTCGCCCGGCACTTCGAGCATGTTGACGATCATGTTCGACCAGAGGTCGTTCGCAAACCCGTTGCCCCAGCCGTTCCCGTAGGAGCCCGTTCCGTTGGCACCAAACCCGGTGATGTCGTAGAACGTCCCGCCGGTCCCGTTCGCCCCATTAGGCTGAGGACCCCACGAGCCACCGCTCTGGTTGATCACCTCGCCGCGGATAATGCTGAGGATGTGCGTTGCCTCTTCCGCGTCGCGTGCCTGGCCCTTCACAATGATCTTGTTCGACAGCGGGATCAGATAGACCTTGCTGTTCGGGAACGCCAGCGCCAGTTTCTTTTCGAGCTTGCCGTAGTCGATCCGGCGGCGCTCTTCCAGGCTCGGGTCGCGAATCACTTCGACCAGATAAATCAGCGGATCGCTGCCATCTTCAAACCAGAGGGTCACGGTCGTCTGGCCAAGGTTCTCGCCAACAATCGCCAGTTCCCGCTCGCTGTACTGAACCACAGAGACCACGCCGCCATTGGCAACGGCGGTCTTGGCAATGTTCGACTTCCCAACCAGCAGTTGGCTCCGCCGCTGCACGACTTTCATCTTGGCCTGAATGTCGGGCAGCGCTTGCACCTGAGCAGGGATCGCCGCTTCCGGGGGCGTGTCCTCATCGGGATCGCCTGCCGAGATGTCCGACCGTGGCGCCGTTCCATAGGGCGTGATCGGAACCCGCAGGTCTTGCGCAGAGGCCGCCCACGGTTCCAGCCCGGAACTCAAAGCCAGCAGACAGAGGACTTTGAGTCCTCCGCCGACCAACCAATCACGGGCCGTCCTACGCATTGTCCGGACTTCCATGTCGCAAGCTCCGCTTTCGAACTGTCGAGCCGACGCCATCAATGGCGGCAACGTCCACGTTCGAACAGATCGCAATGACCTGAATAAGGGAACCGGTCATCGAGCCGATCCGGTTCCATCCAGATACGCTGTCTTCCTTGTCCGCGTCGGCCATCTCTCTAGCCAGACGCACCGTCTCTATCGTCGACCCATTGCCCCAAATTCTACGGTCAGACGGTCGATTCCCCCCCTTTGGTCGAACACTCGCACGGGTCGACCTTTCATCGGTTCGACCGTTACGGTTTAACTCGGGCAGGGCTGGTAAGCTGTGCCGCTCGTGGCGGTTATGCCACGGGGAATACCTCCCCAGACAAGCCCCCTGCACCGAGGCGGAGACGAGACGCGATGAGCAATCTGGCCTGGAAACAGAGGGTTCGCATCGTCCTCGTGGGCTCCGAAACCTCCGGAAACGTCGGGGCAGCGGCCCGCGCTCTCAAAACCATGGGCCTCTCCCGCCTCGTGCTCGTCGCCCCCGAATGCGACCCGCTTGGCCCCGAAGCCCTGGCCCTTGCTCACAACGCGCACGACGTCCTCACATCAGCCGTTGTCGTTCCCACCCTCGCCCAGGCGCTCGCTGGAACCGTCCGCTCCATTGCCACCACCCAGCGCTCCCGTCGCCAGGGCGCCCCCTTCCTCTCCCCCGATCAGGCCGCCACGGAAATTCGCGACCTCGCCTCCACCGGTGATGTCGCGCTCGTTTTCGGACGCGAATCCCGCGGACTGACCAACGAAGAACTCGCCCTCTGCACAATTTATTCCACGGTCCCCGCCGCCGTCGAAACGCCCTCTCTCAATCTCGCCCAGGCGGTCATGGTCTATTGTTACGTCCTGCACCAGCAGACCCTCGCCCAGGCCGACCGGGAATACGCCTGGAACCTCGTCCCCCACGAGGCGCTCGAGCAGTTCTTCGCCCGCCTCGAAGACGCGCTCCACGCCCAGGGTGTCACCCCCGCGACCACTATGACCAACTACGTCGCCCGGTTCCGCAGAATCCTCGCCCGCATCCCCCTCGAACCCCGAGACCTCAACCTCTTCTACAACCTCCTCCTCGGCTCCCGCGGACCAGGCCGCCCGGAACTGCCACAGGACGATCCTCCGTAGAGTGGGCACTGCCCACCTTCGCTCACCGGCGATCATCCACCCGAAACCTTTTCGGATCGCTGGCCGACGTCACCTGCCCGACCAGCGCTGATGAGGATAGACTGACGGGTTGAACCTGGCGGCGATGCCGTTCAGGCCGATTCGACAGCGTCCGGAACGGACGCCAAACAGTCCGGAACCCACCATGAGTCTCGTGGAAGACGCCTATCGCCGCGCCGTCGACCAGATGACCGTGGCCGACAAGTTTCAGCGAATGCATGAACTGAACGCCTGGGCACGCTGGAATATCGGGCAACGGATCATCGAAGCCGAAGGCCCGCTGCCGGACGAAGTTCTCAAGTGGCGGATCGCGCTGTGGATCTACGGGCGGCAACCAGAAGCCCGAAGGCTCATCGAGGAGCAACTGGCCCGTGTTTCCACTCGAGGAATTCCGACAGTCGCCGAACCCGACGAGCTGGACGCATAGCGGCGGCGGGTGGCCCGACCACCTTGTGGTCGGGTCGCGCCAGCGCCAGGAAGCCGCGCCTTCCACAAACAACCGCCCCAGGCAGCGATCTTCGCAGGGAAGTCACTTCCCTCGACCTGGGATGCCATCAAGAATCATGGGCAACGTCGCGTATCACCCCATTCACGCCACCCTCCGTGAATTCAATCAAGCCAAGGGCATCGCCAACCCCGGCCATGCACTGGGCGTGACCAGCGCCTCCGGCAACTCCGGCGACCAGCTCATCAGTCGGGCCAGCAGGTCCTCCGGCAACGGCCCTTGATCCGCGATCCGCAGATTCTCCCGCATCTGCGAAGCCGTCTCCACACCGCACAGCACCGACGTCACGCCCGGCTGCGACTGCAGGAACCGCAACGCCAACTCCGCCACGGTCATCCCCGCCTCGCGGGCAACGCTTTCCAGACACTTCCGGGCTGGTAACACACCCCGCAGATGACCGGGGACCTGCTCCTCGGGCATCACCAGCAACCCCTGCAGAAATGCGCTCCGCACAAACACAAGCACACTGCGCGACGCGGCTCGCGGCAACAGCCCACTCACCAGATGCCGCCGATCCAGAAGATTCGCCGGAATCTGAAGCGCGGCCACCCGCCAATCCTCAACCAGTCCCAGTGCCCCAACCGGCGGGTTGTCGCACGAGACACCCACCCGCTCCACCACGCCCCGGCCGCGCAATTCGTCCAGCACCTCCAGATGCGCCGCATCGGCCTCCCGATGAAACAGCACCACCGGCAGCCGCTCCAATCCCAGCCGCTGTCGCGACTGCTCGACCGATCGTTCAATCACCGCCCGCGCCAACACAGAGTCCGCCACGTCCTCAGCAGACATCGGGGCAATCTTCGTCACGACCGTCACCACGTCGCGGAGCTTCAGTTCACTCAGCGCCCGCCCCAGCACCTCTTCACTGCTGCCATACGCCGCGGCCGTATCGAACCAGCGAACCCCGCCCTCGACCGCCGTCGCGACAATCCGCACCACCTCGGCATACTCGGGCTGACCCGTCCGATTCGCCACCCCATAAGGCATCCCGAATTGAACCGTCCCCAGCATCAACCGGCCGGGTGACGGTTCCGCAGTGGATCGCGTCGCGGGCAGGTTCATGTCGGCGCTCTCCCAGGCCCATCCTATTCCGGGAACTTCTCCGC
>JAIXZD010000500.1 GCA_027489895.1 Planctomycetaceae bacterium
CATCCCCACCGGAAGACGCAACCAGTCGATCCCAATCGCACAAAAGTGTAGCGGAAGTCGTGAGACTTCCCCCGCCCACCAGACACCTTCAGGACAACTCGACTACCGTCGCCGATTTCTGGACAACGTCCGTCATCGAGGGAGCCGGAAGCGTTAGCGCCCGGAGGCCGTGCGATTCCCACTCGCAACTGCTCCAGAAACCAACCACCGTTGGTGTTGACGCTCCGTCTTCCGAACCCCACAGTTGCTCCAATCACATCCGCAACTCCCGATCCAATCCGCACACTCGCCGCGCACCCCAGCCTCGGAGTCTCGTCCCATGACCTCCACCTCCCGCCGCGACTTTGTCCGTATCGCTGTCGCCGCCGCGGCGCTTGGCCCCGTTCACACCTGGGCCGACGACAAACCCCGCGGGCTACGCCTCGCCCTCATTGGTTGTGGCGGGATCATGACGAACCACATCAAAGGCCTCGTCAGCCGCGCGGACTCCGTCGAGATCGCCTGGCTCTGCGATGTCGATCCCTCCCAGATCGACCGCCTCGCCACCCTCATCCCCACGTCATTTCAAACGACCCCACCCCAACGCACGGGCCGCTTTGAAGACGTGCTCAACGATCGCACCGTCGACGCCTGCATCATCGCCACCCCGCACCATTGGCATACGCCCATCGCCCTCGCCGCCATGGAAGCCGGGAAAGATGTCTACATCGAAAAGCCGATCTCGCATGTCTATCACGAAGGCGAGCTGATCATCGCCGCCGCCAAAAAATATGGCCGCATCGTGCAGCAAGGCACGCAGATGCGCAGCAGCCCGGTCACGCTGAAGGCCGAAAAGCTGCTGAAAGAGGGCCTTCTGGGCGAGATCAAAGTCGCCAAGGCCTGGACCGCCGAAACCCGCAGCATCGTCCGTCCGCTTCCCGATGGTGTCGCTCCCGCCGGGGTCGACTACGACCGCTGGCTCGGCCCCGCACCCGCGCGCCCCTTCAATCCCCACCGCTTTCACGGCACCTGGCGGATGTTCAAAGACTACGGCAACGGCGAGATCGGCGACGACGGCATTCACGACCTCGACATGGCCGCCTGGGGCCTCGGCATCTCCACCCCACCCAAACAGATCACTGCCCGCGGCGGACGCATGCTCCTCGACGGACATGCCAGCGAATACCCCGACAACATGAACGTCACCTACGAGTATCCCGACGGCCGACTCCTTGTGTACGAGAACTATCCCTTCACCGCCTACGGCATCCACGGGTTCGACAACGGCAACGTTTTCTACGGCACCACCGGTTACATGATCTTCTCACGTCGCGGCGCCTTCAGCACCTTCCTGGGCCCCAAGGGCACCCCCGGCCCCACCG
This sequence comes from Planctomycetaceae bacterium, assembly GCA_027489895.1. GTDB lineage: Bacteria > Planctomycetota > Planctomycetia > Planctomycetales > Planctomycetaceae > JAIXZD01. Next base: position 1,362 of record JAIXZD010000500.1, read on the forward strand.
AAGGCAAGGAGATTCGCGGTCAGAACGGCTACGCCGAACACATGCGCGACTTCCTCAATTCCGTCCACACCCGCAAGCCAACCCGCGCCAACCCCGAGATCGCCCACGCCAGTTGCGCCCTCGTCCACTTCGGGGAAATCGCCCTCGCCACCTCAGGCCGGATCGACTTCGACGCCGCATCCAATCAGTTCACAGGCAACGACGAGGCGACCCGGCTCCTCACCAAGACCTATCGCCCACTTTACAACCGCCCTTCCTGATCGCCCCCCGACAGACCAAAACCCGGTGGGCCGCCTTCGTCACGACTCGATACACTTTTCCGAGGGGGCGGTTCGAAATGGCCGGGGCCGAGGCCATCGACGCGCTGTCCCACGGCCAATCGCGATTGCGTTCCCAAAAGCCTCCCGAAGCAGCGTCCCCTGTGTCAGGTTGAAGCCGATGCGTCCACTGTCTTTCGTCCTCTGTCTGTTCCTTCTGGGGACAACGACTCTCGTCCGGGCCGGAGACTGGCCTCAGATTCTGGGCCCCACCCGATCTGGTCTCGCGGTCGACGAAGCGCTCGTCGACGCCCTGCCCAAAGCCCTGCCTGTGGTCTGGGAGCTTCCCGCCGGGCAGGGGTTCGCCGGACCCGCGATCGTCGGCGGCCGGGTCTATCTCGTCCACCGGGTCGATGAGGTCGAACGCGTCGAGTGCCGGGACGGCGCCACGGGAAAATCGCTCTGGCTGAAAGATTTTCCGGCGACCTATCGCGGCACCATTTCAGACGACAGCGGTCCGCGCTGCGTGCCCCTGGTGACCGACACAACGGTCTTCGTCTACGGGGCGGCCGGCGCCCTTCGCGCACTGGACCGCGCGACTGGCAAGTCACGCTGGAGCCGGGACCTGGGGAAAGAGTTTCAAGCCCCTGAAGGCTACTTCGGCATGGGCAGCACCCCGCTACTGATCGCCGGCAAGCTGCTCATCAACGTGGGCGGGAAAGGCGGTGCGGGAATCGTCGCGTTCGATCCTGAAACCGGCAAGACGCTCTGGAAAGCGACCGACGAAGCCGCCAGTTACTCCGCCCCCATCACCGGCCGCGTCGGTGACCGCGACCTCGCCCTGTTCATCACCCGGCTCAAGTTCGTCGCCGTCGATCCGGAAACGGGTACCGTCCTTTACGAAACCCCGTTCGGTCAGCGCGGCCCCACCGTCAACGGAGCCAATCCCGTGCTCTTGGGCGACCGCCTGTTCCTGACCGCCAGCTACGGCATCGGGGCCAAGCTCCTGAAGTTCACCCAGGGGAAACTCGAACCGGTCTGGGACGACCCCGAATTGATGGCGGCCCAATACACCACGCCGGTTGCCGTGGATGGAGCGTTGTTCGGAATTGACGGCCGGGAAGACATCGGCGTGGCACGGCTCGTCTGTCTGAATCCCGATCAACCCAAACTGCTCTGGGCCGAGGAAGGGTTTGGCATGGCGACCTTGATCGCCGCCGACGGCAAACTTCTCATCCTGAAAACTGACGGAACGTTCGTCCTGGCGAAGGCGAACGCAAAGCGCTTTGAACCGCTGGGCGAAGCCACACTATTCACCTCGAC
>JAIXZD010000497.1 GCA_027489895.1 Planctomycetaceae bacterium
AGGATCAGGTCGTAGCCGCGATGCGCGGCCGCGTCATCCATCTTCGAGAGCACCGTCGACGCATCATTTGACGTGGGAAAGACCCACGCCGACAGCGTGAACGACTGGTCGGCCTCGAACGCGCCAATCTCGCCACAGTCGACATGCCCGCTGCCGGTGAACTCCAGGGCGTCGCCCAACTTGCCCGGAACACGTGTGACCGTGCCGACGAATCGGCCCGTTGGTTTGGAATCGACCAGGTTGACGAGGTCGCCGGTGGGCTGTGGGGTTGCGGGTGCCGAGCCATCGAACCGGGCGACGAGCGTGGCCGAGGTGAGGGTTTCGATTTCGGCTTGCGTCAGTTTGGCTTCCCAGGCCGCGAAATCGGCGTCGACCTGCGTCGCCCGTTCGGTGAGCAGTCGTGCGACTTCGGATTGGCGGGCGGTGAGCCGGTCGAGCTGGGCCGTCTGCTCGGGCGTGGGCACCTTGATGAGCGGGTCCGCCATGTACGGCCCCTTGCTGTACGAGACGATCTTGTCGGGGAGGTTGTTGAAGAAGCCGGCGAAAGCGTAGTAATCCTTCTGAGTGAGCGGGTCGTACTTGTGGTCGTGGCAGCGGGCACACTGCATCGACATCGCGAGGAATACCGTCGACACGGTATGCACGCGGTCGGCAACGTACTCGACGTGGTACTCCTCTTCGATGATCCCGCCCTCGGTCGTGAGGACATGATTGCGGGCGAACCCCGTAGCCACCTTTTGCGACAGCGTGGGATTGGGCAACAGGTCGCCCGCGAGTTGCTGGGTGAGAAACTGGTCGTAGGGGAGATTCTCGGCAAACGCGCGAATCACCCAATCGCGCCACGGCCACATGGTGCGGGGCTCGTCGTTGTTGTAGCCGTTGGTGTCGGCGTAGCGGGCCGCGTCGAGCCAGCCCATCGCCATCCGTTCGGCATGGGCAGGCGAGGCGAGCAGCCGATCGACCACGCGCTCGTACGCCTCGGGCGACGCATCGCCGAGAAAGGCATCCACCTCGACCGGCGAGGGGGGCAAACCAGTGAGGTCAAACGTCACCCGCCGCAACCAGTCCGACCGATTGGCCTCTGGGGACGGGGCGACCCCTTCCTGATGCAGTTTCGCGAGGACGAACCGGTCGATCGCGTTGCGTGGCCAGGCGGCTTCTTTCGCATCGAGCGGAAGATCGGCCGGGTTCAGGCGTTTGGGTGATTCATATGCCCAGTGACCAGCGAACTCGGCTCCCTGGGCGATCCAGCGTTTAAGAATGTCTTTTTGCTTTGCGGAGAGCGGCCGCTTGAAGGCCGGGGGCGGCATGATCGAGTTCTCGGCGGTGTCGTCGATCCGGACGACCAGCTCGCGGTCGCCGGGGGCATGCGGAACCACCGCCGCAACACCCGATTCGAGTTTCGCCACGGTCGATTCGCGCTGGTCCAGCCGCAGCCCGGCCTTGCGGGAATGCTCGTCCGGGCCGTGACAGTTCCAGCAGTGGTTCGAGAGGATCGGCCGAACGTCACGATTGAAATCGACTCGGTCGCTCGCCACCGCGAGGCCGGACGTCATCGCCCCCAGGACGCCGATTGCCACCCAGACAGCCCGCAGGCCGAGTCGGACGACTGTCGAGTCTGTTCGCTCGAGAGGAGCCGTCCGCGGCCATGAACGCGGCTGCGAACCAGACGTGAAGACATTCAAAAGGCGGCAATCCATTGAGTCCGGCATGCGTTCGATCTCCGCTGGCGCGATCGCAAAGAAACGCTTCCCCCTCAGTTTAGACGACGCCTGAACGAATTGCGCACTCAATCAGGCCGTCCTGTCAGCCCTCACAGCTTCCATGCGCAACCGGACACAGATGCGGACGTGGCCGAGACGGGAGTCGAACCGGGGAGGCTCGTTAACCACCAAGACACGAAGAGCACGAAGGAAAGGCAGGTTCAAGGGCCGGTGAGCGAGCCTCGCGGTTTGGACCATCGCGGGGTCTTTTGGTGGAATGTCACCCGGTTGATTGGTAGTTGTTTTTCTTGATTTTGCCTTTCCTTGGTGCCTTTGTGCCTTGGTGGTAAACAAAACGCTCCAAGCGTCGGAAAGCCCGTCGCGCGGTTCACGCGACGGATCCGGGAAGTTGCGATTTGACGTCTGACGAAGTTTCGGGTACTGTTCAGAGCTTGGCATTCCGTACGTCTCGCAAATCCGTTGCGAAGGCGGGTCGGGAATTCAATTCGCAGGCCTGCAGAAGGAAGTAGTTGGCATGGGGTCAGTGGAACGTACTCGGGAACTGCGTCGTCGTCGGTCGCGGAAGGTGAAGCTCAAGAAGCTGCGGGCGCGGTTCCATGCCGCCACGTCGGAAGCCGACAAGGCGACGATCAACGCGAAGGCGCAGCGGGTCAGCCCGCTCGTCGACTTCACGACGGAACCCGTTGTTGCCTAAATTGTTACGGCGAGGCCTTCGGGTCGTGCCAAGCTGACAATTTCGCGGTGACAGGGCCTGAGGTACGGCCTGTTCGCGGGGAGCATTTTCGGGGCCGATGGAGGGCGTAACCTCTCGGCCTTGGGCGGGTGGAGATCGCTTGGGCGATCTGGTTTTGTCGTTGGCCCAGAGCTTGGGAACTCTCACGAGTTCCGCTACTTCCTGTTGCGACGTCTGAGCTGCCAGAAGCCCCTCAGTCTTGTTCCCAGCGGCGGGCGAGCAGCCGGGCCGTGAGTCCCAGGATGAGGGTGACTCCAGCCAGCACGCCGACTTGTGGCCCCAGGCTGGAAATCGGCAGGTCACGCCAAAAGACCTTGTTGAAGCCGTCGAGCGCCCAGGCGTTGAACGTCGCCAGCCCGACACTCTGCAGCTCGTCGCTCATGACGTAGCGCGGCACCATGCTGCCTCCCAGAGCCGACATCGAGAGAATCAGCACGACCGAGACCGCCTGCAACTGCGAGCGGGTCCGGCAGAGCGTTGCCAGAAACAGCGCGAAACTGGCCGAGGCGGCGCTGGTTGCAAGGGTCATGACGGCGAATCCTTCCAGATGGCCCCACAGATCGACCTGAAACACGGCCTGCGCCCAAAGGAACATGACCGTCGTCTGCGTCGTTCCCAGCAGCAGCATCCAGAGCCATTTTCCGAGCATCATCCGGTTCAGCCCCAGGCGACTGGTCAGCATCCGCTCCAGCGTCCCGGTTTCCTGCTCGATCAGCAGCGCTTCGCCCGCATTGTTGGCGGAGAACAGGAGGAACATGACGGCGATCCCGGCCGCGTACATGGCGACGATCGGGTTCTGTTTGCTGCCGCCAAAAAAGTCGATCGTGTCGACCTGGGCTTCGCCCACCTGAGACACGGCACCGGCCTGTTCCGCCTCGGGCGAGACCACGCTTCCCAGCGCGGTGGTGAGATCGTTGGCATCGCCCCCGGTCGACTGGCCCGGCACCACATACCAGGGTGGAAAGACCGGGCCATCAAACGGACTTTGCGGGGGTGACCCCGCCGATTCGGACTCATTCGGCGGGCCGGACTGAGGGGTATTGCTCGCATCGCCGTTCGCGTCGTCTCGAACTGGCTGGTCATCGCGCGGAGATCGGGCCAGCAGGCGCCTCAAAATCGCGGCGGCCCGCGCTCTCGCGATCACCGCTTCGACGCGATGTCTTCCGACGGACCGTTGCACCTCAGCCGCCACCAGTCGAGGCGCAATCTGGTCCGAGAGATCCGCCAGCAAACGCACGCGGCCCTCCGGCGCATCATCTTCCGCTGCTTCGAACCCCGCTGGAATCTGCACCGCGACGACAATCCCCGCCGAGCGGATCCACTCCTCGGCCTGTTCCAAGGGAACTGTCTGTTCCGCCTCCTTGTCGTCCGAGCTGGCTTCGGACCCGATTTTCGCTCCCCCGATTGTGCGCACGACGAGCGCTTCATCCTGGGCGAGATCGGCAATGACCGCCCGGCTCAGATCGGTCTGATCTTCGTCGACAATCGCGATTTTCAGACTGCCCGGGGCCGAGCCTTTCAGCCCTTTGCCGAAGATCAGCGCAAAGATGCTGAAAAACAGCACCGGCACGAAGAACGTAAGCAGCAGTTGAGGCTTGCTGTTCCAGAGCTTGAGGAGCTGCACCCGGATGACCGTGAACGTCATTCCCGCAGCTCCTTCCCCGTCAGCTTCAGAAAGACGGCCTGCAGAGTCGGCGTTTTGACGGACAGTTGTTCAACCCGGCAGCCCAGAAGCTGCACCTCGGCAATCGCCAGCGAAAGATCGCGGACGCCCTGGCTGAGGCGACGCGTCAGGGTGATACCATCGGCTTCCAACGCGAAGTGGGCCGGGACGCGGAGCGGGTGCCGATCGAGCGTCACCACCAGCTCCTGGTCGCGCCCCACCGTCGCGTCGATCAGCTGGTCGAGTGTCCCCGCGGCAACGATTCGGCCGCTGTCGATCACGACGATCTGGTCGCAGCGGCGTTCGACTTCGTCCAACTGATGCGTCGTCAGGATGATGGCCGTCCCACGCGCCCGCAGTTCGTCGAGCATCTCGAAAATGCGTTCACGGCTTTGCGGATCGACGCCCACGGTCGGTTCGTCTAGCAGCACCACGGCCGGGTGATGGAGCACGCCACAGGCGATGTTCAGCCTGCGCTTCATCCCGCCGGAAAAATCGCCCGCGAGGTCGTCGGCCCGGTCGATGAGCAGGCTCCAGGCCAGCGCTTCGTCGACTTCGTAGCGCAAGCGGCGACGCGTCACGCCATGAAACCGGCCGAATACTTCCAGGTTCTGCCGCGCGGTCAGGTCGGGGTAAATCGCAAAATCCTGCGGCACAAACCCGAGCGGCGAGCGATCGCCGCTGGGAGAGAGTTTGCGGCCGAGTAGCTCGATTTCGCCCTGGTCCAGCCGGACACGCCCGCAGATCGAGCGAATGAGCGTCGTTTTCCCGGCCCCGTTAGGGCCCAGCAGGGTGAGCAGTTGCCCCTGGGGCAGATCGAGCGACACGTCGCGCAGCACGGCCCGGGAGCCATAGCTTTTCGATGCTCCTGAAACACGCAGCGCGAACGTCATCCCGGGGGTTGCTTTCAACGGCGGAGCGATCGAAGGAAGGCGGTTGGCGGCATCTCGTTCACGGGCGGTAGGCCTTGAGGGCGAATCGATCGTCGCGGCAGGACGCGCCGGGCGGTGACGAAGCGGGTCTTCCCGCCATTCGCAGACAGGATTCTCGCCGGAGTGGGAAACGGCGGCGAGGTGAACCTGACGCAGTTTTCCTCCGGAACGAGGTCCTCGCGACGAACCACCCCACCAAGACCTCCTCACCGTCGCAGTTTAACACCCCGGCAAATCGCCCCCGACAATCACTCCCCGCAAGGTCATGGGGATCGAGACGGCGATTGCGAATCTGTTGGAGCACCATTGCAGTCATTCTGCATGCGGCGTCCAGACAGTTGGGCTCGATTGACCACCAAGGCACGAAGGCACCAAGGAAAGGCAGGTTGAAGGGGCGTTGATGTCGGCCATTTGGTCGGGACCATCGGCGTCTTCTTTTGGATTTGGATGAATTGGTCGTGACTGAGGCGACTCTGAGGCGGCTTGCGGAAAGTGCTGCTCTCCGCTTAACCCGATTCCACGGTGATCCCGTTCCACACCGCTTCGAGGCCGTGAAAAAAGGTGGGATAGGCTTCCAGCCTGTCACTTCCCTTCCGGACAGGATCTCGTCTCCGAAAAGCCGGGAAACTCGACAGGCTGGGAGCCCATCCCACAAAAGATCACCCCTGCCTCGGTTCCTCAACAAGCCCGCCAACCCCTCCCCCTCTGGTCCAGACCACGTCTTCAACGGCACCAGACCTTCAACCTGCCTTTCCTTGGTGCTCTTGGTGCCTTGGTGGTCAAAAAGAAGTTCCTCCTCAATGCACGTTGCGCACCCGCAAGGCCCGGGCTTCAGAAACTCACGTTGACCCAAACCGCTTTTTGAGGCACAACGCGTCCCGATTCGTGGAGGCCACCCAGCCTCCCACCTCCACCGTTCCCGCACGGAGGCCATTTCGTGAAGACCCTGATGATGGTGGTGCTGACTCTGTCGGCTCCGCCAGGCCCGTCTACGCCCGCGACTCCCGTCGCGACGTTTGTCACCCCCTATACCACCGCGTTCAATCAGGCCCTTGCCGGAATGGACGGCGTCGCCACGCGACGAACCGCGCCCCCGGGGCCACTCGTTCTGCGCGGTCAGGCCCCCGTCTATGACGAGAGCGGTGCCGGTGCGGCCGTGGCGCCGCCTGCCACGACGTACGTCCCCCCCGGACCGGTCAGCCCGTATGGCGATCCGTTTCTGGGCGGAGCACCGGCGGTTGATCCCTACGGCCATGCCGTCGACCCCAATCTGGGGTATGGCACGGTGGGCCCTCAGCCCTATCGGTTTGGCTGGACGTCGCGCTATGACGTGGGCTGGATTCCCAGTGAAGGGAGCGACCAGGGCGACTTCGAGGTGTTCGAAGTCAACACCGCGTGGCGGTACACCACGGGCTATCCGTCGGGCGGCGCGGGCTGGATTTTCTCCTGGACACCCGAGTTCAATTATCGGGGCTGGCAAGGCCCCGGTGGTGTCGATCTGCCGGGAAGCGTGTATCGCTTCGCGTCGGATTTTGAGCTGTCGACGCCCGCCAGCAATCCGTTCAGCGTGCAGTTGGGGTTCACGCCTGCCATCGCGAGCGACCTGCAGCAGAGCCTGGGATCGGACGCCTACCAGTTCGACGGACGAGCCGTGGGATTCATCCGCGCCTCACCCGAGCTGATGATCGCCCTCGGGGTGACCGTTCTGGACCGCGTGGACGAACACATTCTGCCGTATGCGGGGATCGTCTGGACGCCCAACCCCTACTGGGAGTTCCGCCTGCTCTACCCGAAATCACGGATCAGTCTGTTTCTGGGTGACTTTGGCGGGACCTCGGCCTGGTTGTACACTGGGGTGGAGTACAACATCGAGGCGTATGCCATCGACCTGGCGAGCCCCAGCGGCAAGAACGAGCAGATCGAGATCGCCGACTATCGCTGGACCGTGGGGCTGCGCACCGAGAGTTTCGGCGTGACCAGTTTCATCGAAGGTGGTTACGTGTTCGCCCGCGAAGTCGAGTTCAAGTACGGCACGCCCGGCTTCGGAATCAACGAGGGCTTCATGCTGCGAGGCGGACTGCGGTTCTAATGACCGCTTCCTGAGGGATCCTGATTGGGAATGATCGGCACGGACTTTGTCCGTGCCGATTTTGTTCTTTGGTGACGGAGCGGCGCGTGGGAACTCTCACGAGTTCCGCTACCGTCACATTGGAACTCTCACGAGTTCCGCTACGGACGGTTGCCGGGCGACTCTCCGTCTGGTGTTAGTGCTGCTTGAACAGCAGGCCCGGGTCCTTGTCGTCGCCGCCGACCATCTTGAAGCGGAACTGCCCCTGGGCGGTGAACTCGACCTCGGCGACCATCGTCCCACCGGCCGACGGTTCCATCACGAGTGTGTTGGCGTCGACGACGAACACTCCCTTGATCGTCTGCTTCCCCTTGGCCGACTCGTAAGTCCACGAGAACGCACCATCGCCGCCAAGTTCGAGATCGAAAATCGATCCGTGACTGAGCGCCCGCCAGTTTCCCTTCAATTGTTCGACCTTCAGGACCTTGTCAGCGGGGACGGGCTTTGCCGCCGCAGGTTTTTCAGTGGCGGGCTGCTCGGCGGGAGTCGCCGTGCCGTCGATTGAAGTCGCGTCAGCAGATGCCGACGCCGAGTCTCCGGGGGGCGTCGTCATCTGCACGAGCTGCGCAAGCAGGCGGTCGTTGGGCAACAGAGCCTGAGCGGCCACGAACTTTGCGTGCGCATGTTCGGCATGCCCCTGGGTGAGGTAGTGGTAGCCAAGCAGGAAAGCGGCATCGGGCGACATCGGGTTCTGCTTGGCAAACGCCTCCAGCTTGCGGATCTGGGCCGTGTAGGTTTCCACGCTCGGGTACAGGCTGCTCAGTGTCGTCCAGTCCCAACCAGGACCGGCGGACAGCACGGCATACACCGCGGCGGCCGACTCGGGATACTTGTGCTCGGCGAACAGGACCAGCCCGCGGAACTCATGGACGACAGAGTCGTTGGGCATCGTCTGCAGGGTGATGTCGAGCTGCTGGAGCGCCTTGCCGTACAGTCCCTCATAGAAGGCGGACCGGGCCGCGGCGAACGCATCCATTCCCGGATCGGCCGGGGGAGCGGGTGTCTGAGCGGCCGGATCGGTGGCTGCCGGATCGGTTGCCGCGGGCTCGGTGGCGGCCGGAGCGGCCGTGGTCGCCCCCGCGTCGCCGTAATTCACCAGCGGCTGCGAGTAGTCGTAACCATACGAACCCGCACCGGCCCCGTAATACGGGTTGGTGTATCCCCAATATCCGAAGCCATAGGCGAGTCGATTCACTCCCCAGCGGGTCACGCCCAGTGCCGCAGCGACTGGGTAGTTGTCCCACATGTGGCTCCAGCCGGCGCCGGCGTACCAGTCGCCGTGCCAACTGTCGTGGTACCAGTCTCCGTGGCGATTGATGTTGTTGTCGGCGTACTGCTGCCAGTCTTCCCGGTGCTGGTCGCGGAAGTCCTGACGGTTGCCCTGCATCCCTTCGCGATGCTGCTGCCAGTCTTCACGCCCCCCGGTGACGCGGCCCTGCAGGTCACCGCGACGGCCTTCAAGCGTCTGGGGGCGGTTGGCCAGCCCATCGGCCATTCCTCCAGCGCGATTGCCCATACCGGGAAGTGCATTCTGGAACTGCGATCCGCCGGGGCGATTCGCCATGCCGGGGAGATTCGAGAAGCCTTCACCCGCGCCAGGGCGAGTTCCAGGTCGCTGACCGATCCCTTCTCCTGCGCCAATGCCTCCTCCCGGACGCCCCTCTGCTCCCGGTCGAGTTCCCGGAAGGGTCGACGGACGGTTCCCCGGCTGGAGACCTGCACCGGGACGACTCCCAGGCTGCAGCCCCTGGCCACCGCCACCGGGCCGCGCACCAGACTGCATTCCGCCACCGGGGCGAGAACCAGGCTGGAGACCGGCTCCACCCGGCCGGGCGCCGCCTGCTCCGGGATGCGCCCCTGGGTTCGGCCGCGCGGCAGGAGCCGAGGGACGCGCGCCGCCTCCTCCAACCCCGCCGGAGGGACGACTGAATGAGGG
>JAIXZD010000394.1 GCA_027489895.1 Planctomycetaceae bacterium
CGGCTTCCTGTCGCTGCGCGACCCGACCACAAGGTGGTCGGGCCACCCGCGCCTGTTTGCGTTCTCTGTTAATCGTGCTCGACACTGGTTGGCATGCTTGCCCCGAAACGGTGCAAGCATGGCACGGGGCGCCTGGTTGATCGCGTGACTTCTTGTCGCAACTTGGCGATCGCGGTGTTTCTGGTTGGGGGGAGTTGCTCGGCCTCCGGGCGCTGACGCTTCCGGCTCCCCTGTGGCGATGGCACTGGGTGGCGACGGCGTTCTGGTGCGCGGGTTGGGTTGTGTTGGTTGTAGGGGTTTGGTGCGGGTTACCGGGTGGGGGGTGCGGGTGGACCTTGCGAGGGCGGGGCGGTTGAGGGTTCCGGTTGAATGTTTGGCTGGGGTCAGAAACGGGGTGACTCGGACTGGGGGATGGCGGATCACTGGGGGAGGGAAACTTCTCAGGTCGATCCTTGACAATCAGGGGAGGGGCGCTTAGCGTAATTAGTTAAGCGATTGTTGATGTGGGGATGTCCTGTGGTCCCCCGGACGGATTCTGAGGGATTGTCTCGATGGTCTGCGGCTTGAGCGGATCGGCAGGGACGGTTGCCTGGAGTTCGAGAGAGTGGTTGATTGCCTACCGGTTCGAGTCGACGGGTGCTTGCCAGCGCTCCCCCGCCATCCTTGAACCAGACGTCCTGCCAGTTCACTCAGTCGTTGCGGCATCTGGTTCGCGAGGACTGACGCATTAAATAAGAATCGGACTTCGTCGCGAGACGACCGGTGACGTGGCCTCCTGCCAACGGGTGCCTGATCGAGCGTTTCGATTGGATCACACTGTTGTGCGTGGTGGTTTTCCGGGTGGATTACCGCATGTTGGTTGCGGGCTGTTCACCGGGAGTTCGCCTGCAAGTGGTTTCGTAACGCGTTGATTTGTGGCGTGGTTTGAATGTGATTTGGATTGATCGAGTCGTTTCTCAGTTCCCCTAGCATCGCCGGAGTGGTTCGCCACATGGACAAGACACTGGTTCCCTCGATGAGTTGTGCGCCGTCGCATTTCAAGGCGATGTCGCGGCGTGGATTCCTGACGGTGGGCGCGCTGGCCGGACTGGGCGGACTGCACCTGGGCGATGTGCTGCGAATGCAGCGTGCCAAGGCGGACCTCAAGCACTACGAAAACTTTGAAGGGACGGCCAAGTCGGTCATCCATATCTACCTGCCGGGGGGGATGGCTCATCAGGAGTCGTTCGACCCGAAGCCTTACGCACCGATCGAGTATCGGGGCGAAATGCGTCAGATTCAGACCAAGATTCCGGGCGAGTTGTTCGGCGAGACGATGCAGAAGACGGCGGCGATCGCCGACAAGCTGTGCGTCATTCGGTCGATGACGCACGGGGAAGCGGCCCACGAGCGGGGCACGCACAACATGTTCACGGGGTATCGCCCCAGCCCGGCGCTGGAGTACCCCAGCATTGGTTCGGTGGTGAGCCATGAGTATGGGTCGCGGAAGAACCTGCCGCCCTACGTCTGTATTCCGTCGCAGCCGAACGTCTATGCGGGGACGGGCTATTTGAGCTCGGCGTTCTCGCCGTTCAGCCTGGGCAGCGACCCGGCTGCTGGTGGTTTCAAGGTGCAGGACCTCAACCTGCCAAACGGGATCGATGATTCGCGGTTCGGGACGCGCCGCAGCATGCTGGATGCGGTGAACACCTACTTCCGCGAGAAGGAAAAAGCGGACGGACTGACGGCGATGGACGCGTTCTACGACCGGGCCTACAACCTGATCAGTTCGCCGGAAGCGCGGGAAGCGTTCAATATCGAAGCGGAACCGGCTGCGGTTCGGGACGAATACGGTCGCAATCAGGCCGGGGCGCGGATGCTGTTGGCTCGTCGGCTGGTGCAGTCGGGCGTGCGACTGGTCAACCTGACGTACGGTGGCTGGGACATGCACAACGCGATCGTGCAGGGGTTCCGGGGCCAGATGCCGACGTTCGATCAGGCGTATGCAGCGCTGATCACCGACCTGGAGCGGACGGGTCTGCTCAAGGAAACGCTGGTGATGGTGTCGTCCGAGTTTGGACGGACGCCGAAGATCAATGCGACGGCTGGCCGCGACCACTGGCCGAAAGTGTTCAGCGTGGTTCTGGCGGGCGGGGGGATCAAGCCGGGCGTGGTGTACGGGCTGTCGAACTCGACGGCTTCGGAGCCGGAAGAAAACGCGATCGGCCCGGAAGACCTGTTCGCGACGGTGTACAACTGCCTGGGGATCGTGTCGGACAAGGAGCTGATGGCTCCGGGCGATCGACCGATCGAGATCATCGATGGCGGTGTGGTGCGAAAAGAGCTGCTGGCCTAATTGGGGCTGGTCGAGAGAGGCCTGCGAAACCGGGAGAGGGCGATGCCCTCTCCCGGTCGCTGGTGCGAAAAGGCGACTGGAGGGTTGCCTTGGTGGAGACGGAAAAGTCTGGGCGACCCGCAGGACGCGAGCGCCGGGCGGTTGAGATGTGCGCGGAATGGCAGAGGGCCAGCAGCCTTCGGCTGATTCGCGTGTAGATTGATCGATGACCCTGCCTTGAACCGCGGTCTTGAATTGCTGTTTTGAGTGACAGTGGTTCGAGCCTGTCCTGCCCGCCTCTATCACCGCAACGCAGCCCCGGAAATCCGGGGCGATCCGTGTGGCTTGAGGCGGTTCCCGCCTGGAGCTGTGACACGTGAATCGCCCTACCGGATTGACCGCGTCGGTCGCTGTGTTTGTCTGCCTGGAACTGTGTCTGGGATTCTGGTCGGCAGGTCTGGCCCAAGCGGCGTCGCCGAGCCTGGGGGGCTTGTCGCCCCGGGGTGGGCAGCGCGGGACCGAGGTGGTGGTGACGCTGGCCGGTGCCCGGCTGGAGGATGCCCAGGAGATCCTGTTCTACGAACCAGGAATCGAAGTCACGAAGCTGGAAGTTGTCGATCCGCAGAACGTGAAGGCGACGTTCAAGATTGCAGCCGACGCGGTGCTCGGGAGCCATCGGTTCCGGGTGCGGACGGCGACGGGCGTGAGCGAGCTCAAGCCGTTCTTTATCGGTGCGCTGCCGGTGGTTGATGAGGTCGAGCCGAACAGTGAGTTCACGGCTCCGCAGGCGGTGCCGATGAATGTGACGGTCCATGGGATCGTGCAGAGCGAGGATGTCGACTACTTCGTGGTCGATGCGAAACAGGGTGAGCGGATCACGGCTGAGGTCGAAGCGATCCGGCTGGGGGTGACGCTGTTCGACGTGTATGTCTCGGTGATGAACAGCGCGCGGTTCGAGCTGTCGTCGAGCGATGACAGTGCGCTGGTTTGGCAGGACGGGGTCGCTTCGGTGATCGCGCCGGAAGATGGCAAGTACATCATTCAGGTGCGGGACAGTTCGTACGGCGGCGATGGGAACTGCCACTACCGGGTGCATATCGGGTCGTTCCCGCGGCCGAGCGCGCTATTGCCGGCTGGGGGCCGGTTGGGCGAGCCGACGGCGGTGAAGTTCCTGGGGGATGTGGCGGGCGAGCGGGAACAGCAGATCGCCGTGCCGGGGCAGATGGTGCCGAACTATCTGGTGTTTGCCCAGGATGAGAAGGGGATTGCGCCTTCGGGTCAGCGGTTCCGGTTGTCGCCGTTTGGGAATGTGACGGAGGCGGAGCCGAACGAGCTGCATGACCAGGCGACGAAGTTCCAGCCGCCGATGGCGCTCAATGGGGTGCTGCAGACGCCGGGCGATTTCGATCTGTATCGGTTCACCGCGAAGAAGGGGGAAGTGTACGACATTCGGGTGCATGCGCGGTCGCTGCGATCTCCGCTGGACCCAGTGCTGTATGTGTATGCGGCCGGTGGAGGGGCGATTGCAGGGAATGACGATAGCGCCGGCCCCGACAGCTACCTGCGGTTCACGGTGCCCAACGATGGGGATTATGTGGTGCAGGTGCTCGACCATTTGAAGAATGGCGGGGTGAATTACTTCTATCGGGTGGAGCTGGCTCCGGTGGAGCCGACGCTGACGCTGACGACGAATGAGTTTGTGCAGTATGTCCAGCCTGTGATTGCGATCCCGAAGGGGAACCGGGTGGGTCTGGTGCTGTCGGCCCAGCGGATCGATTTTGGCGGGCCGCTGACGCTGAAGGGTGTCGATCTGCCGGAGGGTGTGACGCTCGAACCGGCGTCGCCGATCGCTGCGAACCAGTCGGTGGTGTCGGTGCTGTTCCATGCGACGCCCGAGGCGGCGGTCGCGGGCAAGCTGTCGGAATTGATTGCCACACTCGAGGACCCGGCCCAGCCGAATCTCAAGGTCGAGGGGAAAGTTCAACAGAACATCGCGCTGGTGCGTGGTCAAAACCAGATTCCGTTCTGGGTCGAGCCGACGAGCCGGTTGCCGGTGGTGGTGACGGACGAGTCGCCGTTTAGCCTCGCGGTGGTGGAGCCCAAGGTTCCGCTGGTGCGGGGTGGTCAGTCGAACCTCAAGGTGGTGGCGACGCGGAAGGAAGGGTTCAAAGCGGCAATCAAGGTGGACCTGTTGTGGATTCCGCCGGGACTGGGCGCGAGTGGATCGATCGCGATTGCGGAAGGTCAGACCGAGGCGCTGATTCCGATGAACGCGGCTGGGAATGCGGAGCTGAATACGTGGCGGATTTCGGTGCGGGGACAATCGGATGCGGGCAAGGGGCCGTTCGAGGTCGCTTCGCCCTTCGTGAACTTCCGCGTGGCTGACCCTTACATGGCGTTTGCGTATGAGCAGGCGGCGGTGGAGCAGGGCAAGGAGACAGAACTGGTCGTCAAGGTGACGAAGCAGTTCGACTTCCCGGGCGTGGCGAAGGCGACGCTGTTTGGCCTGCCGAACAAGGTGACCGCCCCGACGCTGGATGTGACAAAGGAGACGACGGAGCTGGTGTTCAAGATCACGACGGACATGACGAGTCCGGCGGGGAACCATAACAACGTGTTTGCCCAGGTAATTGTGACGGAAAACGAAGAGCCTGTGATTCACAACATTGGGGGCGCGAAGTTGCGGGTCGATGTGCCGCTGCCCCCGAAGAAAGATGCGCCGCCCCCGGCTCCGATGCCTGCGGCTGCGGCAGCGGCGCCTGCTCCGATGCCGGCGGCGGCTCCGCCCAAGCGGCTGTCGCGGCTGGAGCAGTTGCGGTTGGAGCAGCAGGA
>JAIXZD010000047.1 GCA_027489895.1 Planctomycetaceae bacterium
GCTGGGTCATCTGGTTGAACGACAGGGCGACATCGGCCATTTCGTCGTTGGAGGTGATGGGGATGCGATGATCGAGATCCCCCCCCGCGACCTGCTTCACCCCGGTGTGGAGTTCGGTGAGCGGCAGATAGACGGCCGACCGGATGTACCAGAACAACCAGCCCACGATCACCAGCGCAATTCCGGCAAGCGTCGTGGTGACCACAATCGCGAATCCGTAGTCCTTCCGTGACTGTTTCAGGGTGACCTTCACCCCTTCGACGGGGTCGGGGACGCTTTGCGCGGTGCGGAGCAACCCCGACACGAGCCGGTGCATGGTCCGTGATTCGATGTTCGATGCCTCCGACTCGCTGGACCGGGCATGCGCCTGTTCGAGCAGCTGAAGATCATCGCCCAGCTTGCGGCGCATCTCCCGCACGATTTCGAATTTGGGGTTCGCAGGCGACTGAGCGATGTGCTGCTGCAGCTTGCGATCGAATTCATCGAGTTCCTGTCGGCACTGGCTGAGGGCCGAGTCGAAGTAAACCCGCTGGAGGTTGTTGGGCGGGCCCTCGGATTGAGACGCGGAATCGCCCTGAACCGGCGTGACGCATTCGAAGACGGGGTCGATCAGATACGAGACCGCCCGCACGAGGTCTTCCTGGTGGGGCGCCTCGTTGATGCTGTACTCCAGTTCGTGGACCACCCTGCGGAAGCGGTCCAGCCCGTAGAGGCCGCCCACGGTCGACAGGACCAGCAGGGCCACCACGGCCCCGGCGCCCAGCAGCAGTTTGCGGGTGATCGAGTGACTGGCCTGCCCCGGACGGAGCAGCGTCGTGGAAGACTCGTGCACGGGAGCACCTGTCGTCAAAGCCAAGCGGCAGAACACGGAAGAAAGATTGTCGGGTACAGGAACAGGTCAGGCCGGCCTGACACCACCACTTTTGACTTTTGCCTTGCTCCGTTCTCACGACACCTGGCAACGGGACAATGGATCGGAGCAGCCGTCAGGTCTTGGGCTTCTCGCCCAGGGAGGCCATTTCGCGGTCGACAATGTCTTCGGGACGGACAACCACTTTCCCGACGCGAATGGCCTTGTGACCTTTCACCATGCCGGCAAACGCCTCGAACTTGGGTTTGCCTTCGACAAACACGCGGATCGGCGAGCGATGGTCCTTGTCGGTGAGAATGATGTCGCCCACTTCCAGATGCATCAGCTCGCCGGCCGACAGGCCCGCCGTCGCCATCTCGACCACGAGGCCGACTTTCGCCCGTGCCGCGCCCACCTTGAGGCTGAGCGCCTGCCGGGGGTCGACCTGTTTGGTGGTGTAGGACGACCAGGTATTGGCCGACAGCTTCCCGGCCAGCGGTTCGATGGTGTTGTACGGCACGCACAGGTTCATGATGCCCCGCATTTCCCCCATGGTGATCTCAAAGCTGATCAGCACGATCACTTCGTTGGGCGGGACAATCTGCACGAGTTGCGGGTTGCTTTCGACCTGCGTCACCCGCGGCTTGAAATCGCAGATATTCGCCCACGCGGCCCGCAGGCATTCAATCGCGCGGTCGGTGATCCGCGCGACGAGCCGCAGTTCGATCTCCGTGAGCGGCCGCCTCGGGAACGAATTGCTCGACCCATCTTTCCCGCCCCCCAGCAGGCGATCCACGATCGGAAAAATGATCGAGGGGTTGAGGTCAAGAATCAGATGGCCTTCCAGAGGATCGGCCTTGAGCAGGTTGAAGCAGGTCGGGTTCTCAAGACTGAACACGAACTCGCTGTAGGTGAGCTGGTCGACGCTGATCAGTTTGACTTCGACGATCGTCCGGAGCATCCCCGAAAGGGCCGCGCCAAACTCCCGGCTGAACCCTTCGTGCAGGGCCTGAAAGCCGCGCATCTGCTCTTTGCTGACGCGCTCGGGCCGCTTGAAGTCGTAGACGCTGATCTGCGACAGGCCGTCGTCCATGCGCGACATGCGACTGCCCGACGAAGGCCCACCCCCGCCAGACGAGGAGGCCCCCGGCCCCGCACCGGAATCCAGTGCGGCCAGCAGCGATTCGACTTCCGATTGACTGAGGACGTCGCCCATCCGTGGGCCCTCCCGTCGCGAAAACCGCGGCCCCCTTCCCCGGGGGCTGCAGCCGAAAACTAACCTCGAATCTGTCCCGTCCCAAACACCACGTACTTGTAACTTGTCAGTTCCCGCAGACCACAGGGGCCGCGGGCATGGAACTTATCCGTGCTGATGCCGATCTCGGCCCCCAGTCCAAATTCGCCCCCGTCGTTGAAGCGCGTGCTGGCATTCACAATGACCGCGGCCGAATCGACCTCGCCGATGAATCGCCGTGCCGCGGCCAGATCGCCCGTGACGATCGCGTCTGTATGGTGCGAACCATATTCCCCGATATGGGCGATGGCAGCCGTCAGATCGTCCACAACTTTCACCGAGAGAATCAGGTCGCCGTACTCGGTCCGGTAGTCGGTTTCTGTCGCGGGTTTCGCCTGCGGGACCAGAGCGCACGTCTCGGAGCACCCCCGCAGCTCGACGCCCTGCTCGAGCAGTCCCTGGGCGAGGTAGGGCAGCGCCGTTTTTGCGATCGCACGGTGCACGAGCAGGCACTCGGCCGCATTGCAGACGCTGGGCCTTTGGACCTTCGCATTGATGATGATCGCGCGGGCCATCACGAGGTCGGCCGACTCGTCGACATAGACGTGACAGACTCCGTCGAAATGCTTGATGACGGGCATCGTCGCTTCCGCCACGACCCGCTCGATCAGCGATTTGCCGCCGCGCGGAATGGTGACGTCGATGTAGTCGCGCAACCGGAGCAGTTCGCCCACCAGGCTGCGTTCCGTCGATTCGACAAGCTGGATCGCGCCCTCGGGCAGATCGGTCTCGCGGGCCGCTTCGCGAAGCACTTCGTACAGGGCGACGTTGCTGTGCAGCGCTTCTTTTCCGCCGCGCAGGATGACGGCATTGCCGCTTTTCACACAGAGGGCGGCCGCGTCGGCCGTGACGTTCGGTCGCGACTCATAGATGAAAAATACCACGCCCAGCGGCACGCGGACTTTGCGAATTTCGAGACCATTGGGACGAATCTGCCCCTCGACCACTTCGCCCACCGGGTCGGGCAGCAGGACGATCTCTTCCAGCGCCCGCGCGATCAGTTCGATCCGGTTGACCGTCAGCTTGAGACGGTCGATGGCGGCGGCATTGAGTCCGTAGCCCGGTGCGGCGGCGACATCGCGGGCATTCGCGTCGAGAATGTCGCTGGCGCGATCGCGGAGCAGTGCGGCCGAACGCTTCAGCCAGGCATTCTTCTGCGCTCCGGGAACCACCGCCAGCCGCTGCGAGGCGCGGCGAGCCCGAGCGCCCAGCGTGCGGGCGTATTCGGCAAGTTCGGCGGCGGTCGGCGTGGCGGATAACATCGCGTTCAACAAGAGACGATTCAGGACCGGACGGACACAACGCCTTCCCAGGAAAGCAACTCGGACTCGCTCAACGAGGCGTCCAGTGACCACATCGCGGCGAGATTTAGGCAGTCCAGGCAAGCGGGGAAGTATCCGGTTCCCGGAAATTCCCGTCAATGGGGGTTTTTGGGCCGGCGGCAGTGCGATGGGAACCACCAAGGCACAAAGGCACCAAGAAAAGGCAGGATGGTGGGGTGAGGTGGTGAGGCGAGTTGAGGCGAGCCGACTCTGTCAGGAGTCGGTGGGAGACGCGGAA
>JAIXZD010000310.1 GCA_027489895.1 Planctomycetaceae bacterium
AACGACCCCGGCACCAGCGTCCCGCGCCCCATCACGGGCTTTGCCACCGCGCTCAGGTTCGTCCCGCACTGGTCGCATACGTTCCGACGCAACTCGCCCGCGTCGAGCTTCTTCTGGCACTGAGGACAAAACGCCACGGCTGCACTCCCCTGGAGACTTCGTTCCGACTCTCACCCACACCCTCAAACCCACCCACAACTCCCGCCCCAACCCGCACGCGCCCAACCACCAAACCCCGCGCACGCCTCCCCAACTCCTTTTCCCTTTTCCTTTTTCCCTTTGCCTTACGGCCCAACGCCGTCCCTACGCCCCCCACCCAGCCGCCAGCCGCTTATACAACCGACCGGCTTTGCTGAAGCTGCCTTCCGTGCTGGTGCGCAGCGTTTCCACCACTTGGGCACGCCACGGCGTCGCCTCCACGCCCCGCCCATCGTTCAATCCACCCTCCAGCGTGTGCGAACCGACCTCCACCGCAATCGCCGTACCGTCCACGCCCGCGACCACATCGCCGTCCGCGTCCGCAGGCGTCACCGCCGACTGGTCATCCGTCACCTTACCCGATTCCAGCTCTCCCGATTCTTCCAACCGGCGCAATCGCTCCAGTTCGGCGTCCAGCGGGTTCACCGGCTTGCCATCCCGCAGGATGAACTCCAGCAGCGGCAGGTCCGTGCCATCCCGTCGCTTCAGGATCAACTGGTACCGGCCATCCGGCAACTCGGCCAATCGCTTCTTGAAGTTCTGTCCTTTCAAAATCCCGCGATCTTCCGGAGCCAGTTCCTTCGACTCTTCCGCCGGATCGGGCGACAACACCCGGAACACATACTGGTCCACCCGCGCATCGCGAGTTTCCACAAACGCGCCCGTGTTCTGCGTCGAGGCCGGGGCCGTCACGGAATCGTTCGTCCGACTGAACCCCGCGGGCTGAAGCGGCAACGCCTGGGGCAGGGCAGACGCCCGGACAATGATGTCCTTGTCCGTAATGACTGTCTTGATCTCCAGCGTGATCGCCGTGAACCGGTGCGAATCCGCCTGACCGCCCGCCGTCACGCGAATCGAATCATCCACCCGCACCATCATCGTCACGAAGAACGAACTCGGGTGGTTGTCGTTCGGCCCCTGGTACGTGTACCCAAACGTCGAGTTGGGCTGCCCGAACGGGCTCCCCATCAGCAGGCGACTCACTTCCGGCACCGCGGAGGCCGGCGAAGGATACGCCGTCAGCGACGACCGCAATCCATAGAACGCCTCCAGCATCTCCAGACGTTCCGCCCCACCCGCATCCGACTTCAACTCGGCCTCGCTCCCCTCCGGCAGGTCAAATTGGTTCCAAGTGAAGTACACCTGCCAGTTCTGCTCGCCGGCTTCACCAATTCGCAGCGTCCATGTGTAGGGCTGACCACGCGTCGACGCGACAATCGGGTACTCGCCGATGAACAGCACGCCATCGCCACCCACCAGCGTCTGAATCGCCGTCGGCACCTCACCCAGTTTGAACCCGTAATCCAGATTCGCCTTCAACTGCTTGAGCACCGTCGTCACCACGCCATCGCCCGCGGTCGCACCCGTGTTGGGCGACACATCCGCCTTCCGGTCCCGCAGCGTCGTGGTGATCGTCATCCCGTCGCCATTCAGCTCGTTGACGCTCCCCGCCTGCGCGACAACATCCACCGATCGCTCCGTCAGCCGCAGATCATCCAGTTCGGCCTGCGTTGCCGTCCGGTCCGAAGTCAACCCACCGATGAACACGTTCCCGTTCGCCACCGTCACATCAATCCGGCCCAGCAGTCCATCCGCCAGCCCCTTGGCCAGCATCTGCACCAGCGCCACATCTCCCGCACCGCTGTGATCAACGGTGATGCTCCCCGCATCCGTGACGACGCTTTCAAAGCTCGCCGCCCCGCCGTCGGCCTGCGTGATTCCAATGTTCCCCAGTCCCGTCCGCACCACCTGGTACGTGGTCGACGCCCCACCCGACTGATCGAACAGAATGTTGCCGCTCGTCGTCGTCAGCGTCCCCAGCACCACCGTCGCCGACGAAACATTGTCGACATCGACATTCCCCACCCGCGTGTCGATCGTCAGCTCCTGGCCCGCCAGTTCCACAGCCCGGTCGTCCCCAATCCCCTTATCCGCGTTGAGATCAATCACCCGCGCCGTCACCAGCCCCGCACCATTGATCTTGTCGACACTGGTCATCGTCACCAGATCATTCGCCGCCGTCGTGACCCCCGTCAGTTCGATGTTCCCCCGCGTGGTCGTCAGCAGCGTCACCGACCGATTCGCGCCGCCCGCGACAATCGTCGCCGCGTTGATCAGGTCGCCCGAGTCGCTCGTCAACCGGACGTTGCCATCCGCTGTCTGCACGATGTTGAACGTCACCGACCCGCCGCCCGCCTGATCGAACCGGATGTCACCCGTCCCCGTCGTCAGCGTGTTGACCTGCACCGCCGTCCCCAGCACGTTGTCGGCGTCGACATCCCCGTTGACGCTATCGAGCATCAGCGTCGTACCCGTCAGTTCCAGCGGACGCAGATTCCCAATCCCCGTCACGGCATCGAGGTCGATCACACTCGCCGTCACCAGCCCGGCCCCGTTGATCGCGCCATTCGCGTTGATCGTCACGCGGTCGCCCGCTGCCGTCGTCGTGCCTGTCAGTTCGACATTCGCACCGCCGGTCGTCACCACCGTCACATCCCGGCCGTCACCCCCCGCGGTAATCGACCCGGCGTTGGTCACGTTCCCCACATCGCTCGTCAACCGGATGTTCCCATCCGTCGTCCGCACCGTATTGGACGTGACCGACCCGCCTCCCGTCTGATCGAACTCAATATCGCCCGTCCCCGTCGTCAGCGTGTCCACCACGACCGGCGTCGCGAGCATGTTGTCGACATCCACCCGCCCATTCACGCTGTCGATCGTCAGGTTCGACCCGGCCAGCTCCACAGGCCGCACATCCCCGATCCCCGCCGTCGCATCGAGGTCAATCACCCGACCCGTCACCAGACCCGAACCATTGATCTTCCCGGCCGCATTCATCGTGACGACATCGCCCGCCGCCGTCGTCGTCCCCGTCAGCTCAATGTCCCCGGCCGTAGTCCGCAACGTAATGTCCCGACCCGTCCCACCCGCGGTGATCTCGCTCACCACCGTCGTCGTCCCACCCGCCACCAGCGACACCAGTCCATCAACAGTCACAATCCGATCGACGAACACCGAGTCCGTCTCATCCAGGAATACCGTCCCGGCCACCGTCGAATCGACCGTCAGCCGATTCGCCGTCAGATCGAGATCGCCCGCCCCACTGTCGATGCCGATGTTGTTCGCCGCCGTCAGCGTGACGACATCGCCCGTAATCCGCGTCGCATCATTGCCGTCATCCAGAATCGAAGCGGTCGCCGCCCGCAGCGTGACATCGCCCGCCGTCGTCCCCGTCGTCACCGGGCCCGCCGTAATCGTCTCAACCGTGAGGTCCCCCGCACTCGTCGTGATGGCAATGTCATTCACGTCGCGATCCGCCAGCGACTGCACCAACGTCGCCCGTAGTGCCCCACCCGCATTGACCGTCACCGGCCCATCCGTCGCCACCACGCTGTTCAAAGTCACCGCGTTGAACTCGTCAATCCGCGTACTCGTCGCCGACTGCGAGTTGATCGAGTTGACCCGCGTATCGACATCAATCAGCCCGCCCCGGGCCGTCAGGTTGACGTTGTCGGCCGTGATGTTCACCGCCGCCGCATCGAGCGCGAACACATCTAGGCCCGCGTTGAGATCGGTGATCGACCCTGCCGCGTTGACGAGCACATCACCCGCGGTCGCATCCGCACTCGTCCCGATCTTCACTTCGTCGATGTCGACGTTCCCCACAGCCGTCGTCAGCGACACGCCGTTCGCCTGCGCATCGGTCGTCGACTGCACGAGATCCACCGTCAACGTGTTCCCACTCGCCACCCGGATCGAACCGT
Organism: Planctomycetaceae bacterium; assembly: GCA_027489895.1. Taxonomy (GTDB): domain Bacteria; phylum Planctomycetota; class Planctomycetia; order Planctomycetales; family Planctomycetaceae; genus JAIXZD01. The sequence continues at coordinate 3,963 of JAIXZD010000310.1, forward strand.
TCGTGCTCACCACGCTATTGAGCGTCACGGCGTTGAACTCATCAATCGCCGTCGTCGTCGCCGACTGCGAATTGATCGAGTTCGCCCGCGTATCCACATCAATCAGCCCGCTCCGCGCCGTCAGGTTGACGTTGTCCCCCGTGATGTTCACCGCCGCCGCATTCAGCGCGAACACATCCAGGCCCGTGTTGAGATCAGTGATCGAAGCCGCCGCATTCACC
>JAIXZD010000334.1 GCA_027489895.1 Planctomycetaceae bacterium
CCCGTACCAGAGGGCCACGGTCGAGCCCAGCAACCCAGCGAGCACGACTTCACGGGTTTCCATTGCGACATCGCCATCGGGTCGAAAGGTCCAGCCGGGAGAACATCCCCCCTCACATCTCCCTAGAATACGTCTGTCTGCCAACACGACGGGAGAGAAAGTTCCTCAGTTCCCGACATTCCCCACCAACACGTCGCGAATACACGGGCCCATTCACCGGCGCAGCGAAACCTGCGACCGCGGAGTAGCGGAACGCGTGAGCGTTCCCAACCGGTGCGCCGCCGCGTCCAGCCCCCGCCGATCGAAGACGCGCTCGTCGCAGGGGAAGTCTCACGACTTCCGCTACACTTTTCGATGTCACGTTTTCCCGACCTGGCTCAACCTGGCGTGACAGATCGAGCCAGGCGACGGGGCCATCTCCAACGGATTCTCAAGAGGAGCAGACAATGCGCGGCAGGCACTGGGGAATCGTTCTCTTGACGTGTGCGGGTTGGAGCTTTGTCGGCGGTCAGTTCGCCCCCGCGGCCGACCCCAAACCGCTCCCCCCCGCCGCGGAATTGCCCACGCTGCCAGGCCTGCCCGATCCCTTCACCAGCTTCGACGGAACCCCGGTCCGCACACCGGCCGACTGGTTCCAGACCCGCCGCCCCGAACTGAAACGTCTGTTCGCCCACTATGTCTACGGTGAAGCCCCCGCCCCGACGCGCGTCCTGCCCCAGACCGATCGAATCGTCCGCAAGGAGATTTTTGGCGGGAAGGGCCGGTTCGAGCAGATTCCGCTCGTCATCACCACGCCCGACGGGAAAACCGCGGCCGAACTCTCCCTTCTGCTGATTCTGCCCAAAACAGACCGGCCGGTCCCCGTGTTTGCGGGCCTCAACTTCTGGGGCAATCAAGCCGTGCTGCCCGACCCGGAGATCGCGATCCACACCAAGTGGGTCTACCCCAACGCCGGAGGCAGCCAGAACAACCGCATGACAGAAGCGAGCCGTGGTTTGCAGGCCGACGTCTGGTGTGCCGACCTGCTCCTCGAACGCGGCTACGGACTCGCCACCGTCTACAACGGTGACATCGACACCGACGAGCCTCGAATGGACGACGGCCTCCACGCCGCCTTCCGTGCCCCCGGCGCGGAGGTCTCCTCGACGGAATGGGGCACGATCGCCGCCTGGGCCTGGGGCCTCTCCCGCGTGGCCGACTATCTCGCCTCCCGTCCCGAGATCGACGCCCGGCGCATCGCCGCGATTGGCCATTCGCGACTGGGCAAAACCGCACTCCTGGCCGGTGCCCTGGACGAACGCTTCACGCTCGTCGTCCCGCATCAATCGGGGACGGGGGGTTGCGCCTTAAGCCGGGGGAACGACCAGGAAACCGTCGAGCGGATCAATCGCGTCTTCCCGCACTGGTTCAACGACGAGTTCGCCAAATTCGGCGACAAGCCGGGCCAGCTCCCCATCGAAAAACTACCCGTCGACCAGCACCTGCTGATGGCCCTCGTGGCACCGCGACTGCTGTTCGACACCGAAGGCTCCCAGGACACCTGGGCCAACTACAACAGTGGCTTTGAAGCCGTTCGCGCCGCGGACCGCGTCTACAAATTCCTCGGATCAGAGGGCCTCAAGGGCGACGCACCCCTCGAGGGAGCCGTCGCCTTCACCCGCGAAAACTGCGGGACGCTCGTCCAATTCCGGCTCGACGAAAAACACGTCCTCAACCGCGCCTTCTGGACCCGCATCCTCGACTACGCCGATCTCCGCTGGCACAAATAACCGGCCCGGCATCGCGGAGTAGTGGAAGCCGTGAGGCTTCCCCCGACGTCCCGCCGCCAAATCCTGCAATCCACCGGGCGTCTACTGCGCACTGTGAATATCCGGCCGAAGCGTTTTCGCTTCGCGCAGGTAGACATGCACCACGTCCTTCTGGCTCCGCGTCGTGTTCCAGTGAATCAGCACGCGGACACAGCGGGACAACCGGCCCGGCACGGCGATTTCCGAAGCGCAGATCAGCGGCACCTGGCTCATGCCCAGTTCCCTGGCCGCCTCGGCCGGAAACACCGCGTTCAGATCGGGCGTGGTCGTGAAGATGATCGAGGCGAGATCGTCGAATTCGTCGATCTCATTGACGCGCAAGATCTCCGACAGCAATTCCCGCGTCGCCGCGAGAATTTCCTCGCGCGTGTTGGCCGGCACGCTGATCGCGCCTCGCACACCTCGCACACGCATCGTCATGCCACGCCTCGTTGTTGAACCCGTCGCCAGATGAATCGAAACTGCAGGGAGAATATCATCCTTGGGAGAGCGCGGGAAACAGCCTGCCCGAATTTGTCGCCTGGTCCGAAAATCGTCCCGTGCTCGTTGCGCTCCTCCCTCGACCTCTCCAACCGGATGCTTCCCGTCATGTCCTACAACCAGCTCATCACCGACTATGAACACGGCGCGCAATTGCTCTCGCAGGCGATTGCCGGAATGACGACCGAGCAGCTCAAAGCGCGCCCCATCCCCGGAAAATGGACGACGCTCGAACTGATCTGCCACATTGCCGACTTTGAACCGGTTTACGCCGACCGGATGAAGCGCGTCATCGCGGAAGACAACCCACCGCTGCTGAGCGGCGACCCAGACCTGTTCCTCAAGGGACTCGCCTACCATGACCGCGACGCCCAGGAAGAGATCGCCCTGATCGACGTCGTCCGCAAGCAGATGGCCCGCATTCTCCGCACGCTGCCCGACGCGGCGTTCACCCGGGTTGGGACGCATTCCCGCGACGGGGCGCTCTCCCTGGAAACGCTCCTCAAGCGAATCACCGGCCACATCCCGCACCACGCCAAGTTCATCGCCGAGAAACGGGCCGCGCTGTAAGCGCGGAGGGGCAGATCGCCCGCCACGACCCATCGGTTCACAAGAAAACCGACAGGGAACGCCGACACCTCAACCATTTCATGCATTTGTGTTGATCGATGTGTCGAAAACACATTCTTGACTTTTCGGAGCCGTTAGGCGTATGCTGCCGGTTTGGTGTTTCCCCCGCGCGGCCTGTCGAAGACCGGGTCGCGGTGCTGTTTTGGGGAGTGGCACCTCGCTGTATTGGTACCGTGTTGGTGGAGTTCGCTCCGCCGAATTGACGTCAGGATCTGTTTGCCATGGCCGTTCCCAAGCGAAAGCAGTCCCACTCGCGGAGCGCGAAGCGCCGCAGTCATAATGCTGTAAAGCCTGTTCAGGTACAGTATTGCGCTCAGTGTGGCACGCCGACCCCAAGTCACGTCGTCTGCCCGGATTGTGGGTTCTATATGGGCCGTACGGTCGTGGAAGTCAGCCGGAGCTAATGGGCGATGCGGATTGCCTTGGATGCCATGGGCGGGGATTTTGGCCCCGGGCCGAATCTCGAGGGCACGGAAGCCGCGCTGAAGGCGAATCCGCGTTTGGAGATCGTCCTCGTCGGCGATCCCGCCGAGATCGAGAAGGGCCTGGCCGAGCGTGATATCGATCGCGCTCGGATTCGCATCGTCGCGTCCGAAGGGGTCGCGGGGATGGACGAAAAGCCCGTCGAAGCCCTGATGAAGAAGCCCAACTGCTCGATCGCCGTCTGCTGGAAGCTGATGGCTTCCAAAGATGTGGACGCCGTCGTCAGCGCGGGCAGTACTGGTGCCGTCGTCGGTGCCGGGCTGCGGACGAAACTGTTCCTCAAAGGCGTCAAGCGCCCTGGAATCGCCGTGGTTCTGCCGACTTTGGGTGGCCCCTGCGTGCTGTTGGATGTCGGAGCCAATCCCGATGCTCGGGCCGATCATTTGCAGCAATACGCGGTGATGGGCGGTATTTACGCCCGCAGCGTGCTCAACATCGAATCGCCCAGCATTGGCCTCATGAACATTGGCAGCGAGGCGGGCAAGGGGAACGAAGTCGTCAAAGAAACGCATAATCTGCTCTCGAAAGGGCAGTTGCGCGACCGCTATTTCGGAAATGTCGAAGGCCGGGATCTCTACCAGGGCCAGACCGATGTCGTCGTCTGTGAGGGGTTCGTCGGAAACGTCGTCCTCAAGGCGAGCGAAGGCATGGTCGAGATGATGATGCGCAAAGTGTCGCAGCATGTCGTCTCGGTGCTCGACCAGGAAAAGCACCTCGCCAAGCAGGCGTTTTCTGAGGTGCACAAGCAGTTTTCCTACCACGAATCGGGCGGCGCACCGCTGCTGGGCGTCGATGGAATCTGCATCATCTGCCACGGGTCGAGCAACGGCCGTTCGATCGAGAACGCGCTCCGCGTCGCCACCCGCACCAAAGACAGCGGCCTCAACGAACGCATCGTGGAAGAGCTCGCCGCGCTGCCGGTTTAGTTCTGCGGCACGCCTCGAAACAGGGGTGAAGCGGCGTAGCGGAAATCGTGAGATTTCGGCCGAACGTGAACCCACATTGCCGGAAGTCTCACGACTTCCGCTACCCCTGTTCCTGGCGGTGTCGCACTACGAGCCCCAGTCGGTTTGACGCCGCCGCCCGCCGCCCAGTGCTGCCCCCCAGGTTCGCACTCGCGGCCCGTTCCCCTGCGACGTATGCTCGTTGATTGATGGGCGACTTGTCGATCGGGCCATTCGGGTTGGAATGTCCTGCGGCAGACGATTGCCTCCGTTCACTCCCTTTCGCGGATCGCTCAGGTTCGGCATGAACACCGCATCGCAGACTCTGCCGACGCTCTCGCGACGGGCCGCTCTATCCATCGGTGGGGCAGGGCTGCTGGGCCTCACTCAAGACCAGTGCGTGCGTGCCGAATCCGTTCGGGCCGACTCGGTCTCCCGGCGCGTGGCGCGGGCGAAATCGGTCATCTTTCTGTTTCAGTTCGGCGGTCCCTCCCACCTCGACACGCTCGACTACAAGCCCGACGCCCCCCGCGAAATCCGGGGCCAGTTTGACCCCATTGAAACGACGATTCCCGGCCACCGGATTGGTGCGCACACCCCGCGTCTGGCCCAGGTGCTGGCCAAGACAACCCTGGTCCACACGCTGCACCACGGGATGAAGAATCACAATCCGGCCTCGTACTACGCGCTCACTGGCCATGCCCCACTCGTCGACGACATCCGGATGCCGCCGGCCGACGATCTGTTCCCCGCCTACGGTTCGATCGTCGACCGATTCGCCCGCGAGGATTCCGGAATCCCGACGTTCGTCGGTCTGCCGCACATCATCCGTGATGGCTCGGTCACCCCGGGACAGCGCGGCCATTTCCTCGGTGGTGGCCATGACCCGCTCGTCGTCACCGGAGACCCGAGTGCGGCTGACTTCCATCCTCCCGAACTGGTTCTGCCCCAAGAGGTTTCGCCCAGCCGCCTGCAGTCGCGACGGGCGATGCTGCGGTGGTTCGATACCCAATCGCGGATGCTCGATTCCAGCCCCGCCCGGTCCGTCGACGCCCTGTACGATCGGGCCTGCGACCTGATCAGTTCCACCCGCGTGCGTGAGGCCTTCGACCTAAGCCAGGAGGCCCCCGCGCTCCGAGAGGCTTACGGCAGAAGCAGTTACGGCCAAAGCTGCCTGCTCGCCCGGCGCCTGGTCGAGGCGGGGGTCAAATTTGTGAACGTCTACTTCTCGAACAATATCGGTGGCCAGAGTCTGTCGAGCGGGGGCTGGGATACTCACGGCTTCAACCAGACGTTCATGTACCCCATTCTCAAGCAGTGGCAACTGCCGCTGACCGACCTCGCCGTGCCCACTCTGATTGATGACCTCGATTCCCGCGGTCTGCTGGACGAAACGCTGGTCGTCTGGATGGGCGAATTCGGGCGGACGCCCAAGCTGAACGGTCAGGCCAGCCGGGACCACTGGCCACACTGTTACACGGCGCTCCTGGCCGGGGGCGGGGTGAAGCGGGGCTACCGGCACGGGCGGTCCGATCATCAGGGGGCCTACCCGGCGGACAAACCGGTCAGGCTGGATGACCTGTCGGCGACGGTCTTCTCGCTGCTGGGCCTCGACCCGCACGCGATCGTGCCCGACAAACTGAACCGCCCGGTCCCCATCGCGGCCGGGGACGTCGTCTCGGAAATCATCAGTTGAGAATGTGGTGAGCTCTGGTGCTCTGGGGTGTTTGGCAAAGGGTTTCTGCAGACAGAATGTCGGTTGTCTGTTGGACATTCCACAAGTCCGCTTGAAGAGGCTGGGCAATCTGTGCCGATTCTGACGTTACTGCCGATTTTGGGGAGTTGAGCGCGCTCGCGTTTCGACATGATCCCCCGGCAGACTTCAGCGCCGGGTGTCCAGATGCGAACCTCGAACTCGCCCCATCGATTGTCCAGTCGGCCCACGCTGCGGTGGGTCTGGTTGGGACTCTGTGCCGCCAGTGTTGTCTTGGGAGTCGCCGGGCTGGCTCCGGTTGAACTGCCTACGCTGGAAGCTGCCCCCAAGCTGAATCTGTTCTCCCGGAAGGCGAAACCAGCCACCAAGCCGACCCCGTCCCAGGCCGCCGCGATCTCCAACGCCGCCAACCAGCAGGCGCAGAATCAGGCAGAGCGACAAAATCAGGCCGACTCGGTTCAGCCGGTGGCGGGGACGATCGATCCCGATGCCTCGCTCGATGCCGAAGTGCCGGGCGACAACCGGGTCCGACTGATGTACGTCGACATGCCCTGGTCGATGGTCCTGCGGAACTTCGCCAAGGAAACCGGCACCGAGCTGGTGGCCGATCGCGTCCCGAAGCGCACCTGGACCCGTCTCGATCGCCGCGAGTACACCGTCCCCGAGGCCTTGCGGATTCTCAACAAAGAACTCGAGCCCCAAGGCTTTCGCCTGGTCGTGAAAGGTCGGCACCTCGTGCTGATCGACATTCCATCGACGCGTCCCGAGTATGCCCGGCCCTACGCCACGCCGGCGGCCGGGCAGTTTGCCGCCACGCGCCCCATGTCGGAAACGTCGGACAAGATCGCCGCCGCACGGCAGACGCGCCCGACTCAGCCCGCCGCAGGCGGCGTGGTGACGGCCGATCGAGCCGAGGTGGTCGATCTCTCACCGCGCCGCACGCCGAACGTGCGGACCGTCGCGGGTGAAGCCGAACCGTCGCCCGCAACTCCCCCTGCGAACAATCCGCCCGCACTCGAAGCGCCGCGGCCGATGCCAGCCGCCACCATCCCCGCCGTTCCGCGGGGAACCCCCGCACGGGCCGAACTGGTCCTCGAACATCAGGATGCGTTGGATGTTGCCAAGGCGATGCGAACGGCGTTCGGGAAGCAGGCCGAACTGCTGGCCACCGGACCCGACAACCTGCCGGCATTCCAAGTCTACCGCAATGCCGAAGGCGGCGCGGTCTGGTTTCAAATCGGGATCGACGAAGACAAGAACCGCCTGGTGATCGCCGCCGATGCGGCGGATGTCGTCGCTGTCAAAAAGCTGATTCAGGCTCTCGACGCACCGGCTGGACGCGTGGGTCGAACCCTGAAGCCGATGGCTACGCCGATCCCCGCCGCGCCGCTCGCCCGGGTGCTCGAACAGCCGGTCAAGCAACTCGCCCAGGCGAACCGCGCGGCAGATGCGCAGGAAGCGATCGACCCCAACGCGCCGCCCGCGGCCGCTCCGATCGATCCCAACTCGCTGCCCGATCTCTTGGGGGCGCTCAAAGGGGAAGTCGCTGTCGAATCGGTCCCCGACCTGGGCGTGCTCATTCTTCGCGGCAATCAGAAAGATGTCGATGCGGTGATGCAGATCATCCGCGAGATCGAGCGGCTGAGCGTCGGGGCGACGCCCGACCTGCAACTGGTCCTGCTGGAGAACGTCAATTCCGAAGGCCTCGCCGAACTGCTGACGACCATCTACGACCGGCTGCGCTCCTCACGAACCAGCGTGGTGCAGCAGTCGCAATCGGTCTCGGTGATTCCGATCGTCCGGCCGAACGCGGTGCTCGTCCTCGCTTCGTCGGCTGACATGGAGAGCGTGCTCAAACTGGTCAAAGAGCTCGACCAGCCGATCGATTCCCAGACCGAGTTTCGCGTGCTCAAGCTGAAGCATGCCGTTGCCACCCAGGTGGCGACGACGCTGGACGAACTCTATCC
>JAIXZD010000480.1 GCA_027489895.1 Planctomycetaceae bacterium
GACGCGGAACATCGCTGACGACGATGGTCGGCAAACGACGACTCGCCCCGCGGACAGCGGTTTTCACCGACTCCTCACAGGGTCGGCTCGCCTGCGTTGCGCTGGAATTCGGGCTTATTCCGAGGCCCAGCCGCGGTATTGGCCGCCGCTGTCTTCGCCGCGGATGACGAGGTCGGTCACGAGGCCATCGAGGAACTCGAGTTGCAGCGTATCCTGCCGCGACAGTTGGGCTGTGTAGGGCAGTTCGGGGCTGTGAGCGTCTTCGAGATCTGGTTCGGTGATCGCAAAACCCTGCCCGCGCACCTGGGCCAGAAACTGCTCCCGCGACTGGGCCGACGGAAAGTCGAGCCAGTGGTGGATGGGCCGGGGGCGGTTCAGTTCGTCCCCTGCGTCGCGAGCCGACTCGACGGTGCGGCGGGTGAGGACCGACTGATACTCGACGAGATTCGGGGCGAGCCGTTCGCGGTATTCGTCCCAGTAGGGATCGTGCCGGACCGTGGTCGTTCCCGGATAGGCGGGGTGACGGGCCAGCGCCTCGGCGACAATCTCCGACAGATTTTCATCCGACGGGGCGTAGTAGAAATGAACCCGATGCCCCTCGCTGGTCACCCGACCGACGTAGCGGGCCTGGGCCGAGCGGGCGAGCGCGGAAAACAGATCATCTTCGAGGGCGTACAGCGCGGTCGATTCCCCCTCGTCGCCCAGGCCGTCGGCGCGGGGCGACTGCATCGCCACTTCGACCTCGACCAGCCACGGACGGGCCGGTTCGGGCCCGCGCTCACGGAGCGCCAGGTCGACAAACAGCGCCGCGGCACAGACGCCCAGCCCGCCCGGCCCAGGCCGGGTCGCCTCGACCGTCCGAAAGAAGAAATCCCAGTCCTGGGACATGCCTGTACCCTGCCAAAACCGCCGGAAGCGACCACCCCTCGCCACGCGGCCCTGGAATGTGCCCCCGTTCGTTATGGGAACGACCCGCCCCGATCCCGTCCAGCGACTTCAGGATCAGAGCACGAACATCACCGCGCGCCCCGCGCGACGGTGATCACCAGGTCGCGCGAGCCGCCTGGAGGGACTTCAATCGTCAGGCCGGACGTGGCATAGTCGGCAAATCGCGAATGAACGAGGCCATGCGCGGCGTGCCCGGCCTGAGGGACGTCTTCGGTGGGAACCAGCTGTGACACCACGACACGATGCCGCCCAACCACCGCACCGTCGGATTCCGCCGATGTCCCCAGTTGAAACCGGCCATCGCGGCCAATTCTGGCCCGCGCGGTAAACCGGTCATCGACCGTGGTGAACTCGATGAGCCCGCTGAGAACGGGTTGACCATCTTCAAACCGGACGATTCCCGCCGCGGGGACGATGGCCGGTCCGGCTCGTCCACAGCCACTCACGCCGGGTGTGGCGACGAGCAGCACGACCAGCAGCCCCAGGGCGCCGCTTCGTGCCGATCCAGATCGGACCCGATCGTGCCGAACCCGTTCGTGCTGGCCGATCCGCAGGGAGTGGAATGCATTCACGGCGGTCCTCAGGGCAGGTCGAGAACTTCACTGTCGTCGCGACAGCAGAGCCGCCCGAGCACAATCGTACTGATGGAGACATTCACCGCCCGGACACTGCCATCCCCCAGCGCGAACTGGCAGATGCCCACATGAGGACCGCCAAACGAGAAGAACGACGCGGTCGTGTCGGCCGGATTGCGGGCGAGCGGAACACCTGGTCCACCGTAACGGGCGAAGGCGGGCAGATGATCGCCGTTATACAGCGGCCCCGTCTCGGGAAAGCTCAGCAGTTTGTTCAACGGGACATGTTGTTCACCGAACAGGGCGGTCGTACTGAGACCGTCGGTCGCATCGCGATCCCGAATCTTGTCTTTCCAGTCGCGCGGCCGGCTGCCGTCACAGCCAGGTCGGCTGGAGATAATCAAGCCGGTTCCGGCCCCTCCATATCCGGCCGCCGCGAGTCCCGGGGACATATCGCCGTGATTGGCTGCGTAGTCGCCCACCGCCCCACCAACGACATCGACGTAACTGTTACTCGGACAGCCACAGGGAAGCGTCCAGGTGACCAGCGTGCGCGTCGTGGGAATGACTGCGTCCGTCGCGCTGCGGCGTGACGGACAGACGTAGGTGGACAGGATCCTATCCCGTGTCGCCTGAGCGTGGCCGGCGAACGGTTCGTTCACGTTCCACTGCTGATAAAGCGTGCTCGATTCAAGGTAAGGCAGCAGATAGACCGCCCAGGTGGGATACTTGTCGCCGCACAGTGCGGAGTCGGGATCGTCGGGGTGAGGCTGCAGGCGGGCCGGGGGGTAGGCCGAGTGGGTGTCATGAAAATTGGTGGCGGCGAGGGCCAACTGTTTGAGATTGTTGCGGCACTGGGTCAGCCGGGCCGATTCGCGAGCTTGCTGGACGGCAGGCAGCAGCAGCCCCAGCAGCACTCCGATGATGGCGATCACCACGAGCAGTTCAATCAGCGTGAACGCGCGGCGGCCCGGTGACTTGAACCGGCGAATTGAACCCAAACGACTCGCGCCAATCATGGACCGTCCCCCAGCCTTCGTTTCGTACCTCTCGCCAGATCGAACGGCACCCGTTGCTCAGGCCGTCGGCCGAACCCAGAACCGCCCCGCGATCGAGATGATTTCGGACTCCGGCTGAGTACAGATTGTGCGCGGTCGATTGACCGCCGAACAGGTGCGGACAGACCGTTTTCGACAACCGGTAGGAGTATCACCCGGGGCCGGAAATCGCAGAATGCGAGCCGGAGCTTGCGGCAAACGGAGAATTTTCCGAACAGCTCGCTCCGCGGAGATCGAGCAGAAACGGCCAGAAAAGAGTCCCAACGGCAGCGAATCCGCAGGAGACATTTTTCGGGATTCCTATTCGGCAATTGACATCGGTTTACCCCCGCGGTCACTATTCCTAGTTGACTTTCCGGAATCCTCGTTCTGGCCGACCCACCCTGGGGTGCTCGGCCGCGTCGCCTCCACAAGGCCCTGACGATGACTGCCCGCGCCCGCCTGACTGCTTCTGCCTGGTTTGCCCGCCTGGGATGGACCGCGTTTCGACCGTCCCAGGTCCTGCGACGGCAGCGTGGCCGCCACGCGCCGGTCGAGTCGCTGGAAGCACGCGTGGTGCTAGCAGCCTCCATTCTGGACCGTCCCGAATTCGGGTGGACTCCCATCGATGTCAACGCCGTTCCCGGGGCGATCCAACCCTCGGGAGAAACCGGCGATTCCTCTGCCGATCCGCAGTCCGCCCCCCCCTTTCCTTTGTCGGATACGTTTTCGCTGGCCAGTCGACCGTCGGCCAACCACACCATCTACCTTGATTTTACCGGACATACGACGACCGGCACCAACTGGAACTTGGCCTTTAACACGACCACGTTCGTCACCGCGCCCTACTCGATCGATGCGGACACTGCGAATTTCAGCAATCTCGAACTGGAGAACATCCAGAGAATCTGGCAAATCGTCGCCGAAGACATGGCGATGTTTGATGTCAACGTGACGACCATCGATCCGGGAGTGGAGCGGCTGCGAAACACAGGCGGCGGAGACACCCAGTGGGGCACGCGGGCCATCGTGGGCAATGGTGGACCTGCCTTTGGCTCCGCCGGGGGGATCGCGTTTTTGAACAGTTTTGATGGGCCCGTTGACGTCGGGAACTTCACGTACCCCGCCGGTCGCGGAAACACCAATCTCAGCGTGGCCAACACAATCAGCCATGAGGTCGGCCACACGTTCGGACTGAACCACGACGGTCGCACCAGTCCCGTAGAAGATTACTTCGATGGACATGGTTCGGGGCCAACCGCCTGGGGCCCGATCATGGGGTCGGGGTTCGGCCCGCCTTTTGATCAATACCGCGTGTTCCAGTGGAGCCGCGGCGAGTATCAGAACGCCGACAATAGGGAAGACGATCTCACCCTGATCACGACCCAGAATGGTTTCGGTTACCGCCCGGATGACTATGGGAACACCACTGCGGCCGCCAATGTGCTCGCCCCCGCCACAACGCCTGTCGTTGTGGGGAGCGGCGTCGAAATTCTCCGTGACGGCGTGATCGAACGGTCCACTGATATCGACCTGTTCCGCCTCAACACGTCGGGTGGACTGGTCACGGTCGACCTTTCCAACTTCAGCGATTCACCCAACCTCGATGCCGAACTGCAGATTCTCGACTCGACTGGCACATTACTCACGACCGTCAATCCGGCCAGCGCTCTCAACGCGTCGTACTCGGCCACACTCGCTGCCGGGACATACTACCTGCGAATCGACGGTGTCGGCTTCGGCGACCCCGTGACCAACGGCTATTCCGACTACGGCTCGCTCGGACAGTATTCGCTCCGCGTCGTCGCCCCGCTCAACAACCGCCCCATCGTCGATCCCAAATCGTTCTCGCTCGACGAGAACTCTGCCAACGGAACGGTCGTCGGCACCGCCACCGCCACCGATACCGACGGAAACACGATCACCTATTCGATCACCGGCGGTAACACCGGGAACGCCTTTCAGATCGACCCCGTCACGGGAGTCATCACCGTCGCCACCAGCAGCGCGGTCGACTTTGAAACCTCCCCGGTCTTCAACCTCACCATCACCGCAACCGACAACGGCTTCCCCCCGGCCTCTGGTATCGGGACAGTGACGATCAACCTGAACAATCTCAACGAACCGCCGACCGGCGTGACGCTCACCCCCAGTTCGGTCAATGAAGGGATTCCCGTCGGCGCGGTTGTCGGCCTGCTCACAGGTCTCGACGCCGATTCCGGCGACACCTTCACGTTCGCCCTGACGGATGGACTCAACGCCCGCGACAACGCCCGCTTCGAAATCGTCGGCAACGAGCTCCGCATGCGGGAAGTGCTCAACTTCGAAGCGACGCCCATCGCGTTCATCATGGTCCGCGTGACCGATGCCGGTGGTCGCTCATTCGATGCGACGCTGCAGGTCTCGGTGAACAACGTCAACGAAGCACCGACGAATATCCTGCTGAGTACCGCGACGATCCGGGAGAACGCCCTCTCGGTCCCGACATTCGTGGGCACGTTCTCGGCCGTCGACGAAGACTTCAACCAGACCTACACCTACTCCCTGGTCCTCGGAACGGGCGACACCAACAACACCGACTTTGAAATCATTACGGGTGGCCAACTCCGGGCGACCCGGACGTTCGACTTCGAGACGGAACCAACCCGCTCGATCCGCGTCCGCGTGACCGACAACGGCAGCCCCGCCCAGTCGTTCGAGAAGGTGTTCACCATCACGGTGACCAACATCAACGAAGCGCCGGCCGCTCCGACGCTTTCCAACAACACCGTGGTCGAGGGCGTGGTGAACATCCCGGTGGGCACGCTTTCGGCCGTCGATCCCGAGGGCAGCTCCGGCCTGACGTTCTCACTCGTTTCCGGCGTGCCCGACAACAGCTTCTTCGTGATCGAAGGCAACGTTCTGAAGGTGGGAGTCGCTCCGCTCGACTTCGAAGCCGCCGCCACGCGTACCGTTCGGGTGCTGGTGTTCGACGGCCTGAACTCCAACACGGCTGACCTGGTCATCAACGTCCTGAACGTCGACGACACGGCGACGGTCATCTCACTGGCCAACAGTACGCTGTTCGAAAACGCCGGGGCGAATGCCCTGGTTGGCGCGCTCTCCACCACGGGTGGCACCGGGCCTTACACCTACACGCTCGTCTCCAGCGGGACGCCGGGCGACGGGTCGCAGGACAATTCCCTGTTCGATGTTTCCGGCACGAATCTCGTTGCCCGCAACTCGTTCAACTTCGAGACCAAGAACGAGTTCTTCGTCCGCGTCCGATCGACTCCCTCGGTGGGGTCGCCGGTTGAACGGGCCTTCCGAATCACCGTCCAGAACGTGAACGAAGCGCCCACGGACATCCAATTGTCGGGCACCACCATCCCCGAGAATGCGGGCGCGAACTTCGGTGTGGCCACACTCTCCGCAACCGACGCCGATGCCGGTTCGGACTTCACCTTCAGCCTGCCCGCAGGGGTCGACAACAACGACGAGTTCACGCTCGTCGGTACCGGGTTTAACAACCTCCGAACCACCCGTTCGTATGACTTTGAGACGGTCACCTCGCGAACGATCACGCTGCGTGTGACCGACAACGGCAGCCCGGCCCGTTCGCTCGACAAGCAGGTTGTTCTGCAGATCACCAACCGGAACGAACCCCCTTCGGCGATCAACTTCGCCACCGGGGGCACCGTGCTGGAGAATCAGGCGAACCTCCTCGTCGGCACGATTAGCACGAACGACCCTGATGTGGGCGAGACGTTCACCTACCGCCTCTTCCCTCGCGATCTCGTCGCCAATCCAGGTCTCAAGGACGATTCGTATCTGTTCCGGATCGTGGGCGACCAGGTACTCGTCGGCCCGACTCGGCTCGACTACGAGGCGATCCCGGCCGACCCGAGCGATGGCAACAAGCACAATCTGACCGTCTGGGTTCGCGCGACCGATTCGGGCGGAAACTTTATCGAGCGGGCCGTGAAAATCACGGTGCTCAACGTCAACGATCGGCCCCAGGAAGTCGGGCTGACCGGCGGCACGGTGACCGAAAACGTGCTCACCGCCAACCGCCTCGTGGGACTGTTCGCCAGCACCGATGCCGATGGCGTCGGCAGCTACAACTATCAGCTTGTTTCCGGTGATGGTTCGGCCGACAACGCATTCTTCTTCATCTCGGGCGATCAACTGCGAACATCGGTCATTTTCAACTACGAAGTACGGCAGTCGTATTCGATTCGCGTCCGCACGACCGACAGCGGTGGACTGTCCGCGGAGCGAGTCTTCACGATTCGCGTCATCGACGTCGATGAACTGCCGACGGGGCTGGCGTTCTCGGGCGTCACCGTCCCCGAGAACAGATCCGCAGGGACACTGGCCGGGGTGCTGGCGGCGACAGACCCCGAAGGCGGACCGATCACATTCACGCTGACACCGCCCTCGGCGGCCGACAGCAACGCCCAGTTCCGGATCGAAGGGAACATCGTCCGCACGACCGCGCCGCTCGACTTTGAACGGGCCCGAACGCACACGATCCGGGTGCAGGCGACCGATGCCAGTGGCCAGAGCATCGTTCGTGACTTTGTCGTGAATGTGAGCGACGAATCCAACCCGACCCGCTTCTTCCGGGCGTACAACCGCCGGGGCGAGTATCACTTCTACACGACCAGCCAGGCTGAGTTCGAAGCCGTGCTGCGAAACCCCGGGTTCCGCGACGAAACGACGAGCCAATCGGGATTCAACGTCATTTCGGACCCGACGACGGGCGCCTCGCCCATCTACCGAATCTTCAACTTCCAGACGCAGCGGCACTACTACACCACGAACGCCGCCGAGCGGGATTTCCTGCTCGGACTGGTTACTCCTTCCAACCCGCTGTACGGGCAGATTGGCTGGCGGTACGAGAAAGACGAAGGGCTGATTTTCGCGAATCAGGCCCCGGGAACGGTGCCGATTTACCGGCTCTACAATCGACCTACGGGCGTCCACCTCTACACCGAGTCGGCGGCCGTTCGCGACGCGGTGCTGCGGCAGTTCCCCGGGATCTGGGAAGCCCACGGCATTCTCGGGTACGCCTACCCCGTCGTCGTCACCGCTCCGACCGCCGTCCCCGCGACGGCGGCCGCAACCTCCGAACCGGTTGTCTCGCAGGCGGTCTCGTCGGTGACCACACTGGTCGGGCCTGCGTTCTCGTCAACGTCCGGTAGCAGTACGTCGACGACCACCTCGGGCACCGCATCGCGACTGGAAACGCTCGTGCAGTCGTCGGCTGTTCACGCGGCCCCGGTCGCGGCAGCAGCCACAGTGGCCGTGAACGACGAGGAAGCCGACCCGCTGCCCGTCGCGGTGGCGACACCGGTCGCGACTTCCGCCCTCGATGATCTGTTCGCATCACCCAGTTCCCTCGTCGGGTTGCCGGGGCTGGGCGACTGATCGTCGTTCCGATTGCGAGATTCGTCTGTGATTGAAGTGCGCTCGAGCCTGTCATGCCCGACCGCGCAAATCGATCTCAGGCGAGCCGACCCTGTCAGGGGTCGGTGGAACGCGGTGCGCAGGACCAGTAGAAAAAGATCGAAAGCCCCCCCGCCCCACCGCAGCGGTAAAGAGCGTGCGCGGAGTTTCTCCACCGACCCCTGACAGGGTCGCCTCGCCAGTCTCTTTCACCAAACCGTTCTCACCAGAAGACGCGCACCGGACCGCCTCGCCCCAGCGCCTTGATTTGTCTTTCCTTGGTGCCTTCGTGCCTTGGTGGTAAACAAAATCAGTCGCTCCGGAACAAGCCGTGCCTTGCGGGGCCTGACCCGGGAAATCCGCCATTGGAGGTCAATCCGTTCGTCGCTAGCATCCGGCGAGCGGGGAGAACGGTGCGTCTGGTACCCCGCGTGTCTGCCGCAGGGGATCGGCAGAAACTGGGTGCCACGGTCAGGGAGGCGGGCAATGCGAACAACCGGTTTGTGCTGGGCGGCGGTGGTCTTCTGGCTGGCGGTTCCGGCCTGTGCCGACGGGCCGGTGGTTGGCCTCTATTCCCATTCGGACGAGAACCTCTTCCCGAGCGCGCTGATCTCGACGGCGCTCGTCGACTGGAATGGCGACGACCAGGTCGCCCAGGACAAAGCGAACAGCACGGCGGCCGAAGACGACCCCGATCCCCTGTATGGCGACGAAAACGGCTGGATCGGTATCACGCTCGAAGATGTCCCCGAAGAGGCCAACATCGAAGTCGAGATCGCGATCGACGGCTATCTCAAGACCTCCAAATGGACCGGGCAGCTCAAGCCCGGCCAGACCAAAGTCCGCATTCTCCCCAAGGCCGCCTGGGACTACGACAAGCTCCACCTGGTCAAGGAAGAAACGCCCGTGGTCTTCACGGCCAGTGTCACGGTGAATGACGAAGCCCTCCCCCCCTTCACCGAAACACTCCTGCTCAAATCGCTCAATGACTGCCTGTTCTATGTGCTTCTGAAGGACGAGCCCGAGACCGCCGAGGATATCGACGATCTCTCCTGGCTGTTCGCCGCCTATGTCAACGAGAACCACCCCTGGATCGATGGCGTCCTGAAGGATGCCAAAGAGACCGGGATTGTCGATTCCTTCACCGGATACCAGTCAGGTGACCCGGCCGAGGTCATGAAGCAGGTCTTCGCCGTCTGGGCGGCGCTGCAGGGCCGGAACATCACCTACAGCGATGTCTCGACGACCACGCCCAACAAAGGCACCGTGAGCCAGTCGGTGCGGTTTCTCGACGAATCGATCGAGGCGACGCAGGCCAACTGCGTCGATGGCAGCGTGCTGATGGCCTCGATCCTGCGCAAGATCGGCCTCGACGTGGAACTGGTGATGGTCCCCGGGCACTGCTTCCTCGCCTTCAAGGCCGACAAGAAAGGCGAGCTGCGCATCGGCCTCGAGACAACCATGCTCGGCACAACCGATGCGGAAGTGCCCGAGGATCTCCCCGACTTCTTCGCCGACCTGTCGGTGGAAGGCTACGAAGCAGAGCATGCCGCGTTTGTCGGAGCCGTACTCACCGGCCTGGCCAACCTCGACAAGCACAAAGAAGCGTTCGAGGCCAACAACAACCCGAACATCCAGTTGATCTCGATTGAGGAAGCCCGGGACCTCGGCATTCGTCCCATCGCCTCCAAGCGCAAGAAGTAGGGCCGCGCCAGCCCTGGGAACGCGCGCCCGAACCCGGGCGCGACCATGCGAGCCGTCCCTGTCCGGGGTCGGTGAACCTCGCGACCCAGTGCATCGACCCACGCGTCCTGATCGCTGCCATCGTCGAGATTCCGCCCACGGCCCTCCGCCCCCCCGGTGCGGAAGATCGCCGCGACCGTGCTGTGGCGAAACCCCGTTTCCGCACGGTCCCCCCGCGTGATCTTCCTGGGTCGCCGCGCGGCGTGAATTCTGCGGGGGGCTCCGTTTCTGTCGCGAGCGGTTCGCCTCTGGTTTGCTTCCGTTCGCCGATGGGGCTCAGTCCTCGGAATCGTGAAGTTTGCTGAAAACGCAAATAATGCGATCTCGTCGCGATTGCCTCTGCAGGTCAGTTGCAATACTATTGCGTAAACACTGCCTCTGCGTTTGTAAGCGGTGGCGACCAAATCCGCCCCGAACCACGGGCCGATTTCGGTGTTTGGGCCCGATTGCAAGGGCGTGGTTCTGCATCTGATCGTCTGGAAGGTCACCTATGCGTACTCTGAAGCATCCCCCCCACTCCGCCCATTCGCGCGGGTTCACCCTGATTGAGCTGTTGGTCGTGATCTCGATTATCGCGATTCTTGCGGCCCTGCTGCTTCCGGCTGTCCAGGCGGCCCGAGAGGCAGCCCGCGCGACGCAATGTCGCAACAATCTCAAGCAGATTGGCGTGGCGATGCACACGTTCGCCACCCAGGACCCCAACGAACGGTTCCTCTCGGGTGCCTTCAGCCTCAGCCGCGATGGTTGCCCCGATACCTTTGGCTGGCCGGCCGACATGGCCATCATCAAGGCCGGGCGGGCCAACGACCTCCGCTGCCCCTCCAGCCCGAATCGTGCCAGCGAAGGCCTGCTCGACCTCTTGCGTTCCGATGCGTCGGGTATCGATGCACCCAGCGATCGGCAGAATAAGGGATTCTGCGCGGAGCTTCCGCCGGTCACCGATCCGGCGACTCTCCCGGAAATGACGGCCCGCGCCATCCCCGTTTCCGAGCAGATTGCCAAGCTCGGGATCAACACGAACTACGCCAACAGTTGGCTGGCGGTGCGCGGTCAGCTCAAACTGGAATCGGAAGGCGTCGCTCCGAACGTGCGACTGCTCACCGAAGATGGCCCCTACAACCTGCTCGACAGCAAGGTGACCGGCCCGCTGACCCGCCGCCAACTGGATGTGTCGACGGTGCCCACCAACGCGATTCCCGTACTCGCCGATGCCGCGCGGGCCGACCTGAAAGAAGGCTATCTGCCGATCAAAATCGCCGGCGCTGACGGTCGACTTCCCGATGCGAGCCTCACCACGGGGATCCCCCTCGCGGAATCCTACGCCGATGGCCCCGTTCACATGCACGATGCCGACGAACTGCTCGAACCGGCCCACGAACGGGCCGATATCCTCTCGCTCGTCCCCAAGGCGTTTCCCCCCCTGGGGATCACCATCACCGAAACCAACGAACCCGACTACGCCAGCACCACGGCCTACCCGGAAGACGGTGCGGATGGGAACGTCCTGATCCTTCAGGACACCCGCGACTGGTTCGCCGTTCACGGCCGGAGTGCCAACGTGCTCATGGCCGACGGAAGCGTCCGCTCAATCGCCGATGCCAACGGAGACGGCTACTTCAACCCCGGCTTCTACAAACCGGACTTCACCCGCGAAGAACTGCTGCGCGACAACGGCTACACCGATGGAACCGTCGAGATCAACTTCCTCGATGTCTTCACGGGAACCGTCCTCAACCTCGAGTTCATGACCAAGGGCGGATTTGAATAACCGTTCGACCGAGTGATTGCTCGGCCTTCGTCAGTGCCTTTCAGAAATCCCCGCCCCGTGCTGTACCACAGCACGGGGCGGTTGGCATTCCGCCTGACTCGTCAGACATCGACCGAGGGGAACCCCCGAACGAGCGTCACGAGCACAGTCCTTGAGCCCATTCCCTTTCTTTCCTGTCCCTGCCGTGGGTACCATCCAGGTGCCAGCGGAAGTGATGTGACGGCGGAAGGGAGTTCGGCCGGGGTTGGCGTTTTGACGGTCTGGCGCGAAGGGATTCGCCATGGATGGTGGCAGACGATCCGGTCGAGAGGCAGGCAGCGGGTTCCGTTTGTGCCACACTCTCGGACATTCTCAACGCTCGCCAGCGCTGCGCTCTGCCGTCGTCCCCATTGCGCTTGTCACGCTCGCTCTTCTCGCGCTGCTCACCACAGCCGGCTGTGCCCTGCAAGAGGGCGATGCCGGTGACGCGGCTCCCCCCAAAACGCCCGCACAGGAAAATCGTCTCGCCCGGGAAACCAGCCCCTATCTGCGAGCCCATGCCGACAACCCCGTCGACTGGTATCCCTGGGGCCCCGAAGCGCTCGAAGCGGCCCGCACCAGCGACAAGCCCATCTTCCTTTCGATTGGCTACAGCACCTGTCACTGGTGCCATGTCATGGAGCGGGAGGTCTTCTCCCACGCGGAGATCGCGCGGGATCTGAACCAGAAGTTCATCTGCATCAAGATTGATCGCGAAGAACGCCCCGACCTCGACGACCTCTACCTCAAAGCCCTGGAGGTCTACTTCGACGCGATCGGTGCCAATCGATCGGGAGGCTGGCCGATCTCGCTGTTCCTCACTCCCGACGGCCGCCCTCTAGGAGGCGGGACATTCATTCCCGCCGAAGACGACGGCGACGAGATCGGCTTCAAAACGCTGCTGGCACGAATTCACGACGGCTGGACGACCAATCGGGCCGACCTGGAAAAGAACGCCGACCTGCTCACCCGTGGCGTCCAGACCGCGCTCAAGCCGCGACTCGTCCTGCAACCTGTCGAGCTGACCCGCGAACTGGTCGCCGGAGTCGTCGGCCAACTTGGGAAGACGTTCGATCGCGAGTTCGGGGGCTTCGGGTTTGACCCGGCCGACCCCGACCGCGCCAAGTTTCCCAATCCGACAAAGCTTTCGCTCCTGCTCTACGAAGCCCGCGCCTCAAGCGATCCCAAAGCCAAAGCAATGGTTCTGGGAACGCTCGATGCCATGGCGGCCGGCGGTCTGCATGACCAGTTGGGCGGCGGATTTCATCGCTACAGCACCGACCGCGCCTGGCGCGTCCCCCATTTCGAGAAGATGCTGTACGACAACGCCCAGTTGCTCGAGGTCTACGCCGAAGCCTTCCAACTGACCAGCGACCCGCGCTACAAGCAACTCGCGGAAGAAACCGCCGGGTTTCTGCTGCGGGAACTGGCCGATGTCGGGGGCGGCTTCTGCTCGGCCCTCGATGCCGAGACCGAAGGCGTGGAAGGTCAGTACTACGTCTGGACTCGTGGCGAACTCGGCGCGAGCCTCCCTCCGGCCGAGGCGGCCCTGGTCGAACGGATTTTCGCCCTCGGTCCCCAGCCCGATTTTCCCTACGGGCATGTGCTCCGCCTGCGTCGTCCCCTGGTCCAGATCGCCGATTCTGAAGGGATGTCGACGATTGAACTCGAACGCCGCCTCGCCACGATTCGCACCCGTCTGCTCGCCGTTCGCAAGAAACGCCCCGCCCCGTTTCGCGATGACAAAGTCCTCACGGCCTGGAACGGCCTGACGATCCGCGCTCTTGCCCGATCAGGCCGGATTCTTGATCGAGCCGAGTTCGTCGAGGCTGCCGCGAAAGCGGGTGAATTCCTGATCGCCCGGTCTCGCGACGAGCGCGGCCGCCTGCTGCGCAGTTACGCCCAGGGCGAAGCCCGCGCCCCCGCCTGTCTCGACGACTACGCCTTCCTCGTCGAAGGTTTGCTCGCGGTCCATCAGGCCACCCAAGAGAAGAAATGGCTCAACGCCGCCCGCCGTCTGACCGAACAGCAGCTCGACCTGTTCTGGGATGAGCGTCTCAAAGGCTGCTTCTTCACCGCGCTCGATCATGAAAAGCTGCTGGCCCGGCCCAAAGGCGGCCTCGATTCGGTCATCCCGTCAGGAAACGCGGTCACCGCGCGCAACCTGCTCCGCCTGGCCACGCTGACCCAGACCGATTCGTACCGCGACAAGGCCCGCGAAATCCTCGAGCTGTTCGCCCCCGAACTGCAGGAGCGACCGGGAGCCATGTCGACGATGGCGCTCGCGGTCGCCGAGTATGTCGACCAGCCAGATTTTCTGGCCACGGAGGAGCACGGACGCGGCCGTCGCTCCCGTGGGGCCGCAGGCATCCAACTGACCAGCGGCGCGAACCCCAAATCGAACGCCAAGTCCAATGCCGGGGCGAGTCCCGAGATCGTCACCGGCAAGGTGTATCTGGATGTCGACAGGCTCCCGGCCGGGCGATCCTGCCGCGTCCTCGTGCACCTCACCATCGCCGAGGGCTGGCACCTCAACGCCAATCCGTCCGGCTCGGAATTCCACGACCCGATCGAGCTTTCCCTGCAAAGCAAATCGGGAACGAAGCTGGTTCAGCTCCGCTATCCGCGGGGCAAGCCGTTCCCGCTGCCCGAAAGCGATGAACAGATTCAGGTCTACGAGAAGAAGGCGAGCCTCTACGCCGAGCTGGCCGTCCCCCGTGCCGCCGGAGGTACGACCGAACGCCTGGAGTTCCAGATCACCTACATGGCCTGCAACGACAAGACCTGCAAACCGCCCAAGACCATCACCTTGAAGTTCGACGTGCCGGTCGCCTTCGCCGACGAAGAGGTGACCACAATCAACGCCAAACTGTTTCCCGCTCCGCGAACGCCGTGACTCGCCCCGTCCAGAACGGCTTCTGGATTGCCACGGGCGGTATCCCCGTGTCGGCGCGGTGATCAATTACCCAATCGCCTGCTTTCCCGGCGTCTTCCCGATTGGTTTAATAGGGGTTTGGTGGGTCGTTCCGGAAGCGGGAAGTCAGCGTCGAGTCCGCAGGGCCGCGGGCGTCCCGAGTTGGCATGGGCTGGTCCCGGCCGACTGTCCGGCGACGGTCGCCGCTCGAATGTTCCTTCGGTACGCGATGTCCAGTCCCCACGAATCTTTCAGCGTCCCTAACCCGCTCCCCGACGAGAGCCTCTTTCCCGAGGTGCTCGGGTATCTCAATTTTTCCAACGGCAAGCCGGACCCCCGGTTTCAGGCCCATCTCAGCCGTCTTTCCGACGATCTCGTCCTCGCCGATGGCTCAACCGGACAGGTCGTTCTCGAACAGAAACTGCTCGCCGCTCTCGACCGCCTGGCGCCGGAATCTCCCGTCTTCCGCGAAGCCGACCAGGCCCGCGCGGTGATCCCCCTCGCGCTGACCCATGTCCTCGCGGGATACCGCGCGAACCATGCCGACCTGCTGTTTCATCTGCATCCGGACGACTTCCTGCAGCCGTTCTTCATCGCCCGCGTCTTCGAAGCGACCCTCGCCCAGGGCGGCCCCTGGCACCAGCGCGACCGCGTCGTCACCGGTGCGGTGCGACTACTCAACGATTTTCTCGGACACCGGCCCGTCGCCGTCCTCGAAAACGGCCGCAAGATGGAGCCTTACGCCCACGAGCGGTTCCGTCCGATTCCCCTCTATCTGCGCGGAGCCGGGGTCGCCTCGGGGCGCTATGCCGGGGTGATCTCCGGTGCACTCACCCTCCTCGCCCAGACTCCAGAAGAGATCCGCGCCAGTGCCTACTTCGAGCTGGAGAATCTCGACGAACTGGCCGTCGATGTCCGCGCATTCGATCACAGTCACCCGGTTTACAAACGGACCAACTACACCTTCGGCGAGTGGGACCCCCACCTCATCGACACGAAGGGCACTTATCGCCGGTTCGTCGTCCGCACGATCATCCTCGAGGCCTTGCTCGAATGGATGAGCGTCGCCACCGATCTCAGCCCCGAGGAACAGCGGCTCGAGGCGAGCGCCGTCCTGGCCGGCACGATTCTCATGGCCTCGGCCGTCAGTGGCTCGGGCCCCGACACGCACGATTCGTCGATCAGCCTCACCTCGCTGCTCCCCAAGATCGCCCGGCAGCGCGATGCCTTTTATTCTCGCTTGCTCAAAACGCTGCAAGGCCCCCACGCCGATCGCCTGCGTAAAGAGGCCGAGGCCAACCAGCAGCCGCTCGGCCGCATCCGGCAGCATCTCAACCTGCACCTGGCACACTACGGCTGCCGACAGATGCAGCGGACGCACCTCGCGGAACTCTATGCGCGAATGGGCTACTCCGATGCCGCCCGCGAGCAAGCCGCCACGATTCCGAGCGCGAGCGCCCGGTTCGAAACCGAGATTCACTGGCGACTCACCGACTCCGAACGGCAGGTGCAGCGCGGCGAACTCGACGCCGCCCTCCGCACGGCCCTCGAAATGGAAGACCTGATCGATCGCGGCATCGACTGCGGCGCCCTGGTCGACCCCTGGAACATCCTCGCCTTCCAAGGCCAGTTCCCCCTGTTTCGTGCCCGCGAAGACAGCGTCGCCGACCAGCGGATCGAACGCCTGCTTGAGCTGATCGAAGGTCTGTTCGGAGCCTACTCGCGACTTGTGTGCGAGGCGGCCGCCGCCGGTCGGGCGGATCTCGTCGAACAGGCCAACGCCCGCTTTCACGCCCGGGCCGAGTGGTGGGACCGCTTTGCCACCACCGTGGTGACGGAGTTGCCGGCCGTCCAAGGAATGGAGGCCTGCGAATCCGCCCGCAACGTGGCCGAAGCGCTGCTCGCCTGGAACCGCGCGGGCGAAGCGGCCGGGGATGTCGCCTTCTGGAAGCAGTACGTTGACCGGCTCAACACCGCCAAATCGTACGCCATTGTCGTCGAGGTCCTGCTCGGCCGCGGGGATGTCGTCGCCGCGATGAACCTCTTGCTCCAATGGCTCAGCGAGAACGAGACCGTCCCCCTCGAAAACGGGCCGTACTCGTTCCATCATCTGGCTCGGCGTTGGATGCGGTTGTGTTCGCCCCGGTCTGAACCCGGCGCGTCGCCACCGATCGCCGACCTCGACACGACCCGCGTCTGGCAACTGGTCCGCCGGTTTGTCGATGGGCTGGAACTGAACGCGGGTCCGTACTGGGCTGTCCCGGTGTTCTCCGCGATCTCGTTGCCATCGCCCCCCTCAAAACCCGAGGCCGACCCTTTCGGCGAGGCCACGGGTGAAACGGGCCTGGATGCAGACCACGACGACGACGCGGGCGACGCCGATCTATTCGAGGCCGCCTACGAGAACGTCGTCTTCCGGGATAGCGCGCTCGATGGCAACGTGGGCGACACACTCGACGACGGGATCGAAAAGTCCGACACGCTGATGGACCGCGTCTCGGAAGTGCTCGACGACCGGCTCCGCTACTTCCAGACACTCGCCGATTGCTGGCGCGACGCGGCCGTCCTGGCCATGCGGTCGGAGCGGCAGGGCACCCCGCCCACCACCGCTCCCGAAAGCCAGCAAGACACCCTCGCCCGGTGGCGCAAACACAACGAGGTCCTGCTCGCAGACCTCGCCCAACTGGTCGAATCGCTCGCGTCGTACGAACCAGCCGATCCCTCGGGCGACCCCGAATCGATGCTCGACTACGACCGCGAACTGCACCTCAAGTACGGTCTCCTCAATCAGTTGATCGCCACCCAGGCGCAGATCACCGAAACGGGCCGCCTGCTCGCCGCCTGTCGCCCCGAAGTCGACAAGCCGGTCATCGCCAAAAGCCTCGATGGGATTCTCACGTCACTCACACGGGCTGCTCTCCTGGGCAAGAAACGCGACGTCCAGACGCAGTTCCCCCGGCTGCTCAAAGCGCTCGCTCGCAGGCCCCTGCTCTACGTTCCACTCGACAAGAACGGTAAACCCAAGGAAGTACTCGCCGCCCGCAATCTGCAGCAGGTGTTGCGATTCTGGCTCGCGCGGCTGCCGCGGCTGGGCCTCTTCCGCGAGACCGCTCATCTCGTGAAACTCGCCTACGAGATGGAGCGCGAACGCCCACCAGCCGGCATGTCCATCACCGAGTTCGACCGACTTGTGCAGACCGCGCTCCGCTCCAGCGTCGAGTCGCTGCTCGATGCCGTCTCGCATTGGGATCGCGACGACTCGGAACCCGCCAACCTCGTCGAACTGCTGACCCAGCTTTCCGACAACTACTCCAAAATCTGGCTTAAACACAGCCGGACGATGCGACTCAGTTCGCTCGAAGCCCTCGAAGACGCCGACATTCGCGAAGAAATCGAACAGTTCATCGAACGGTTCGGGGCGGAACTGTTTCACCCTCGGGTCCTCACCCTCGGCAATCTCCGCGCGATCGTCCATCGCGGCGCGCTCTGGTACATCGACTACCTCCGAGAAGAACGCGACCCGCTCGGCCCGACCAGCTTTATCGATGAACTCGACGCGTTCCCCGAGAACGAGGAAGAGCTGGCCGACACCCTCGAGCTGATTTTCCGCTGCCTCGTCGAGAAGTTTGATCGCTTCCTCGAATACAACTCGACCACCACCCAGTCCGACTACGGCAACCAGCTCTACTGCCTGATCGACTTCCTGCGCCTCGAATCGCTGTACGAGCGCGACGCCTGGAACCGCTATCCCCAGGTCGTCGTGCATGAAGTGCTCTGCCGCAAGAAGCAGGACCGGGCCGCGCACATCTGGGAACGGCAGCTCCGCCAGCAGATGAGCGGCCCCGCCGCCAACCACCTGCGGTCCCTCAAGCGGCTGGAAAAGAAGCACGGCATCCGCCTGCCCAGCATCTCCGACCGCCTTGGCGAACGGTTCGTCAAACCGCTCGCGCTCGACCGCATCCGCGCCCTCGTCCGCCCCGCGATGGAAGACGCCGCACAGAACGCGAAACCGACTCCCGGCGCCGCGTTCAACCTGCTCCGCAAGGCGGTCGAAAAGTACCTGCACACCAGTCTCGGTTCGGCCCTGGAACTGCAACCCTGGCTGCAAAGCCTGACCGACGAAGTCGAAGACTGCGAAGCCGCCCTCCTCGACGACTGGGTCTCCCCCGAGACTCCCAACGAGTTTCCGCAGATCAAAATCTCCGCCCGCGAGTTCATCACCCAGCTCGACCAGTGGGATAAACCGCTCGACCAGGACTGAGTCTCCCTTCAAGACGGATTCCGCCGCCGTTCCTCGTAACCATTCGGAGCCTCGTCATGTCGTCTCTCAATCGTCGCGCTCTGTTGGGGACGGGCCTTGCCGGTGCGGTGGGGGGCCCGTTTGGTCTGCCGCTCTTCGCCGCACCGCAGATCACGCCCCAGGCCGCTCCCGCGCCCCAGTACAAGATGAAGACCTCGATCAATCTCTGGGC
Source organism: Planctomycetaceae bacterium (assembly GCA_027489895.1). Lineage (GTDB taxonomy): Bacteria > Planctomycetota > Planctomycetia > Planctomycetales > Planctomycetaceae > JAIXZD01. The sequence goes on from JAIXZD010000480.1 coordinate 18,906, forward strand.
CTTCCCGTATCCGGGCAAGATGTCTCTGGAAGACTGTTTGCGGCTGGCCAAAGCCGCGGGCTTCGATGGCATCGAACTGAACTACGACCTCGACAGCGATCTCTCTCCGAAGTCGGGCACGAAAGAATTCACCCGCATTCGCCAGCTCGCCGAGAAGATCGGCATCGCGATCAGCGGCCTCTGCTCGTTCCTGTTCTGGCCCTACCCGCTCACCGCGAACGACCCCGCCCGCCGGGCCCGGGGCCTGGAGCTGGCCGGCATGATGGCTCAGGCCGCGCACGATCTGGGCACCAAGAATCTGCTGGTTGTTCCCGGCGCTGTCCATATCCCCTGGCGGACCGACTATGACCCCGTCCCCAACGACGTCTGCCTCGTCCGTGCCAAAGAGGCCGTGCGGCAGTTGATTCCCCAGGCGGAAAAGCTGGGCGTCTCCCTCAACATGGAGAACATCTTCTTCAATGGCTTCCTGATGACGCCGATGGAGATGGTCGAGTTTGTCGATGGCTTCGCCAGCGAGCAGGTTGGCGTCCACTTCGACACCGGCAACATCATGCAGTACCAGTTCCCCGAGCACTGGATCAAGATCCTCGGGAACCGCACCCGCAACGTCCATCTGAAAGAGTTCACCAAGAAGGGGACCGACTCGTCCCTCGAAGCGTTCCGGCCGCTGCTCGACGGCACCACCGATTGGCCCGCCGTGCTGAATGCGTTCCAAGCCACAGGCTACGAAGGCTACCTCACCTTCGAGTACTTCCATCCCTGGCTGCACCACCCGGAAGCGCTCATCTACCAGACCGCCGACTCCCTCGACCGCCTGCTCGGCCGCAAAGCGCCGAACAAAGCCGTCTAACCCGTTCAAACGGGAGCACGCCGTAGCGTGGGCACTGCCCACCCTACTCATCAGCCAAAGTCGCTCCCGTTCGTCATCGTCTGCCACTGGCGAAGCCGTCGCCGCACCGCGATAGTGACAACATGTCGAAGCGCCGAGACCGAAGACCAATGACAGCGGGGTGAACCATGGCCGGAAACGTGGGGCGAAGTGGAAATGGGACACGGATCGCAGGACTGATCGCGATCCTGTTGTGCGGCCTGCTCACGTCAGAATCGGTCACTCCCCTCGCGGCCGAAGACGCCAAGCCGGTCAAAGAGCTGATCCTTCCAGGCGAATCGTTCCTCGTGGCGGGACGACCGGCCTTCGTCCTCCTCCCTCCCCCCGAAAAACGCCGCACTCCGCAACCCTGGATCCTGTACTCACCCACCCTCCCCGCTTACCCGGACGCTCACGAGAAGTGGATGCACGAGCAGTTCCTGTCCGCGGGCATCGCGATCGCTGGCGTCGATGTGGGCGAGGCCTATGGCAGCCCTGCCGCCTGGCCAACCTTCACCGCCCTCCACACCACACTGACCAAAAACCGCGGCTTCGCCCCCAAAGCCTGTCTCCTGGGGCGCAGCCGGGGTGGCTTGTGGTCGGCCAGTTGGGGTGCGGAGAACACCGATAAAATCTCGGGGCTCGCGGGCATCTACCCCGTCTTCGACTTCCGCACCTACCCTGGCATCGCTCAGGCCGCCAGTGCCTATGGAATGACCGCCGAAGAGCTCGCCAAGTCGACCCGTTCCAACCCCATCGCCCGCGTCGAACAACTCGCGTCCGCAAAAGTCCCAGCCTTCTTCATCCATGGGGACGAAGATGTCGTCGTCCCTCTCAAAGAGAACTCGCAGGAGTTCGCGAACATCTACGAACGGGCGGGCGTGAAGAACCTCGTCACATTGATCGTTCCGAAAGGCCAGGGGCACAACTACTGGGAAGGATTCTTCCGCTGCGAAGAGCTGGTCGCCTTCGCGATCGCGCGGGCCAATGCCGGGGCGGGCGTCGCACCCACCTCGCCAAAACCTCCCAAGCTGGTGATTGTCGCGGGCAAACCGTCCCATCCACCGCGCATGCACGAGTTCAACGCGGGGACGCTGCTGCTGGCCAACTGCCTGAAAGACCGGCAGGACATCCGAGTCGAATACGTCCTCAATGGCTGGCCGGCCGAGGAATCGATCTTCGACGACGCCAGCGCAATCGTCTTCTACATGGATGGCAGCGGCCGGCATGAACTGGTCCAGGAGAATGGGCGTCGACTGAAGCTCGCCGAAGCGTGGGCGGCCAAAGGCGTGGGCCTGGGCTTCATGCACTTCGGGGTCGAAGTCGTGGCCGACCAGGCGGGTCGGCAGTTCAAACGCTTCATCGGCGGGCACTACGACCACCTCTTCTCCTGCAATCCGATCTGGGAGCCCGAGTTCACGCTCTTCCCCGACCATCCGATCACCCGCGGCGTGCAGCCCTTCAAGGTGAAGGACGAGTGGTACTTCAACATGCGGTTCATCGGCGGCGTCGCGGGCAATACGGCCGACACGATTGAAAGGCTGAAGTTCCAGCCGATCCTCGTGGCCACCCCGCCCGATGAAGTCCGCGATGGCCCGTACGTCTACCCGAAGGGACCCTACCCGCACATTCAGGCCAATAAAGGGCGTGCCGAAGCGATGCTCTGGACGGTTGAACGGCCCGAGGGCGGCCGGGGCTTTGGCTTCACCGGTGGCCACTTCCACGACAACTGGGGCAACGACAACTTCCGCAAGACCGTACTCAACGCGATGCTCTGGATCACGAAAGTCGAAGTCCCCCAAGCTGGCGTCGAATCCCACGTCGCCCCGGAAGAACTCAACCAGAACCTCGACCCGAAGCAGAAATAGCCGCGGCAGTATCGAGGCCGGATGCGCGGAAGACGGTGCCGACTCGACAGGCGAGCCGACCCTGTCAGGGGTCGGTGGCAACCGATGCCCGAGGGGACAACTCGCGCATTCCGACTGCAGCCTTGGTCTCCAACCGCCCGCGTGGTTTACTGGGATCTCCCGCGCTCGAACCACCATCCCCCGCCCCGAGAGTTCGATGACCGCATCACAGACGACATCGCAGTCGACGCTGAAGCTCAAGCTCTGCCTGTTCATGTTTCTCCAGTACTTCATCTGGGGCTGCTGGTACGTGAGCATGGGGGCGTATCTGGCCAATACGCTCAAGTTTGAAGGGTCGCAAATCGGGCTCGCCTATGGCGCCTTCGCGATCGGAGCGATGATCTCTCCGTTTCTCGTGGGACTGATCGCCGACCGCTACTTCGCCTCGGAAAAGCTGCTCTGCGTCCTGGGGATCGCGGGAGGCGGACTGCTCTGCCTGATGCCACAATTCCTCACGTTCGGCTCGTTCTACCCCGCCCTCATCGCCTACTGCGCGCTCTACGTCCCCACGCTCGCCCTCGGGAACTCTCTCTCGCTGCATCACCTCGCCAACCCCAAGTCCGATTTTCCCCGCGTCAAAATGCTCTCGGCCGTCGGGTGGATCGCCGGGCTGGTCGCAGTCAACTCGGTCAACGGGGCCGAGTCGCCGATCCAGTTCTACCTGGCCGGCGGTGCTTCACTGCTGTTCGGAATCTTCTCGCTCAGCCTGCCCCACACACCGCCCATGAAGGCCGGGGCCGATGTCAGCCTGGGCGAAATTCTGGGCCTCGATGCGCTGGCCCTGTTGAAGAAACCCTCCTTCGCGATCTTCATCGCCTGCATGTTCCTCATCTGCATTCCCCTCTACTTCTACTTCGTCAACCTCGGGATTTATCTGACGCAGTTGAAGTGGGAGAACATGCTCGTCAAGACCTCGCTCGCCCAGGTGTCCGACCTCGTCTTCTTCCTGTTCCTGCCGCTGTTTCTCGCGCGGTTTGGCTACAAGGTGACGATCTTCCTCGGCATCGTCTGCTGGGTCGCACGCTA
>JAIXZD010000423.1 GCA_027489895.1 Planctomycetaceae bacterium
AGTCCGGACCGCCGAACCTCGGCCAGCCCTCCCAAGGGCGTCGCGTGTGGCGGAATCTGCCAGTCGCCAGCTCGCCAGGCGTCCACGGAGGGATAGGCGTGTGCGGCGACAGACGGCCCATCGGCCTCACCGGCGGCCCCCGTCAGGTCGACCAGCGCGCATCCGCTGGCAGACAGCGCACAGGCCGTCAGCAACAGTCGAGTGAGGCGCAGGCGACAAGCCATACAGGCCACCGGGGAAGGGGGGGCAGTCGAGGGGATTCAGGCAGACTTCGGGGAGCGATCGGAAGCGACGCAGGCGGCGAGAACCCACCCGTCGGCCTCTGTAACCGAAAAAGACGCTCCCAGGCGAGAGGAATTCGTGCCCCGGAGAGGTTCTACTCGCAGGCGGGGTTCAGGTGTGGAGGATGGTTTTGGGGTGTCTGGCCAGCGGGAATCGTTTAGCCCTCCGGGCGCTAACGCTTCCGGCTCCCTCGCACGAACGAGGCCCAGTCACCCGCGGCGGCTCCGCAGGATAAAAACTCGGCGGCTCCTCTATTCAATGCCTGCTATTCCGGGGTACACTATAGCATTCCCCGTTTGCCGGGCTTGATCCGTGGTGGTCAAAGCAGACAGGGCTGGTCTTTTTTTCTCGCGACGGTCTGTTCGGCAGCGTGTTGGTCACCTAGGTGAGTCTCACGAGGGCGGGTTGGGCTGGAACGCGAACCGGAAGCAGGCATGGTCGATAGAAATCTGCTGCGTGAATTCTTTATCTCGGAGGATGAACTCGACTCGACGTTCAGCTCCCTCCTCGCCGCGGAAGAACTCACCGCGATCGAGGAGATGTACGACGAAACGTCCCAGTCGTTCGACACCGGGAAGATCGTCACCGGCATCGTGCTGCGTCGCGAAGGCGACGATGTGCTCGTCGATGTCGGTTACAAAAGCGAGGGGATCGTCCCCGCCAACGAATGGGATCCGTCGGAACCGCCTCCGGAACCCGGCCAGCAGATTGAAGTCCTGCTCGAAGAAGTCGAAGACCAGCAAGGTCTGGTCCAGCTTTCCCGGCGCAAGGCCAAGCGGCAGCGCGACTGGGAACGGATCATCTCGACGCACAAGGAAGGCGACCGCGTCAAGGGGAAGGTCCTCCGCAAGATCAAGGGCGGGTTGCTCGTCGACATCGGCGTGAACGTGTTCCTGCCAGCCAGCCAGGTCGATATCCGTCGCCCGGCCGATATCCAGGACTACGTCGACCGCGAAGTCGAGTGCGTCATCCTCAAGATCGACGATGCCCGCCGCAACATCGTGGTGTCGCGTCGTAAGCTGATCGAAGACGAACGCGCGGAAAAGAAGAAGACGCTGCTCCGCGAGATCAAGATTGGCGAGATCCGCCCCGGAGTGGTCAACAACATCGCCTACTTCGGTGCGTTCGTCGACCTGGGTGGAATCGACGGCCTGCTGCATATCACCGATATGAGCTACGGCCGCATCAACCATCCTTCGGAAATGGTCAAGATCGACGACCATATCGAAGTGATGGTCCTCAACGTCGACCACGAGCGCGAGAAGATCGCTCTGGGTCTCAAGCAGAAGTTGCCCAGCCCCTGGCAGGACGTTCCGGAGAAGTATCCGGTGGCGACCCAGCACAAGGGCGAAGTCGTCAACGTCATGTCGTACGGGGCGTTCGTCCGGCTGGAGCAGGGGATCGAAGGGCTGGTCCACATCAGCGAGATGTCGTGGACCAAGCGCGTCAATCACCCGAGCGAGCTGGTGAACATTGGCGACCAGGTCGACGTTGTCGTTCTGGGGATCAACAAGGAAAAGCAGGAAATCTCGCTGGGGATGAAGCAGACCCAGCCGAACCCGTGGGACAAGGCCGCCGAGAAGTACCCGGCCGGCACGATGGTTTCCGGGACGGTTCGCAACCTCACCAACTACGGTGCGTTTGTGGAAATCGAAGAGGGGATCGACGGGTTGCTCCATGTGAGCGACATGTCGTGGACCCGCAAGATTTCGCACGCGAGCGAAATGCTGCAGAAGGGCGACAAGGTCTCCTGCCAGGTGATCTCGGTCGACACGCAGCGGAAGCGAATCGCGCTGGGCCTCAAGCAGATGTCGCAAGACCCGTGGGAAACCACGATTCCGGACAAGTTCAAGCCCGGCACGGTCGTCAAGGGGGCCGTGACGAAGCTGACGAACTTCGGTGTGTTCGTGCAGTTGGAGCAAGGGCTGGAAGGCCTCTTGCACATTTCCGAACTGTCGGACCAGAAGGTCGAGAACCCGGAAAACCTCGTCAAGGTGGGCGACGAACTGGAAGTCCGGATTCTGCGGGTCGATACGGCCGAGCGGAAGATTGGCCTCAGCCGGAAGTTCAACACGCCGCTGCCAGACGAGACCGACCCGAATGGCGAAGCGGCCGCCGGTGGCGGCGCGGCTCCGGTGCGGGAAGAACTGAAGGGCGGTACCGGTTCCGGTAGCGGCCCGCTGTTCACCATGGGTGGCGGCGAGGTGGTGGAAGAGTAACGTCCGCGGGTTCGCCCCGGCTCATTGATTGATGTCACTGGTATTGTTGCTATTGGCACCCCTCGCGAACCGCTGTTCGCGAGGGGTGTTTTCGTTGACCGGTTCGAACGCCGAGTTTATGGCAGGACGTTCCCGGTGATTTCTCACATTCTCAGGCCTCGCGCCAACTTGGCCTCAAGTGGAGCGCCGTCGACGTCCCCGAGCGAGCCTACTGCTCATTCGACTCACACTTGCGGCCTTCGAGTCGACAGGCCCTCCTCCCGAATGTCTGGCATCGGGAAACGAAAATCTGTCCTTGGAGCAGGCCACCGAGGCATGCGGTGACCGGATCGATCGCCCCGGCTTCGCACCGAAGGCCCGGCTGGCGGTCCGTCGCGCCAACCGTCTACCCCACACCGACCAGAGAAGAGGTCGGGAACCGGGCAGGTCGCATGCCAAAACTTGTGGGTCCCTCAGTCGTGTCCGGGCCACCGCGCGGATGACCCTGCAGACGCGGCCCCGGCATGAGCCGATCGCGCAGAACACGCGAAAAAGTGGGCAAACTCTGGTGGTTTTGGCCTGCGGAATCGCTCACACCGCGCTCGTATCGACCACGGTAATTCCATCGTCAGCAGCGTGATGATGGTGCCAGCGGGAACGAACGCTCCGGAGATTCGCCCCTCGGTCGTGACAGTGCGCGAGGTCGATTGGCAGTCTGTGCCGATTCGCGCGACAAGACAGGCGGTGAACGTGGTGCGAGAGGCTCGACCGGCCTGGTCCGAAGGCCGCACAGATTCGCTATTCACAGACTCCCGTGCCTGTCAAGTGCATTTGGCGCGCTTTTCTTAACGAGAGCCAAGCGACTCGGACGATTCATACCTTGCTGACGGAATTGGGTTGTTGCCCCGGCCGACGAAATCGCATCCCAGGTGATGTGAAGCAGTCGGGGGGGAAAACAGCCCGAACCAGTGAAACGCAAATCGACACAGGCTCGTTCGGTCAATCCGAGCGGGAAGTGACCCGGCTCTCCGGGGTGGTTGTGTTTGCTGGCAGTACCGGGAACTGGTCTGGCTTCTGCCAGATGATGGTCTGGATGGGCTGGCGTCAACACGAGCGGATTTTTGTGAAGTTTTAAGGTGCGGTGCAAGGATGCGCCGACTCTCGCCCGACCCAGGCGAGGCGGAACATCAGGGCACTGCAGTCATCCGAATCGACGCCGGACCCAACTGTTGGGGAGCGGGATCGACCAGGCGACATCGTTCGCCACGGAAGATCACGTTGCCAGACAGAGGCGGAGGTTCCAGCCGGGGCGATCCCCGTCTGCGTTGCAAGCAACGTCAAGTCACTGGAGTGCCCGCTATGAAAACAATCTTTACTACTGGACAGGTAGCAAAGATCTGTAAAGTTGCCCCCCGCACTGTCAGCAAGTGGTTCGATTCTGGCCGCCTTCGCGGCTATCGCATCCCGGGCTCACAGGATCGGCGGATTCCCCGCGAGCATCTGATCCGGTTCCTTAAGGAACACGGAATGCCGTTGGGCGAACTGGAAGATGAAGCCGTCGGCAAAGTCCTCCTGGTTGGCGCCGAGTCGCTGATCAAGGGGTCCCTCAAGGACCAGATGGGCAACGACAGCTTCAAGCTGGAATATGCCAACAGCGGGTTCGAGGCTGGCCTGCAGGCCGAATCGCTGCACCCCGACTGCGTGGTGATCGATTTCGTGATGGGCCGCAACGAAGCGGTCATGATCGCCCAGAACCTGCGGAAGAACACCGCCTACGCGGACACCGTCATCATCGGATTGCTTTCCGACGACGACAACGCGAGCGGGTTCGACCGGGCGGCGTTCAACGAAACGTTCCGCAAGCCGTTCGATGCGGCTCTGCTCGCGGAACGAATTCGGACGCTGGTCGGCCGCAAGAAGCAGTTCGCGTAGGATTCGTTCCAGGCCCTCGCGGCGCCTCGCCCGAAGCAACTCACTCGCCAAGACACCGGCCATTCTGGTCGGACATGAGGCTGGTGCGCGGTTCGGGGTGCAGGAACGCGTTGGGGCGGTTCGACGACTGTGCCAGACCGGCGCATCCCTGCCGCCGGTCCGTCACAGCCCCGCGCCGTCCCAAGGCGAACGGGTCCGGTGCGTTCCCGCTCTCGAATCAAACTTCGTCCTTACCGTCCGCTCAAGCGCGGCGGCTTGGTCGGTCGCGGCTGTCCTGTCCCCTGGTGTGAGACACAGTGCCTCATGTCACGCAGCGTGGCCTCCAAGGTTCGTCCCGAATGACAGGTCCGCAGGCTCGCGTTTCCGCAAGGAGACGCGAGCCTGTTTGCATTCTTTGATCGCGCTTCCACATAAGGAAGGGCTCTGGCGAGCAGTCCTCTCAACCATCGCCTCGGGGGTGTCGAACCGGGCACGCGACAACGAGATCCCGTCGACATCGTTGACCCGATGCGGCAGGAGTCCGTCCTGCATGATGACCCCGTCCAACTGGTGCGCCTTGGCGACGCGTCGGTAGAGGATTTCGTCGTCTGCGATTTCCTCATCCATTGGCCGATCCACCAGATGTCACCGCGCCATCGGAACGGACCGTCAGGAACTCCATCTGGGAATCGGGGAGAAACCGGAGCGTGATGACTGACCACGATTCATCGGGGTCCCCGACATGGAACTCAAACGCGATCCCGCCCTCGCCCGTCGGTCCAACGGCCGTCGGAGGTGCGGCACCGATTGAGTACAACGAGACGGCCGCATTGAGCGCGGCTTCGATGACCTCGGCAGTGACGGGCGAGTCTTCGTCTTCGATACGCGTCTCGTCGGGATCGACCAGCCAGCCTTCCAGCCGCGACAGGAACTTCAGCCAGCCATGATTGCGGGCCGGGCGAGACCGAAAGAACTCCACCAGTTCCGGCCCCGAAACCTGCAGCCAGTTCAACGCCTGATGTGGTGCCATGGGAGCAATCATCGATTCACCCTGTAGACAAGCAGTTGTTCCTAAAGGCGATTTCGCATCACGGATGGGGCATGGAAGCCCGCACGCTCACCCCAACTACGCCCGCAGCTCCTGCGTGGGACGCTGTTCCGGGTACTTTACCCGGCCGTGGTACATCGCGATCAGCGATTTTGTCAGCGATTCTTCCAGCGTGGTCAGCTCCGTCAGCGTCAGGCCGCACTCTTCGAACTGGCCATCGAGCAGTCGCTTCAGGGCGATCTCGTGGACTAACCGTTCCAGCCGCTTGGGGGTCGGCTCGCTGAGCGACCGGCTCGCCCCTTCGCAGGCGTCCGCCAGCATCAGCGTCGCCGCTTCTTTCGATTGGGGCTTCGGACCTGGGTAGCGGAAATTCGATTCCTCGGCATCGGTCCGGTGGTCCGGATCGAGATGCTTGGCCGCCTCGTGGAAGAAGTATTCCACGAGCGTCGTGCCATGATGCTGCTCGATGAGGTCGACCAGCGGTTGCGGCAGCCCATGCTGAATGGCGAGGTCGATCCCGTCTTTGACATGCCCGATGATAATCAGCGTGCTCATGGCCGGGGCGAGCTGGTTATGCCGGTTCTCGTCGCCCGCGATCATGTTCTCGACGAAGTAGTGCGGCTTGAGCATCTTGCCGATGTCGTGGTAGTACGCCCCCACGCGGACCAATAGCCCGTTCGCCCCGATCCGGTCGGCCGCGGTCTCGCCCAGCGTCGCCACCGTCATCGAATGGTTGTACGTCCCCGGCGCCCGCCGCACGAGTTCCTGCAGAATTGGATGCGACACATCCCCCAGTTCCAGCAGGCTGATGTCGGTCACCACGCCGAACGTCGACTCAATAAACGGCAGGCTGCCCGACACGATAAAGCCCGCCAGCACGCACCAGCCCGCCCCCTGAATCGCGCGGAACCACTCGGCCGGGTCCTTCCAGACGACATACCCACCCGGCTGATCGACGACGATTGCCGCCCCCCAGCCGATGATCGCCATCGCCCAGTGCATGACGAGGTACATGGCCGCCGCCGCGAACCCGACCCGCACCACGGTGGACCGCGACGCGACCGTGGGGAGCAGCACGACCGCCGTCGCACAGACGCTCATCAGCACGACGAAGTCCGCCAGTTCTCCCGTCGTCGAGAGGACGACGATCGCGCCCAGCGAAAACGCCGTCAGCACCGCAAGCACCTGGTTGTAGGCAATCGCCAGCACCATCACGGCGGCAAGGATCGGCCCGGCCGAGGCCCGCCAGGGGTCATAGCTGAGCAGTCGGGCCGCGAGCGCCGCGGCAATCAGCAGCGTCAGATACGAGGCGAGCCGCGCATAGCCAGTCGCCAGGCGGGGGACATTCCGGACGATGTAGTGGCCATTCAGAACCGCAAGAACCGCCAGCAGAAACGCCACCACCCCCACGCGCACGCCACGTTCCGCCAGACCGACGTGAGACTCCGTTTCGTCGTACTCGGCCTTCAAAATCGCCAGCCGTGTTTCGTCGATCGGCTCTCCCGGGGCGACCAGCAGGTTGCCGCGATTGAACACTTCGGGAATGTCTTCGACCTGCAGCCGGGCCAGGTGCCGGGCCGCCTGGGTCGCGACGTCATCGTACGTCAGCGTCTCCGGGGCGCGGGCGACGAGAAAGTTCTCGAGCTCGGTCCGAATCGACAGCAGGACGGGAAACTTCTCCCAGGTAGAGTTCAGCCGCCCTCCGGGTGCCAGCAGCGGGATGATCGTGATCTCGGCCACTTCGGCATCAATCTGTCGACCATCGCGATTGAGAACCGCCACGGCATCGGCCGGGCTCATATCGCGCGGGTAATGCTCGGGGCGAAGCAGGCCGCGTTCGGCCAGAGGCTGCACAAACCCGGTGAACGCCGCGACAATTTCGGTCAGCAGCGAGTCGTCCGAGGCAATTCGGGTCAGGTTGGCAAACGATTCGGCCCGATCAAGCACCTTCATTGGGACGACGGCGTCGGGAATCACGCTCGTGGCCGTTAGCCCGAAGGCGGTCCGCACGTCACTGGGCAGATCATCGAGCGATTTCGCCGTCGCGAATGGGACGAGCGAGGCCCGCAAATCGAGCGGGAGACGGGCCAGGCCTTGCACATCGTTCCGAAAGAAGTACGGGACCGACTCTTCCGCCCGCTGCCGCGCTCGATCGGTCCGCGCCTGGTTGACCCGCTGAAAGTCAGTTTTGGCGGCCAGCCCATGCGGCAGCCGCTGCTCCAGACGGTAGGGAAACGGCATCTTCCAGCCTTGGACCGCCGCGACCATCGCGGCAATCCCCAGCAGGCAGACCGCCAGCCGACCCAGCACGCCGCGAGATCGCAGGCGTCCCAGCATTTCCGCGGTCGGTGAGGGAGCAATTCGCAACGACGTCGTGCGACTGGTCCGCCCTCGGCGTCCACCAAAACTGGCCATAGACATCCCGGTCCACTAAGTGGACGGATTGGAATCGGATTCAGCGGATCGCTTGTTCTCGCTCTTGGCCTGATCGTCGTACGCAGCCACGATCTCGCGCACCAGTCGATGCCGCTGAATATCGGCCCCGGTCAATCGGACGGAGCCCACCCCTTCAATGCCGCCGATCCGCACGATTGCATCACTCAGACCACTCGTCACGGAGGCAGGCAGGTCATTCTGGGTCAGGTCGCCAGTCACCACAATTCGCGAGCCTTCGCCCATGCGGGTGAGAAACATCTTCATCTGGGTGACCGTCGTATTCTGACCTTCGTCGAGAATCATAAACGTGCGGTTGAGCGTTCGCCCGCGCATAAACGCCAGCGGAATCACTTCGATGATATCCTTTTCCTTCAACCGCTTCAGTTGGTCGGACCCGATCAGATCCTGGAGCGAGTCCTCCAGGGGGCGCATGTAGGGGTTGACCTTCTGGTGCAGGTCCCCCGGGAGAAATCCGAGCCGCTCTCCCGCTTCGATCGCCGGCCGCGCCAGCACGATTTTTGAAACCTGATCGGCACGCAGGCACTGGATGGCCATCGCCACGGCGAGGTAGGTCTTGCCGCATCCGGCCGGTCCAGAACAAAAGACCAGGTCGTTGGCGCGCATCGCGTCGAAGTAGGCGACCTGACCAGGCGTTCGCGGCGTCACCTTCTTGATTCGTTCGCCGGCGAACACAGCTGGTGCCGGCTCTTCGCCATTCCCGCGCGTTTTGGCCGTGACCATCGTGCCGCCGTTGCCGTCGATCACGCTGATCACATCCATTTCGCCCAGCCAGCCGCGCTGCTCCAGCAGGCCTTTGAGCTCCAACAGCACATCCATGCCGCGACGGATCTGGTCGTCGCTGCCGGAGAGCCGCATTTCGTCGCCGCGCAGAACAACGCGGACACCCACTGAATCGCGGATACGATTCAGGAATCGGTCATGAGTGCCACACAGCTCGCGCAGGTGGTCCTGACTGTCAAACGCGATCGAGGCTTCCCGCATGGGGTGTGGTGATCTCCTGGAAAAACGTCCACTTCAGGCCCTGAAGGCAAACTGCCGCCGTTTCATCCCCTCGCATCCCATCACACCGAATTCTATCCCACTGCATCCCGTCACACCGTGTCACAACCCCTCGCCTCAGTGGGGGGTGGGCCACTCGAACTGACCCTGCGATGCCGGGCCCGGCCCAACTGAGGACGGTTCGACCGGGTCGCACCCGATTCCGCTGACCAAAGCACCTTGCTCCTCGGGGAGTATACCTTGCAGCGTCGCCGATGCGAGCGACTGGAAGCCGGTGAAGAACCCTCGGGGGAATCAAAAAACGGCCAAAGTCAAACCGGGCGAAGCGGATGCCACGGACGTTCCGGGGCGGCGCCGGGCGCAGGCGGCATGGCCGACAAACCACCCTCAAAACCCCTCAATCGGCACGGGCGTCACAAATTTGGCTGACCTTGCCGGTTGGAACGGTCGCTCGGACGTGAAAGTCGACGTCATTTTCCGCAATCGTTACAGGCAGTTTTTCAGGCACACCAATCGCCGTAACTTTATTGCCGGATAGCGAGTTGCGGCTCTCAAGCGGGGTTTTTCGGGAGACCGATAGCTAACAGCAGTTCCGAAGCCTGACCCCAACCTCTGGGATGGTGACGGAACCATCGGTTGACCGAGGAATCTTCGGGTTACGGAAAATCCCGACGGCACCGGTGGGATGGTACTACCCCAAAGGGGACTCGAGAGTCGCTTTGGTTTTGTCAGACGCGGAGCTTCGTCGGATTTTCATATCGGACAAGAGCGACGCGCGTCGCAGGTTGCCGCAATGGGCGGCAGCCCGAGATACCGCCTTCGGACGAATACACCCCGACAGTCCGCGGTCTCACAAACCAGCCTCTCAGCCTCTAGGGAAGGAGTTGTTGCCCTATGAAGTGGTCCAATCTCTGTTACGCCATGATGGCCCTCCTGGGCATGGTGACCTCGGCCTCGGCCAGTCACTGTGGGGCCGAGAAGAGCTGTGGCTGCACTCCGAACTGCCAGCCGAAAGTCTGCCGGCCGGTGATCTGCAAGCCCGCTTGCCCGACGAAGCACACTTACCAACGGCAAATTGCCTGCTGCAAGCCCACCTGCAGCCTCGGTGCGGCGCCTTCGTGCTGCCGCCCCGTGTGTCCGTGTGCGACGCCCGCTCCGACGGTGAACTGTGCTCCGTCGTGCGGCCCGATGGGTTGTGGTCCGGTTGGTTGTGGTCCGGTTGCGACGGGTCCGGCTTGTGCCGCTCCTGCCGCGTGTGGTCCGACGGGTCCGGCCTGTGCCGCTCCCGCGAACTGCGGTCCGGCCGCTTGCGGTCCTGCCGCTGGTCCCGCGTGTGCCGCTCCGGCCGCGTGTGGCCCGACGGGTCCCGCTTGTGCCGCTCCCGCGGCGTGTGGCCCGGCTGCCGGTGCGAACTGCGCCGCTCCCGCCAGCTGCACGGCTCCGACGAGCTGCGGAACCGAATGTGTGAAGACGCGTAAGGCGAAGTGCTGCGATGCGTGCCCCTTCGAAGTTGCTGGCCTGATTTACTGCTCGCAGACGGCTTGCCATGGCAAGCAGCGGGCGAAGGCGATCGACAAGCTGGGTGACAAGTTCGACTGCAGCTGCAACCCGGAAATCATGGTGGCGTTCGTCTACGCTCTGAACGACAGCGATGAGCGTGTTCGCTACCAGGCCGCCGACGAAATCGGTGACCAGCTCCGCAAGAATCCTTGCTGCCTCAACGACGCGATTGTCTGTGCGTTGACGCAAGCCCTGGGTGACTGTGACAAACGAGTTGTGCGTGCCGCGACGCGTGCTCTGTGCATCGCTGGCTACGACGTCAAGGATTGCGAAGTGGCTTGCAACACCTGTGCTCCTTCGACGGGCTGCACCACCGGTGGTGGTTGCGTCGCCGCTGCCCCGGTTGCCGCTCCCGCGGTGGCCGCTCCGGCTCCGGTTGCCGCTCCTGTCGCTTCGCCGGCTTCGGCCACGGAAACCAAAGAACCGGAAGCCTACTTCCCCGGCCGCCTGAAAGATCAGTCGACCAGCAAGAAGAGCGCTCTCCAGAACCTGTTCGGTGCCCGCTAATTCGGACCACCGTCTGGTTGACGAATTCGAATGACTGATTCGAAACGCCCCTCGATCCACTGGTCGAGGGGCGTTTCTGTTTTTCTTTGCCCCAAACTCACAAGCTGCGTGCCCTGCTTGCACCGGCTTTGCGGGGCAATCATGTAAACGGCTCACGGCTTTCTTGGTGGTTGAATTTCAGGAAAGACGCGTTTTGGTGAGTGCGGTGCCGCCGCGAAGTTGGCATGCTTGCCCCGAAACGGTGCAAGCATGGCGCACCCTTTGTTCCTATCGCATCTGCTGCCACCTTGAACGTGGCGACCTCCCGACGGTCCCCCACCAGGTTGACGAATCCCGCCCCAGGCTTTATCCCGGAAAGGTCGATCCGGGACATCCGCGTCTCACCTCTCACCCGTTGGCTTTCCGACCACAGCTTGCGGCGTGTCGCGTCGGAAAAAATGGTCTTCCGGCAGCGGGTTGGATTTCACGCTTCAAACCAGGCCAGGCAGTTCTCGCCATGAATCCGGAAGCACGATCCGAGCCTGGGCCACTTCCCCCCGTGATTGCGATCGTGGGCGGGATCGGTTCGGGGAAGAGCTTCGTCGCCCGCCTGTTTGAAGAGGCCGGGGGCGTCGTACGAATCGACGCCGATTTGATTGGCCACGAGGTGCTCGCCCGCCCCGAGGTGATTCGCGAACTGGCCGAGGCCTTCGGGAGCGAGATTCTCGATGCCGCTGGCCAGGTCAATCGCAAGATGGTCGCGGCAAAAGTCTTCGGACCGGGTCGGGAACTCGCCCGATCCAGGCTGGAAGCGATCACCCACCCCCGCATCCGGGCCGAAATCGAGCGACAAATCGCACTGGTTCGTCAGCCAGCGTCCTCGCACCAGTCGACCTCCGATCGCCCTGCCGTTCGGGCGATCGTGCTCGACGCGGCGATTCTGCTGGAGGTCGGCTGGAACGATCTGGTGGACCGGATCGTCTATGTCGACACCCCCGACGACGTGCGGTTGCGGCGCGTCCACGAAACCCGGGGCTGGTCCGCCGAAGAGTTAAGACGCCGAGAACTTTCCCAATGGACCCTTGAACGCAAACGGTCGGCTGCCCATGATATGATCAGGAATTCGGAGGAGAGCGGTGACGTCCGTCGCCAGGTCCTGCGGATTCTGAACGACGCGGCCAAAAGTTAGGCCAGTCGTTCGTGCACCCAAGTCCCACCCGAACAGTCCGTGATTCCGCGGGGTTCATTGCCGCGTACCGCGGCATCCACTCGATCAAATCATCCACACTCTGAGTTTCGGCGTCTCCTCTGAGTCGAGGTTTCGCCAAGTCGTCCCGAAACTGTGCGATTCCGGTCGTATGTCTTGGGCGCAACTCGGTTACGGCGGACGGCCCAACCGGTTGCGACGATTTCGCTGCCCACCCGCTGACCAGGCACCAAACCTGCCGACCCCACCGGGTGGGGAACGTGTCCTGAAGTTGTCCGCCGCAGTTCAAGGATTGTTACCGGGAATCGGTTCAGCCAATCTGGAAGGCTACTCCCCCCCACCATAACGCTTCGCCGTTCACTCCCCCCTCGCGCATTCGCGCCGCACCTCTCCAAGTGCCCTATGCAAACGCCTCCGCCGCCAACCCCGCCGCTTCAGCAACGACTGCGTGCCCTCAGCAAAAAGACAGGGAACTCGCGCGGAACCGAAGGAGCCGAGGCAGAACCCGAAGCGCCGGTCCGTCGCCCGGTTCGCACTGAGGACGACGCCCCTTCGGGCAATCAGAAACCGCTCACGCCCCGCCCGGCCACAACACTCGGCCTCGCCGAAGACGATATCGACGACGAGGCCCTCGCGGCCCGCCTGGGCGACAGCCAGTACGAAGAGCTAAAGCGCCAGGACATCAACATCTCCGAACTCCAGCGGATGACCATGCAGCAGTTGCTGCAGGTCGCCAAGCAGGAGCAGATCACCGATTACGCCGGCCTCAAGAAGCAGGACCTCATCTTCCGCATCCTCAAAGAGCGGACCAAGATGAGCGGCCTGATGTTCGGCGAGGGAACACTGGAGATTCTGCCCGATGGGTTCGGCTTCCTCCGCAGTCCGGACTACCACTACCTCCCCTGTCCCGACGACATCTACGTCTCGCCCAGCCAGATTCGCCGGTTCGGGCTCCGCACGGGAACGCCCGTCGCCGGGACGATCCGCCCGCCGAAAGAAAACGAACGTTACTTCGCGCTGCTGCGCGTCGAGGCGATCGTCGGGCAAGACCCGAACCTCCTCCACGAAAAAGTCTCGTTCGACGACCTGACGCCGCTCCATCCGGAACGCCGCCTCAAGCTCGAAGCGACGCCCGACCTGTTCGCCACCCGCGTGGTCGATCTTGTCTGCCCGATCGGGATGGGGCAGCGGGCGTTGATTGTCTCGCCCCCCAAGGCGGGGAAGACGATCCTGCTGCAGCAACTGGCCAAGGCCGTGCTGAAGAACCACCCCGATTCCTACGTCATCATGCTGCTCATCGACGAGCGGCCTGAAGAAGTGACCGAAATGGAGCGGCAGGTCAAAGGCCCCAACTGCGAAGTCGTCTCCAGCACGTTCGATGAACCGGCCAGCCGGCACATCCAGGTTTCGGAGATGGTGATCGAAAAGGCGAAACGGCTGGTCGAATACGGCCACCAGGTCGTCATCTTCCTCGACTCAATCACCCGCCTCGCCCGCGCCTGGAATACCGAAGTGCCCCACTCGGGCAAGATTCTGTCGGGCGGGGTCGATGCCAACGCCCTCCAGCATCCCAAGCGGTTTTTCGGGGCCGCCCGCAACGTGGAAGAAGGCGGCAGCCTGACGATCATCGCCACAGCGCTGGTCGATACTGGCAGCCGGATGGATGAAGTGATCTTCGAAGAGTTCAAGGGGACGGGTAACACCGAACTCGTGCTCGACCGCCGGATGGTCGAGAAGCGCGTCTGGCCAGCGATCGACGTCAACCGCTCGGGCACCCGTCGCGAAGAACTCCTGATGACCGAGGACGAACTCAAAAAGGTCTGGCTGCTCCGCCGCGTGCTCAATGACATGAACCCGGTGGAAGCGATGGAACTGCTGACGAACCGGATGAAGCGCACTAAGACGAACGACGAGTTTTTGAGCACGATGAATCTGGCATAGCCGCAAAGCGGAATGACGAATCACGAATGACTAATGGCGAATGGGACGAAGACGGACTGGATGTCCGTGAGCGATGGGTGCGGCGGAGACGTCCCGCAACGAGCGATCATTAGTCATTAGGCCTTGAGTCATTCGGTCATTCCCTGCCGGTCATCCACCTCACCAAAAGCATTTCCGACTCGATATCCACAGACGGGCGATGTTATGTCTGAAGTGATTGAAGGCACTCTCGTGGCCACCCCGGCCCAGCGGTTCGCGATTATCGTCGCGCGGTGGAACGAGCTGGTCACGCTGCGTCTGCTGGAAGGCGCGATCGACACGCTCGTGCGGCATGGCGCGGCGCGCGAGTCGCTCACCGTGATTCGCGTGCCGGGCAGCTTCGAGCTGCCGCTCGCGGCCCAGGTCGCGGCCAAATCGAACAAGTACCACGCGGTGATCTGCCTGGGCGCCGTGATTCAGGGTCAGACAACGCATCACGAATACATCAATCACCAGGTGGCCGCCGGGTTGACGCAGGCCTCGCAGGATTCGGGTGTCCCGGTGCTGTTCGGGGTGCTCACCTGCCAGACGATGGAGCAGGCGCTCGATCGGGCGGGCGGGAAAGCGGGCAACAAGGGGACCGAGGCGGCGCTCGCGGCCATCGAAATGATCAACCTGCTGGAGCGGATGACGCACGCGTCGTAGCCCGAACGCGAGGTCGCATTGCCGCCCCGATCGCATCCATCACAGCCGCCGAATCCGTTGGTGATCAGACTCTCCTTTTCGTCGCCTTGTGATACAGTCGGGAATTCGGACCAGCCGCGCCGCCCCAACCTGGCTCGACCGCTGAATCGCACCGCGGACCCCGCTGCATGTACGACCCGCTTCTGCTTCCCGAGATTCGCGAAATGCTCCTGGAGGGCGACGCGGGGGCGATGCGCGAATTCTGCGAGGTGTTTCACCCCGCCACCGTCGCGGAGAACCTCGAAGAATTCACCGACGCCGAGATCTGGGAAATTCTGACGCACGCCTCCCGCTCCCGGCAGGTCGAAGTGTTCGAGTTCCTGCCACTCGATCGGCAGCGGGAACTGGTGGGCAGCGCCGACCAGGAGCGGCTCGCCGGGCTGATCGAAGAGATGGCCCCCGACGACCGGGCCGACCTCTTGA
Organism: Planctomycetaceae bacterium; assembly: GCA_027489895.1. Classification (GTDB taxonomy): domain Bacteria; phylum Planctomycetota; class Planctomycetia; order Planctomycetales; family Planctomycetaceae; genus JAIXZD01. Next base: position 15,236 of record JAIXZD010000423.1, read on the forward strand.
GCGAACTCGAACCCGAGCAGGTCGAAGCGCTCCTCCCCCTGGTCGCACAGGCCGAGCGGGCCGAAATCCGCAAGCTGCTCTCCTACCCCGAATCGTCCGCGGGCAGCCTGATGACGACGGATTACGCCTCGCTCCCCGGCGAGGTGACCGTTCGCGAAGCGCTCAATCGGCTGCGGCTGCAGGCCCCCGACCGCGAGACGATCTACTACGTCTACATTCTCGATGATCAGCGTGTGCTGCGGGGCTTCGTCTCGCTCCGCAAGCTGATTCTGTCTCACCCGGAGCGGCGCGTCTCCGACCTGATGGACTCCGACATCATCTCGGTCCGCGTGACCGACGACCAGGAGTTCGTCGCCTACAAGATGGCGAAGTACGACTTCATCGCCATGCCGGTCGTTGATGATCAGGGTCGGCTCGTCGGCATCGTCACGCACGACGACGTGCTCGACGTTGTCCGCGAAGAGGCCACCGAAGACGCCCACCGCCTCGCGGCCGTCGCCCCGCTCGAACAGAGTTATCTCACGACGCCCCTGCCGATCATCGTCTGGAAACGCGTCGTCTGGCTGGTCTTTCTCTTGGGAACGGCCTGCGTCACAGCCTTCACGCTCCGGCAGTACGATTCGGCCGTCGATCTGCTTCCCTGGGTCGCCTGGTTCCTGCCGATGGTGATGGCCAGCGGCGGCAACGCCGGGTCGCAATCGGCCACGCTCATCATCCGCACCCTCGCCCTCAACGAGGCCCAGGTCTCGCAGTGGCGAATGATCGCCGGTCGCGAAGTCATTCTCGGACTGGTGCTGGGGCTTGTCCTCGCCTCAATCGCGTTTGTCCCCGCGTACTTTCTCTCCCATTATCACCTGACCGGCGCGCTCACCGTCGCCGCGACCATCGCGATGGTTGTGCTGGTCGGCACGTTTGTCGGTTCGATGCTGCCGATCCTGTTCAAAAGCCTGGGCATGGACCCGGCCCTCATGTCGAACCCGTTCATCGCCGCCCTCTCCGACGTCGGCGCCGTGACGATCTACTACACCCTCGTCTTCGCCCTGCTGGTCTAATCCGTGGGACAGGCTGGAAGCCTGTCCCACGGAAAACGCACCCTCGTGTAGCGGAACGCGTGAGCGTTCCCCCCGCCGACGTCCTCAGCTCGGCACCTCCCCCTACTTCACCGCGACCGCTTTCCCCGTCGCGGCGCTCTTCGTCTCCAGATGCGCCAGCTTCAGCGCATCCCGCGCCAGCGTGCCCGACAGCAGCCGCGGCTCTTCACCCTTCGCGATCCCATCGCAGGCCGCCTGCAATTCGGCCGTGAAGGCCGAGTACCACTCGCCGCCCGCCTTCAGCTTCGGAGCGGTCGCTTTGCCATCGTTCGTGATCACCACGAGCGACTTGTGCAGCGTCCACGCCTTCGCCAGCGTCGCTCCTTCGTACTGAATCGTCGCCTTCTCGAAGTAGGCCTCGAACCCGTGGGCGAACTCGAGCCCCTTCGCCGCGATGCCGCCCGAGACCGAACTGACCGCCAGCGTCGGGTCGTCGAACACGTACTGCGTCGTCAGATACTGAGCGAACCCGTTCTCCACGATCCCCCGCGACTGCACCGCCTTCGGCACGCCACAGATCAGGCTGATGAAGTGCGTGTCGTGAATATGGAGATCGACCGCCGGCCCGCCCGTCTTGGCTTCGCTCGCCATGTCGTTCGACCAATCGGGTTTCGCAATCACCCGTCGGAAGTGTGCCGCGCGGAGCTTCCCGTACTTGCCCGATCGAACCGCCTCGGCCAGGAATCCGAACTCGGCGAAGAACGGCAGCACATGCCCCACCAGCAGCATCTTTCCGGCTTTCTTCGCGGCAGCGACCATGCGATCCGCGGCAGCGGCCTCCAGGGCGATCGGCTTTTCGACAAACACATGCTTGCCTGCCTTGAGGGCCGCCAGCGCCATCTCCTCGTGCTGATCGGGCGGCGTGCAGATGTCAACGAGATCGATGTCCGGGTCAGCCAGCAGCGCCTCGAACTCGCTGTATTTTTTCACCTTCGACAGGTCCACCTGACCAGCGGGCGGCCCAAAGTTACCCCGCACACCCCGCCAGTCGCCCGCCAGCTTCTTCGCGTTGCCACTGGCGATCGCCGTGATCTTCGCGCCCTTGAGCTTGGCCGCGGCGGTGAAATGCGTGTACCCCATGAAGCCGATGCCGACCAACCCGATGCGAATCATAAGAAGCAGACCCTCAAGGCCAGATAAAAAGACAACGTGACGACCACGCCAACCCGTCGCAAATTCCCCACAAACCATCGCTTCCAGGGAGCCGGAAGCGTCAGCGCCCGGAGGCGTCTCGCCCCAACCCCCCCATCACCAGGCACCGCTACTCCTTCTCACCGTCCTTCTTGGCGGCAGCGTCTTTCTCCACCGGGTCCTTAGGAACCGGGGCTTTGTTAACCGGGGCCTTCACCGCAGCCTCCTCAAACACCGGCACGAGTTCCAGCGTGACGGCCGTCCCCTGCTCGGGAATCTTTTCCGTCCACGCTTCAAACAAGAGGTTGTCTGTCCCCTGCGACGTGCTGGTGACATCGACATCCAGCATGGCCGACGAAAAGTTCGCCACGCAGATCAGGTCGCCATCCTCGGCCAGATAAAATTTCTTGCCCGTGTCCGGGTTGGTGTAGAACCCGCTTCCTGGAAAGACCCATTTCGCTTCCAGCCCCCGCGACTGGCCCTCCTTCTGAAACCGTTGAATGTGCCCGCGAAACGTCGCATCGGTGGAGAGCTTGAACAGCTGCTCGCGCTGCAGGTCGGTCATCGGCCCGTACCAGCTCAGCTCACGATGCTTCCGGTCGTACCGCAAGGACGTCTCTTTCGGAATCACGATTCCCGCGGGCAGATCGTACTCCTTGGCCAGATAAAACCGCCGCGTGAGATGCCGCACCCACTCCTGGGCGGGAACGCGCTGCGGCTTGCCATCCGCCCCCGTCCACGACAGAAACAGGTCAATCCGCTGCCCGGTTGGCGGGCGGTGGTCTTCGGGCTGGTCGCCGTAGAACGCCGGCTTGCCGGGTTTCGCCCCCAGCGCGAGCAGCCCTGTGTGAATCACATACGCCTTCGTGTCGATCGCGAGGATCGCCTCGTGTTCCTTGGTCCCTTTGACGGTGACGAGAAACTCGAGCGCCCCCTCCCGCAGACAGACCTCCGTCTTGAGGATCAGCTTCTTGTTCGCCTTGTCGAGCAGCACCGTGCCCTGCGGATTGAGCGGCACTGGCCCTTGGGGATTCGCGTCCAGATCGCTCTTGGCCGGGGCGGCGGGCGGTGGCGCCGTCGTCGTGGCCGCCTTCTCTTCGGCCTTGTCTGCCGCCCGAGCACCAGCGGGGCAGAGGACCAGCCCACTGCACGCCAGGAAGAGTACGAGCGGTAGTTGGTGTCGGCGAATCATCATGGCGTACCTGAATCGAAGGGGCAGGGCGAGTTCCTGCGTTGTACCGCCTCGCCCCGCCCCTGCGAAGTGGAGACACCGACGAGCCGACCCTGTCAGTCGTTGGTGGAAACGACGCCTGTCGCCCGTTAACGAGCCGTCTTCACCGACCAGAACCCGTGTTTTTGCACGCGTCACTCCGCTCAGCCTAAAATTCTCCGTGAGTTCGGCGATTGTGGTGATCCATCCACTCGCCCACAGCGTTTCTTCGCGGTCTTGGGTTGAATCCACTACGGATTTCTTGGGGAAGGGGTGTCACGATGACCACGATCACGCATTCGTCAGCGACCGCTTCACTCGTTGCCGGCCAAACCTCGGGCGACGCGGCCACCCCGGCCGGACACCTGGTGGAACAGGTCGAACTGTCGGGCCACATCATCGACAGCCTGCTCCTGCCCAAGGTGCTCGACGAAGTCATGAAGCTCGGCGGAGCGTTCCGCATCGAGTCGCTCGAGGTCGGCCGCCGCCGGTCCGACCCCAGCACGGCCCGCCTGCTTGTGGAAGCCGGATCGCGCGAGCGACTCGACGAAATTCTCGTCCAGATCGCCCGACACGGAGCCGTCCCCGTCCACCAGCAGGACTGCGACTACCAGATCGCCGACCTCGACGGCGTGTTCCCCGAAGGCTTCTACTGCACGACGAACGAAGACACGGAAATCCGCGTCAACGGCCAGTGGCTGCCGGTCGGCCGACAGAAAATGGACGCCGCAATCCGCCTCGACCCGACCACCGGCGCCGCGCAATGCGTAGTGCTCAACGAGGTGCGGCGGGGCGATTTCATCGTCGTCGGGCATTACGGCGTCCGCGTCCACCCGCACCAGCGGAGCGTCGCCCGCACCGAAGCCTTCAGCTTCATGAACAGCAGCGTGTCGAGCGAAAAGCCGAAAGGGGTCGCGGTGCGCGAAGTGGCCGCCTCGCTCAAGCGAACCCGTTCCGAAGGCGGCAAGGTGCTCGTCGTCGCTGGTCCCGCCGTCGTTCACACCGGCTGCGTCGACCTGTTCTGCGAGCTGATTCGCGGCGGATACGTGCAGCGGCTGTTCGCCGGGAACGCGCTTGCCACACACGACATCGAGCAGGCGCTCTACGGCACGAGCCTGGGCGTTTCCGTCACCGAAGGGCTTCCCCTCGAGGGCGGCCACCAGCATCATCTCCGCTCGATCAACCGGATCCGGCGGCTGGGCGGCATCGCCAAAGCCGTCGACAAAGGCGTCCTGACCAGCGGGGTGATGTACGAATGTGTGCGTGGGGGCGTGCCGTTTCTGCTGGCCGGGTCGATCCGCGATGACGGTCCGCTGCCCGATGTCATCACCGACAGTGTCGCCGCCCAGGCCGCGATGCGCGACGCCGTGCAGGATGTCTCGTTCTGCCTGATGATCGCCACCACGCTGCATTCGATCGCGGTCGGCAATCTCCTGCCGGCCCGGGTCAAGGTGGTCTGTGTCGACATCAACCCTGCGACGGTGACGAAGCTGATGGATCGCGGCAGCTTCCAGACCGTCGGCATCGTCACCGATATCGAGCCGTTCATGCGGTCGCTCGTCAAAGAGCTGGGACTCAACGGGTAACGCACCGTCGTAACGACAACTTCGCCAGTGTGAGGCGAGCCGACCCTGTCAGGGGTCGGTGGGAACAGAGGTCGTCGCGCGTCACAACTCGTACCGCGCAGACACCGACCCCTAACAGGGTCGGCTCGCCTGGGCTCTGACGTCGCAGGGAATCGCCCTGCGCGTTCGCCCCGCGGTAAATCCGTTACAACCTGCGCCGATTTCTAGGGGAGTCCGAAAATCACCTCCCGTCCACGGGGTTTCCGCGCCGAAACGCTCGTCGGGACCGATTTGCGAAGTAGGGCTTGTAAGGCCATGTGGCGTTTTCTCAACGCCCGGCCGCGAGCCCACTTCAACTCCCTTCATGAAGGCGTTCCCCAGTCATGCTCTTATCGAGTGGCGAACTCTCGCCCACCGACGTCGTCAGGGACGCGACGCACGATTCTCTCACAGGACAACTGACCACCGCCCTGGGCCGCACCGGCCATCTCGACGGACGCACCCTCCGCTTTGAAGTCGAGGGCGAGGCGATCGTGCTCCACGGAGTCGTTCGCAGCTACTTCCAGAAACAGATGGCCCAGGAAGCGATTCGCCCCTTCATCGGCAGTCGTCGACTGGCGAATCTGCTGCAGGTCGCGCGGTAACCTGCCGCCCATTCGGGATATCGGTATAACGGAGCCTTGGCCCTCGCGATCTGTTCGTCGCGGGGACAAGGCTTCTTTTCCGATCTTGATCATGCTGGCGACCGACTTCCTCAAGAACCCCGCCGGGTCCAACGCCGGACCGCTGGTCAGCCTGTTTGGGGCCGAGCGGTTTTTGAAGCGTCTGGCGCTCGCGGCCGTCGCCGATCTCGTCCTCGGCGCCGACCGCGATCCCGACATTCAACCCGAACGCCTCGTCGCCAAAGAGTGCGACCTCGCCCGCCTGATGGATAATCTGCGCACCGTCTCCATGTGGGCGAAGAAACAATTGGTCGTTCTCGAAGAGGCGGACGACTTCGTCTCCGAGCATCGGGCCGCCCTCGAACGCTACCTCGACAAACCGGCCAAAAAATCGGTCCTCGTGCTCGACGTCAAGACCTGGCCCGCCACCACGCGCCTCGCGAAGAAGACGGCCGAGATCGGCCTGCCGATCGACTGCGCGCCCCTCAAACCCGCGCAGATCGTCCCCTGGCTCATCGACCGGGCGAAGAAGCACCACGGCAAAACGCTCGACCGGACCGCCGCCGGTCTGCTCACCGAACTGGCCGGCGCAGAGCTCGGCCTGCTCGACATGGAACTGGGCAAGCTCACCGCTTATGTCGGCGACAAGGCGAGCATCGATTCCGACGCCGTCGCCAAACTCGTCGGTGGCTGGAAAGCCGAGACGACCTGGAAAATGCTCGACGCCGTCCGCGATGGGGAAGCGGGCCTGGCCCTGGGGCTCCTCGAAAAACTGCTGCGTTCGGGGGAAGCACCGCTGAAGCTGCTCGGGGGGATCAACTTCACCTGGCGGCCGCTCGC
>JAIXZD010000548.1 GCA_027489895.1 Planctomycetaceae bacterium
CGTCGCCGACGTGGCTGAACCGACTCACGACCACTCACACGACCACTCACACGACCACTCACACGACCACAGCCACGATCACAGCCACGATCACGGGCACGATCACGGGCACGATCACGGGCACGATCACGAAGGCCATGACCATACGCACTGAGTGACTGACAACAAGGATTCGATCAACTTTACGTGCACCCTGGTCGGGGTTGGCTGTGTCCATTGACCACATGCAAATCCGTATTCCGCCTGTGTCCTCGCCTCATTCCCCTAAGTGCCGCCTTCTGCCGGTCTTCGGTTTTGCCGCCTGAAAGTCAGAAATGTCTCTCGATCCCGGTTCCGAGGCCGCCACCACCGACTCGTCGGCCGGGCGCTCCCTCTACGGAGTCGACTTCTGGTTGGCGTATCTGGCGAACGTGCTGCTCGTCACGGGCAATGCGCTCACCTTCCGGTTTGCCGAGTTCATCGCCTACCTGGGGGGCAGTGAGACGCTGGCCGGGGAAATCTTCGGCGCAGGAATGATCGCGGCCCTTGTCGCCCGGATCTGGCTGGGGCAGTCGATCGACCGGTTTGGTCCCCGCCTGATCTGGCTCGTGGGGAACGTGCTGTTTCTCGCCGGTGCGATTCTCCTACCCATGGGCGGCGAACTCGGGTCACCAGGCCGGGTCGCCACGCTCGTCTGGGTCGCTCGCATTCTCTATCAGTTGGGGGTGGCGGGAATGTTCGCCTGCTCGATGGTCCATATCCAGAACCTCGCGCCACCCTGGCGGAGAACCGAACTGATTGGCAGCCTGGGCACCAGCGGTTTCGTCGGTCAGATTCTCGGAACGCAACTGGGGGATGCGATTTTTCGACACACCCCGGCCGACGAAAGCCGATTTTACGTTCTCTTCTGGACAGTGGCCGGGTGTGGCGTCGCCAACCTGTTTGTCGTGCTTCAGCTGACCCGGAGGGAAAATCACGAACCCGCGGCCGAGACACCGGGCGTCCACCGGTTGCTCACGCGATACTGGCCCGGTCCGGTGACGCTCGTCGCCATGGCGATGGGCGTGAATCTCGCCGTCTCCACGGTGTTTCTCACCCGGTATGCGACGGCGCTCAATCTGTCCGGGATCGGTGTGTTCTTCTCGGCCTTTTCGATCACCGCGTTTGCATGCCGCTGGGGCTTCCGCTCGTGGGCAGGCCGGTACGGTCGCCACTCGATGATTCTCTGGGGCCTGGGAGGGCTGGCTGTCGGACAGTTGCTGCTGCTGTTTGTCCGCACGCAGTTCGGATTCCTGCTACCGGCCGCAAGTTGCGGGTTCGGGCATGCGCTGCTGTTTCCCGCGGTGATCTCACTCGGCTCCGGAAAGTTTCCCGTGCAGTACCGAGGAACGGGGACCACCCTGATTCTGGGATTCATGGACCTCGGGATGATCGTCGGTGCCCCGGTTCTGGGACGGATCATCGATCAGGGCCACAAGACCTGGGGCAGTGCCCAAGCCGGCTTCGACGGCATGTTTTACACCGCCAGCAGCTTCGTGATCGCCACGATTCTCATCTACGCCTTCACTGGTGCCCGCCAGCCCGATACCGACTACCCCGCCCCCGGCGTGGGATAGGCTTCCAGCCTGTCATTTCCATAGTTTCCAAAAAGGGGATGACAGGCTGGAAGCCTGTCCCACAAAAAACACACCCCGTAGCGGAACTCGTGAGTGTTCCCAAGACGCCCGCACTCTCACAAACGAAGCCGGGACGTTCCCTCCCGGAAGGAACGTCCCGAACCTGACTAAGCGTGCACAGTGCCCACCCGGCCTTCCCCCGTTCCCGCTATTGCGGGGTCGGAGGAAAAGCCGTTGCAGGTTGACGGGCCGCAGCCAGCTTGCGGAGAAGTTCCTGCAGCCGCCGGTGCGTTTTGGTGTCGGCCCGAACCACGAGCAACCCATTCACCTCGGAGATACTGTCGCTGCCGCCCTCGGTCTGCCAATCCCCTTCGATATTGGCCACGATCGCCCGGACCAGCCCGACCGCGTCCGGCCCCGCATAGATCGGTCGCGACCTGGACGTTCCCTCAGTTGCTGGCAGCGCCACACCCGCTCTCGAATCCGAGCTCGCTGGGGTGAAACTCACCGATGGGGGACCACCGAGCATCCCATCCATTCCTCCTGACATTCCGCTTCCCAGTCCCCCGGCCATGCTGCCAGGCCCCATTCCTGCCGCTATTGGCCCGGAAATCAACAGGTGACCAATCGGGTAGACCTCGACCCGTTTGGCCGATTCGACGTCGGTCACGACCAGAACGCCGTCCTGGACCACAATCGTGGCTCCTTCAAGTCCCGTGTCATCTTCTCTTCCCGCCTTCTCAAGCAGCAGTTCGAGCAGCGTTCGCAGCGAGACACTGCCTTTCGGCAATAGAAGCGTCACGGTCAAGGCCGTTGTCATTTGTCTGACAAGCGACCGCCGGACAACGAGTGGCAATTTCGCTTCGTCGCGGACGATGGACATGAGTGCGTCCGCAACGGGCACATCTACCAATTCGACGTCTTTATCCCAGATCTGGTCGAGCCGGTCTTCCACGGCACGCTGCAGGGTTTCCGCGGGCGTCGGCTGGACCGCGGGTTGCGCGGCGGGAGCCGGGGCCGCATCCTCGCCCAACAGCACCGGTTCAGTCCGAATCTGCCCCGTCCCGGCATCCTGAATCAACACCATCGCTCGGTTGCCGGAACCTCTCATCCTCGACAGCGCGGCCCAAGCATAGGACGGATCTGCCTGAGCGGGGAGATCCACTGTGCTTGAAGCAAGCTGACGGTCGGCACGTTCCAACACCGCCAGTTCCCACCGGACGGCGAGCAATACCAGTGCCGCAATCCCGGCCCCGACCAGGCCGATCCTCACCAACCGTCGCCGACGAACAATCCGCTGCACACCTGCCAGTTCCCGCGCGAGAACCGTGCCGTCGCCACAGTCTTCAAGGGCTTTGCGAATCGCTTCCTCACGCGACAACCCCGCGTCGATCAGGGACTGAAACCGCGACTCCAGCTGGTCGCGCAGCTCGGTCGCGATCTCAGTCTTCTGCTTTGAAGACAGTCGCAAGCGTTTGGCAAGAGCACTGAGATACAGCTCAAATTCCTGTTCCGGCATGATCGCCCCCCTTTAGATTGCGTTCGAGACTGGTTGACTGAAACTTCGGTGACAACTTGTTGAAGACGTCGAGCAGTGAGCCTGCGTTCGGTCACATCCCGCCCGGCGACGGGGCCGGCAGCTTTTCGAGCCCGAGGGGAGCCAGCAGCCGCTGAATCACCGCGACATACTCGTCCCACTGTCGCGCCTGAACCTGCAGCCTCGCCTTGCCCGATTTGGTCAGCTCGTACCATTTGCGTTTTCTGCCGCTGGACTCGTCCCAGGAGCTGGAAATCAGCCCCGCCGCTTCCAGCCGGTGCAGCACGGGGTAGAGCGTACCGGCCGAGGCCTGCACGAGGTCGCCGCTCGCCTCGCGCAGTTGCTGCTGAATCTGGTAGCCGTAAGCGCGCTCTTTCCCGAGGACCGACAGGACCATCAGGTCGAGACTGCCGCGCAACAGGTCTGGTCCAAATCGCTCTGTCATGTCTGGTACTCCTGATACTCAGTCAGGCGATATATTGCCACGCAATGCATCGTTTGACAAGGCCAGCGAATCACATTTTTGACCGCTGTGCCTCCTCACAGTCCCCCCGCTTTACCCACCTCATCCACCACTCCAGTGGCCACGAGGATTTCGTCATCGTCCGAAACTGATTCTGCCGAAAAAGACGATGACGCGGAGCCAACGGGCTTCCGCCCCGGCCTTTCACGGACGATGTGCCATGCTCCGGACAGATATCGCGCGGTCCGCAACTTGTTGGGCCTTCCGGCTTGCCTGCCTGACACTGTTGCCAGTGGCGGATCTGGCCGCTGCGGAACCCGCCAGGTCTCTCAGCGGCAGCCCTCAAACCGGGTGCGTCGTGGCGATTGTCGGGGCGGTTCGCGAACCGGGCGTCTACAGCTTTCCCAATGAGTCGGTGCAGACACTGCACCTGCTCCGAACGGCGGGCGGGCCAACCGCAACCGCGTCCGGTTCGATTCGCGTGGTCCGTCAGGGCCCTCAATCGCCACAGCAAACCGCCGCGTTTCTGCAGCCGCAGTTGAACCTGCTGCTCAAATCGGGCTACGTCGTCGCGGTCGACCATGTGGCCCAGAACCAATCGAGTTCCGTGACGACCACGGCGCCAACCTTCGATCCCATCGGGCGACCCACCTATCGCCCCTTCACGCCGCCCTCTCACCCGAACCTGAAGCATCATCAGACGGGTCCAAATGGCCAGGCTCAATCCACCGTGCGGGTGGCCGTTCTGGGCGTCTCGGAACGACCTGTCGTCCTGGAAATGGCCTCCGATGCGGCGAGCCTCGCCGATGTGCTGGGCAAGTTGAACCAGGACACCCGCAGTGAAGCGAACGCATTGATCCTTGGTCCCACCCCGCCCCAGCAGGTTGTGCCGTGGGGAGACGCGTCGAAGACCGCAGTCGTCGACGGATCGTTCCTGCTGTTCCGCGGAAGTGACATTAAAACATCGGCCCTGCCTGAGTTTCCCGAACCCCGCCAGTTCGACGGTTTCTCCGGCGACGATTCGACCCCGAAATTCGCGGACTCATCCCGTTCGACCGGTCCTGTGATTCATCATTCCCCATTCCAGAAACGACCGCGGTCGCCAGTGGTCAATGCCGATGCGGGAGCGGAGACGTCGCTCATCTCTTCGAACGGTAATGGCGCTGCCAGTGGAGTCATCTCGCAGACCGGTAACGATGTCGACCTGCGGGAAGTTCGCGGCCCACGGACGGAACAGGCCGCGCCGGAGTTGATGCCGGGTGTCACGGCCGCGGAAACGCTGGTTGCGCCCCTGCGTGCGACGCGGCCGTCGCACGTCAGCGAACTGGAGCCCGCGCCACGCCTCGATCGTCCCCAACTGTTCGAGCCAACAGACAATCCCCTTCGGAATGCCGGGCTCCCCTCACCCGCCATTCATGAGTCACCGGTCGAAGAGTTCCCCATCCGCGTTCCTGCGAAGGCGCGAATCATTGACGAATCGCAACTGCAGCGGGTTCCCGCTCCAGATGACCTGGGACGCGGTGATCTGGTCGGAGAAACACTGCCGCCGCCGCCCGCTCCCGATGTCGACCCGCTCACCATGGGGCAACCGGTCGAATTGCAGGGAATTTTTGTCGCCGCCTGCGTTCTCTCGGGAGTGCTGATTGCGATCTGGGTGGCGGCCAGGCCGTCCCACGTTCCGATGCGTGCCCCGGTCCAGGTCCAAACGCCCCTGCTGAATCGGCTGGAACTGTTGATCGAAAACCAGTTGATGATCCGGGAAGAGCCTGTGGCGATTCCCGGAACCGTGCAGGTCTATGGTCGCCCCGCGCCGCTGGCCGACCGCTATCTCATCGACACGCCTCAGGAAGCCCCGGCCCCGCACTTCACCGCGCCGTCGGTGCGACCCGTGGCCGAGACTTCGCTTCCCGCGTCTGGGCAGGCTCAGGCGGCCGTTGCCGAACCTGCGGCGAATGCCGCCCTGAACTCCGGGGCCAGCAAAGTTGTCCGGCTCGATGCGTCGCACCCGGGGTCGGCCCAACGCACAGCCGCCCGAGCCGACCAGGGATTGCTCGACCGCGTGCTTCTCAACAAACAAGGACCGACATCATGAGCGTCGCGCTGGATCTGGGCTCCCACTGGATTCGCTCGCTCCGCTATCGCGGGGACGTGCTGTCGGCACGCCGTCAACGGTCATCGTTTGCCGTCATTCCCGACGTTCCCGCTCAGCGCGAGCGGTTGCGCGCGGCCCGGATCGGGTTTGCGACCTGTGACGGGAACCTGGTGCTGATGGGCGATTCGGCGATCGAGCTATCCCGCGTATTCGACATGCCGGCGATGGAACTTCTGCCAGGGGCGATGGTGGCCCAGCAGAATCCCGTCGCGCGTCAGATTGCCGGCATTCTGGTCGATGCGCTGCTTGGTCAACCGCAGGAATCCGATGAAGTCTGCTGCTTTATCCAGCCCGCCCAGGTGGTCGACGCCCGAGACGAACGGGGCGAGTCGCTGGAGTTCTTTCGCCGCCTGATTCGCCTGAAAGGCTACTGGCCGCTGCCGATGTCAGCCGGTCAAGCTCTTGTCTTCGCCGAACTGGCCCGCGACGGATTCACGGGAATCGCAACGGTGCTCGGTGCGTCGGGCGCCGAACTGTGTGTGACTCACCGGGGAGTCCCGTTATTCTCCCGATCGATTCCGCGGGGTGGCCGGTGGCTCGACGAGCAGTTGGCCCGGCAGTGCGAACTGGTCCAGCATGACGCGTCCGGGCGTTTGCGGTACGACGTGGACCAGGCGCAACGAGTGCGTGAGGATTCGGGGGCCGTCTCCCAGATCGCATCACCGCTCGTCGACGAGATGCTGAGTGAATGGATTGGCGATCTCGCCGATCATCTGGTCGGCGAGATCGTCCGGTCGCTCGAAGAGACGCCCCGGCTGTCGGAACTGCCGCAACCACTGGCCGTGGTTCTAGGTGGCGGGATGATGGAAACGCCGGGTCTGGTGGAAATGGTCAGTCGCCTGCTTCTGTCGCGGCGGTTGCCTGTGCGGATTCAAACGCCCCGGCTCGCCCATCGCAGCCCGTA
>JAIXZD010000126.1 GCA_027489895.1 Planctomycetaceae bacterium
CCCGCCAGCGCCGTCGCCCGCCCTGTCATCAGCCGCTTCAACCAGGCCAACCCCTGGCCAGTCCGCGTGCTCACCGGGACCGTCTCGTAACCCAGCCCGGAATACAGCCCGACCACCGGCTGCAGGTCGACCGGGTCGACCAGATCGACCTTGTTGATGACGACAATCGGCTGGATCTCTCCCAGGCTGGCAGAGATCAGGTAGCGATCGATGAGACTCGGCTTGAGATGCGGGTCGCCCGCCGATCCGACAATCAGAATCTGGTCGACGTTCGCGACCAGAATATGCCGTCGCCCTTTGGCTTTTCGCGACAACATTCCCCTTCGGGATTCGACCCGTTCGATCACCCCCTGCGATTCGGTGTCGGGGCGGACGAGGACCCGGTCCCCGGCCACCACCGCGCTACGATGGCCCGTCACCATCGTCTTGAGGACCCGCCGAACGGTGCATTCCATCTGCCGGCCATCATCCAGGGCGACGACGTAGCCCGCACCGCGGGAGACGAGCACGCGGCCCGCAACGCAGCCGACGACGTTGATGTCACGAATGAGATCGCCATCGGCACCCGTCTGGCCGATGACGGTGCGGGCACGGGTCAGTTCACCCCGTCCCGAAATCCGCTCGTCGTTGGCGAGCTTGTCCAACGTCTCATCGGACGACAGGTCCGCCGCCTGCAACTGCCGACGCGGCGGCTTCCGCCGGTTCTTCTGAAACTCGACTCGGATCTTCTTTTTGGCAGACACGCGGGGCAGGTCCCCAACAGCGAACGGAGAACTCGATCAAAATGCCGGGGCACGCGACGCCCCACGGAGTCTAATCGTACCCGACCCACCTGGCGGCATGGAGTCCTGGCCCCAGATCAGACCCAATTCCAACGGATAGCCGCCTCATTCACGGAACCAGTCCCACGTCAATCGCCGGTGAGCCACTTCATGGCTTCGTCTTCGTCGGGGTTGGCAGGGGGAGGCGGGGGAACGGCGGGCGTCGGCTTTGGAGGGCGTTTGGGAGCGGGACGCGGGGTCTCTTGCAGAACATCCCCCAGCAGGCCGGCTTTTCGCAGTAACCCCACGCTCAGATCGACACCATCTTCCGGTTTGGGACCGGCGGTAAGCGGGGTGTAGGCAATTGTGTAGTAGTGCCGGCCAAAGCCGACTTCGTCGCCAGACATCAGGAACTTCGCGTCGACCCGCTCGCCGTTCACGCGCACCCCGTTGGCGCTGCCCAGATCGCGAATCTGCCAGTAACCGTTGACCAGTTCCAGCTCGCAATGCTTCCCGGAGACATTCGCAAAATTGATGCAGATATCGCAACTGTCCCGTCGCCCGACGAGCAGTTTTTTCTTGAGGAGCGGAATCTCCTCTCCACCACCACGGGGTGTGAGCACGCCGTACATAGTCCCGAAAGCCTGCGTTCAGGAAATCGCGCCGGGAAACCTGCGCTCGAACAATTGAGCCCGCCTGTTCCGCCACCAGCCACGCGGCTGAACTCGGCTGCTTCATGGAGTGTAGCAGAACCTCCCGAGTGGCAGAAAATGGGAAAATGTCAGTTCGGCACCGGGGAGTGCGCGGCGGTCGCCCGGGTTGGTGAGGAGGGTTTTTGCCCACCACCAAGGCACAAAGGCACCAAGGAAAGACAGGGCAGGGGGGCTGGAGCGAATCCGTCGACACACGCGACGAGGGAGTGATCAGGGAGTAATCAGGGCGAGCCGACCAGACTTCGCACCAGAGCTTGATCTGTCTTTCCTTGGTGCTCTTGGTGTCTTGGTGGTGAAAACCAAAAGTCCGAAGTGGGGAAACATCATCGCGTCTTCGCTCAGCTCCCTCCCGGAATCCGCTGAGTTGGTATCCTGTTCCCAGAGGCTCCGTCCCGACCCGGCTCGCGTGAACCGCATTGTGATCGAATCCGCTGCTGAACTGTCCCACCTGGCGCTCCTGGGTCGGATCGATGAGTTTTCCGACCGGCTGGCCGCGTGGTGCGAGC
The DNA here is from genome assembly GCA_027489895.1 of Planctomycetaceae bacterium. Classification (GTDB taxonomy): domain Bacteria; phylum Planctomycetota; class Planctomycetia; order Planctomycetales; family Planctomycetaceae; genus JAIXZD01. Next base: position 1,981 of record JAIXZD010000126.1, read on the forward strand.
ATCCCGGCCATTGGCAACCGGCCCGGGCCGAGCAGTTTTTCTTGCGGCGAGTCCGCGAACGGCTGGACAAGATCCGTGCGCGGATCACGGCGCCGCTGGTCGTCGCCACGTTTGGCGGAACCGGGACGGGGAAAAGTTCGCTCGTCAATGCGCTCGTGGGCGACGATGTCACCCGGAGCGGCCGACAACGACCAACCACGACCCGCCCCATTCTGATTGTCGGTCCCGAAACCGATCTTGCGGCGATCAGTTTTCTCACGGTCGAAGACTGTGAAGTCGTGCAGGCCTCTGGCCTCCTGCTCGACCAGATGGTGCTGCTCGACTGCCCCGACCCGAACACGAGTGAAACGGATGGAGAGGGCACAAACCTCGATCGTCTTCGGCGCATGCTGCCCCATGTCGATGTCCTGCTGTGTACCGCCACCCAGGAAACCTACGCGTCGTCGCGGGTGCTGGAAGAGCTGGCGGGCGCGGCCGAGGGCTGTCGGCTCGTCTTCGTGCAGACTCGGGCCCACCTCGACAGCGATATTCGCGACGATTGGCGCGATCGGCTGGGCGATTCGTTCGAAGTTCCCGAGATGTTTTTCGTCGACTCCGTCGAAGCGCTCGACGACCACAGGAACGGTCGTCCTCCCACTGGCGAGTTCGCGCGACTGACGCATCTGCTGACCCATGAACTCGCAGCGACCGAGCGAATTCGGGTGCGGTGGGCGAATGTCGGCGATCTGGCTTCTCGGGCGATGGGAGATGCGTCGGCCCGACTGGAGCGTGCGGTCCCGCGACTAACGCAACTCGAAGACAAGCTGAATCGGCAGCGCGACGAAGTGGCCCGAAGCTGGCTCTCCGAGATCGAGCGTGAACTCGGCGCGAATCGTGGCCTGTGGGAGCGGCGGCTGCTCGCGGGGGTGTCGCGACAGTGGGGGGCGACGCCGTTCAGCCTGCTGATGAAGTTCACGGGGGGGTTGGGCGGCTGGTTCGCTTCGCTGGCGCTGGCTCGTTCCCGATCCGTCGCACAAATGGCGCTGGTCGGCGCGACCGAGCTCGCTCGACTCGCGGCGCGGGAGGCGGGCGATCTGGGGGCCGAAGAGAGATTTTTGCTGGCCGCAACCGGGCCGATCGACGAGGCCCGCCTGAAGGGATTGCGGCTGGTCGCCCTGGGGTATGCCCGTGATGCCGGTCTGGAGCTGCCCCCTCAACGAGAGTCTTCGACACTGGCGGAAAGTCGTCCGGTTGTGATGGGCGAACTGGCCGCCCGAACGCGCTCCGCCATCGAGGGCGCCGTGGACGAGACGGCGCGGTCGAGCGGTCGACTGACGCGGTTCGCCTGCGAGTGTGCCATCATCGGTTATGTGGTTTACGCGCTCGCCAAGCCCGCGAAGAACTTCTTTTACGAGCACCCCTGGCTGGATGCGCCGCTGCTCAGTTCCGACTACTACATCCACGCCGGGCTGTTCTTCGTGCTTCTGACCGGGCTGCTTGTCGTCTGGATGACGTCTGTTCTGCGGCGCGCGTTGCGCCGCCGCCTGCCTGCGGCGTTGCGACGTCTGATCGAAACGGGCCGAGAGCCGCTGCACGCCGATCTCGACGCGGCCCGGTCCGCCGCGCAGGAGCAGGTCGACGCGCTTCTGAAGCTGCGCGGGATGGCCGACGCACTCCGTCCGGTTGCGACCTCTGCGGGACGCCTAGGGCGGCGGATCGCTCAGACCGTCCCGTGAGGGCGGTTTTGTGGCGGAAGCCGTGAGGCTGCTGGTGGTAGCGGAAGCCGTGAGGCTTCCCCCGGCGTGCAATTGATGTTGAATGCGTCCGGGGAGGGTTAGCGGTCGGAAGCGCGAAGCTTCCGGGCGCTAACGCTTCCGGCTCTCTTCGCGGAGTTTGGTCGCCCGGAACTTCGCGACGTGACCTCTGTCCTGCGTGGACTTCCCCGGCGTTGCGAGTCTTGGGAACTCTCACGAGTTCCGCTACGGCAAGATGACCTACCGACGCGATGGACTACGACTGGCGGGGAAACGCTTTAGCGCCACATTGGGCCGACGCCTGCGACTTCCTGTTCGACCGCCTTGTACGACGTTTTGACGAGTCGAAACCCGAGCGAGCGATACAGTTGCACAGCGGGGGCGTTGTTGGCCGTCACCTCCAGGAAGGTCGACCGCAGGCCAGCTTCCCGAAAGCCCCACAGCGCTTTGGCGACCAGCAGCCGCCCCAGCCCCAGACCGCGATGTTCGGGGGCCACGCCCACATTCTGGATCGCACCGATCGACTCCGAGCGAAACAGCCGGTCGACCGTGCCGATCAGGCCCTGAATCGTCGCAGCGTCTTCGTAGTTCTCATCGCTGTGGAGCTGCGTGATCAACCAGGTCGCCTGCGGCAAAAAGCCTTCGCGACGGGTGATCTCGCTCATCAGCCGCAGGCAGCCTTCGTGCGTCGAGAGCGAGGGAAAGACATGCGCATCGATTTCGGCGTTGAAGCTGCGGTACTTTGTCCAGGCGTGCCGTTCCAGGCGATCGGGACGCCACGGAGTCCAGACGTACCCGTCGGGTAGCCGCGGCTCGGGAAGCCGGGCGGTGCGAAAGTCGAGTTCCATGCGGAACCGCTTGTAGTACACCAGCGACATAATGGACGACCACCAGGACCAACAGTCAGCGGACGCAGAACAGTCGACCGAACCGCGGATGCGTTCCGTCGCCCCGGTGGCCCCCGGTCGAAACAGACATCTGCCGGCGCGCAACCGCCCGAGACCACCAAGTGTAGCGCGCCTAAACGCGACGTCAATCACGGCGTGGCGGGACCAGGGAAACAACTCAGTCACAGTGCCCAATTGACGGACAAGGCAGGAGATTTGCCCTCGCCGTCGGGCTGGCCGCGTGACGACTTCGCCGCCTTTGACGGTTTCAACCGCCGGGGGGGGATTTCGCCCCCTCACGACAGACGCTCTTTTTCCGACCAGAGAGTCGACCGTGCCCCTATAATCGTTGCATTCCGGTTGTTCGCGCGTCGTGGCCTGGCCCGACTGTTCCTGAGAAAACGTGCTGTATGCCTGCTCTTCCAACGACACTGGGTGCTCTTCGCGACTCCGGCTACCAATCCCGCTCGGTCAAGCAGGAGATGCGGGACAACCTCATCCGCAAACTGCGGGCGGGCGAACCGCTGTTCCCGGGGATCGTGGGCTACGAGGAAACCGTCTTCCCCCAGATCGAACAGGCGATTCTCTCGAAGCACGACATCCTGTTTCTCGGTCTCCGCGGCCAGGGCAAAACCCGGATGCTGCGAATGCTGGTTAATCTGCTCGATCCCGCGCTGCCTGTGATCGCCGGGTCGGAGATCAACGACGACCCGCTCGCTCCGCTCTCGAAGTTCGGCCGCGAACAGGTGGCCCGGCTGGGGGAAGACTGCCCGGTCGCCTGGCTGCCCCCGGCCGACCGCTACAAGGAAAAGCTGGCGACTCCTGATGTGACGATCGCCGACCTCGTCGGTGAGATCGACCTCATCAAACATGCCGACGGCAAGCATCTCTCCAACGAAGATGTGCTGCATTTCGGGCTGATTCCGCGCAGCCATCGCGGCATTTTCTGCATGAATGAACTGCCCGACCTTGGCCCGAAAATTCAGGTCGGCCTGTTCAATATTCTCGAAGAGCGCGACATCCAGATTCGCGGGTTCCCGGTCCGACTCGACCTCGATGTCCAGATGGTGTTTAGCGCGAATCCCGAGGATTACACCAACCGCGGACGGATCGTCACGCCGCTCAAGGACCGCATTGGCTCGGTCGTCGAGACGCATTACCCGGCGACCCGCGACCTGGGCATTCAGATCATCGAAGAGAATGCCTGGACGCAGCGGGATAGCGGCGTCGCCGTCGTCGTGCCCAAGTTCATGAAGGAGATCGTCGAAGAGACCTCGCGGCTGGCGCGGACCAGCCCGCACGTCAACCAGGCGTCGGGCGTCAGCGTGCGGATGTCGATCGCCAACTACGAGAACCTGATCTCCGCGGCCGAGCGGCGGGGCATCCGTCAGGGGGAAGAGACCGTCGTGCCGCGGGTCAGCGACCTCGCGGCCCTCCTGGCGAGCTCACGCGGCAAGCTCGAATTGAACATGACCGAAGAAGTCGGCCAGGAAGACCGCCTGATCGAACGGATCATCGGCGAAGCGGTCAAAAATCTGTTCGATGCGAAGTTCAAGCCGAACCAGTTCAAAAGCGTGATCGAGCATTTTGAAACCGATAAGACGTTGTCGCTGGGCGACGCGCTCTCGACCGCCGATGTCGTCTCGCGACTGGGCGAGATTCGCGACTTCCGCAAGCAGATCGACCTGGCGGCCCGCGAGATTGCCGGTGATCTGCCCGCGAGCGCTGCCCAGGTGGCCTGCGTGGGAGAGTTCATCCTCGAGGCGCTGCACTGCCACAATCGGCTGAACAAGCAGTCGCGGGGCGGCCAGGCGACGTTCCGCCGGTAGGTGAGGGTGCGCTGGAGGAGCCGCGGTGCGGGGGAAGCGTCACCGCTTCCGCTACAGGCGTTTGGCTGGGGGGAGGCGTCGGGGCTGAATTCGCTGGCGGAGGCTGGTGGGCAGGGGGCACACTGGGAGTTTGCCGGTCTGCCGATTCAGTCCGCCCTGGTGGGCTGTGACGACCCTGCGTTTGAGTTGCGATGCATTACATTCCCGATTCCGCCCGAGCACTTCTGGAAGGCAGTGCGGACGCGTCCTCGCGAACCGAGGCCGAGGGGAACTTTCATCTGCGGTCGGCCCCGATCTATCTGCTGACCTTGCTGGTGGGCGGATTGCTGGCGACTGATCTCGTTGCGACGGCGCTAAACTCGGATCAGGCGGGAAGCAACTCGGGCTGGAGCACGACGTTCTGGGGGATTCGCTGGGCGGTCTGGGCGGCGGTGATTGGCGGCAGCCGGATTCTGGGGCAGACCGTTGACGGGCTGCTGTCGGGTCGGGTTGGAGCAGATCTGGCACTGACGATCGCCTGCGTCGCGGCGATTCTCGTGGGCGAACACCAGACGGCGGCCCTCGTCGTGCTGATCGCGTTGTTTGGCGAGTGCCTCGAGGGTTACACGGTCGATCGGGCCGGGCGAACGATTCGCAAACTCTGGCGCAACACGCCCGAGATGGTGCATGTGGTTCGCGGGGGGAAGGAGCTGGATGTTCCGGCGGCTGAGGTGACGGTCGGCGAAGTGTTGATTGTTCGTCCGGGAGAACGAATTCCCGTGGATGGACTGGTGCAATCGGGGCAGTCGGCTGTCGACGAAAGCAGCCTGAGCGGGGAAAGTCTGCCGCTGGAGAAACGGACGGGCGATCGTGTCTCGGCCGGAACGCGCAACCAGTTTGGGTGGCTCACCCTTTCCGCAGAACGCGTGGGCGAGGCGACGACTTTTGCGCAACTGGTGACGCTGGTTACCGAGGCAGGGGCACGGAAAACCGGGTTGGAACGGGAAGCCGATCGCCTGGCGCGGTACTTTCTGCCTGCGGTCTTGCTGGCGGCCGGACTGACGCTGCTGGGTTGGCGGTGGTCGACGGGCGAATGGCAGCGGGGCGTTCTGCCGGCGTTGTCGGTGCTGGTGGTGGCGTGCCCGTGTGCGCTCACTTTGGCGACGCCGAGCGCGGTCGTGGCGGCGCTGGCGTGGCTGGCGCGACGGGGCGTGGTGGTGAAGGGGACGCAGGCGCTGGAACGACTGGCAGGAGTGGACCTCGTCGCCCTCGACAAGACCGGAACATTGACCACGGGCGACCTGACACTCGTCACGACGCAACCTCTGGCCGGGCTGACTGGTTCAGAACTGCTGCGGTTGGTGGCCGCGGCCGAGCGGCCGAGCGAACATCCGCTGGCCAGGGCGCTCGTTCGGGCTGCCGACGAAGCCGGCGTTGTCGTGCCCCGGTGTACCGCGTTTCAGGCGATTCCCGGGCGGGGGGTACGGGCGGCGATTGATCTGGTCGACCTGCCGGCCGACCTGCGTCGGATGGTGTCCGGGGTTTCGGCTCAGCCCCACATTCTCGTGGGGACGCTCGCCTGGCTGGAGTCGCAAGGGGCCATGGCCCGCGATAGCAACCGGTTTCTTTTGGAAGAGCTGGCAGCGCGGGGTGAGGTGCCGTTGGGCGTCGCCCTGGTCTGGAATGAGGACGATGCGGACGGGTCGGAGGTGGCGGGCGGTGCCCCGGTGATCCGCTTCCAGACTGCAGTTGCTGCGGGCGAATCTGGGACCGGATTGCCAACGGAGATAGCGTCGGGCGGACAGTGGCTGGGGCTGCTGGGACTGCGGGACGTGCTGCGCAGTTCGTCGGTCAGCGCGCTGGACGAGCTTCGCGAGTTGGGGCTGGTCGATCTGGTGATGCTGTCCGGAGACCGCGAGGCGACGGCCGTGCGGATGGCGCGTGAGTCGGGGTTGATTCGCGAGACGGGCGCTGGGCGTGTCGTCGCCGAACTGTCTCCTGCGGACAAAGCGCGATGGGTGACCGAGGCGCAGGCCGGTGGGCGAAAAGTGCTCATGGTGGGCGATGGGGTGAATGACGGTCCGGCGCTTGCCTCGGCGGAGGTCGGGGTGGCCGTCGCTCGTCCCGGAGCCACCGGCTCGCTCGCCGCGGAAGCTGGGGACATCGTGCTATTGGGTGATCCCATGGCGACGTTGCCGGGCCTGGTGCGGCTCTCGCGATCGCTGGTGGCTGTCATCCGGCAAGGCATCTACCTGTTTGCATTTGGGTTCAACGGGCTGGGAGTGTTGCTCTCGGCGGTAGGCTGGCTCAACCCGGTGGGCGGGGCGCTGTTTCACGAGGTGGCGTCGCTCGCGGTGATGGTCAATGCGCTCCGCCTGTTGTGGGTGGATGACTGGCGGACGACCGCTTGGGGGCGGGGATTCGTCGCGACGAATCGCTGGCTGGACCGGGCGGCCGAACGCCTGGCTCCGAGTCGGATCGTCACGGCCCTGGCGAGCCAGGCGGGACGAGTCGGGCAGGTCGCGCTGGCGGGACTGGTCGCGGGCTGGCTCTGCTCGAACATCGTGTTTTTGCGGTCGGACGAGCAGGCGGTGATTCTGCGAAATGGACGATTTCGCGAGGTCGCGCAGGATGGCTGGCGGTGGGCTTGGCCGCGTCCCTTTGAGACGGTGATCAGGCTGCGTCCGGGAGAACTGAGGAAGGTGACGATTGGGCCGGACAGCCCGACTCCCGCTCGTCTTCCAGGGGCCGATGCGCCGGTGATTGAATGGCAGGCCGAACATGGCGACGAGGAAGGCCTCGTGGCGGATGACCGACTGCTATTGGTCGCCGATGAAGTGGCCCTCGAACTGACGGCGGAAGTTCAATACCGCATTCGTGACGTGCGGGCGTTTGCCCTCGCCACGGCTGATGCCGAGCGCTCGATCCGCCTGTTGACCGAATCGCAACTGCGGGCACGCGTGGCGCGGCTGGCACTCGATGAACTGTTGACCTCGGCGCGCGAGAGTTTGTCCCGCGCGACGCGTGAAGCGGTGCAGCAGGCGGCGGATAGTTCGGGGCTGGGCGTCGAGGTGGTGGAGGTCTGCCTGCTCGATGTGCATCCGCCCACGCCGGTCGTCCCCGCCTATCGCGATGTGGCCAACGCCCTCGAAGAAGAGCAGCAACTGAAGAACGCTGGGGAAGTCGAATACACGCGGCAGATTCTGGCGGCCACGGGCGAACCGGGGTTGGCTCTGCTGGCAGGGGAACCGGTCGATCAACCGCTCGCCGAATCGGTCTGGGAGCGGCTCTCCGCCCGAGATGCGGCGGCACCGCTAGCGGGTCAGGCGGCGGTGTTGCTGGAAGCGGCGGAGGGACAGCGCATCGAGCGACGATCTCTGGCTGAGATCGAAGCAGCGCGGTGGAAGGCGCTCGCGACCGTGCTGCCCACGGGTCGGCCGCTCGTGGCGCTGGAACAGTTCTGGACGGCGATGGAACAAAGCCTCGCCGACCGTCCGCTGGTGGCGATCGACCCGGTGCTGGGGGGGCGACGTCAACTGCTGTTCGTCAATCCGCCCGCACCACCCGTCTTGAGCAGCGAAGCTCAAGACGCTGCCCGCGAGGCCGCGCGGGAGGCCCAGGAACAGCGCGACCAGGCGCCGTTTCTACGAAGAGAACCGGGGACAAGTTCCAACCCGCAATAGGTCGACAGCGCGA
>JAIXZD010000114.1 GCA_027489895.1 Planctomycetaceae bacterium
GCCAACCTCGTGGTTGACCAGCCGCCGCTGTCCGGTGAGCACGTTGTACACGTACAGATCGGGACCGAGCGAGTTGTCCGTGGCCCCGGGAATCACGTCGTCCGCGTCGTTGAACGTGGTGAACGCGATCGACAGACCGTCGCCGCTGATGGCATCCACGCGAGAGCCGAAGGGAAGGGTCGTCGTCGTCGATCCAATCGCGTGGCTCACCAACCGGATCGAGTCGCTCAACCGGTCGTACACAAACACATCGGCATCGCCGTTCGAGTCAGTTTGGCCATCGACGAGGTTGTTCCCGCCGTCCTCAAACGCGATGAATCGACCGTCATCGCTGATGAACAGAGCCCCCGTGCCGGCGGCCGGGATAAAGCGTGTTGCCGGCGTATTAGGCGAACCAAAAACACGCGAAATCAACGTGTTCTCGCCCGTGTTGCGATCCCACAAGTACAGGTTCGCGTAGGACCCGCCGCTGGGAATCCCCTGATGCAACTGGCCGCGGCTCGTGTAGGCGACGAATCGCCCGTCCGCCGACATCGCGAGTTGTTCGCCGGCAAAGCCCCCAGCATGCAGCATCCCCGCGGCCGTATGGCTGACGAGCGTCGTCTTGTCCAACAACCGGTCGTACTGGAACAGATTGCTTTCGATGGTCGGCTGTTCGAGCGTCATCCCCGCGACAACGTTCCGGCCCTCGCTCGTAAACAGCACATACCGACCGTCGCTGCTGATCGTCCGCCCGCCCCGTCCATCGGCCACTCCGCTCGACCGGTTGGCCGAGTTGGACGTGCTCTCCACCGTCCCGCCGACCCCCGTGACGAGCGACACCCCCGGCTCGACCGTGTCCTGCACCCGCAGCGTGAACGCCTTCTCGAAGAACGCGCCGCTATTGTCCTCGACTCGCAGTCGAATGGAGTAGCTCGGCTGGAGCTCGTAGTTCACATCGCCGCTGAACGACAGCCGGTCGCCAACGACATTGAACAGGAAGTTGTCCGTATCCCCCGCGCCAAAGACCAGCGAGAACGTGAGCGTGTCGGACACGTTGGGGTCGGCGGCGGCAATGGTGCGAATATCGGTACCGACGAACGACAACCCGTCGACGAGGTCGAATCCCAACCCGCCGGTCAACGTGATGTCGGTCGGCGGATCGTTGGCGTCGTCGACGTTGATTTCGAAGATTTTGTTGAAGGTGAGGCCGTTCGAGTCGGTGGCCCGGATGATCACGTTGAACACGCCGACCATTTCGGCGTCGAGCGGCTGCCGCGTGACCAGTTGATTCCCGACGACCTCCACCAGAATGGTTCGCGGGCTGACCTCCAGCACCTGGAACGTATGCGTGTCGCCGAAGTTGGGATCGATGGCGGAAAGAGTGCCGATGACCGTGCCGGCCGGGAGATTTTCCGTGACGGAGGTGTTGGAGAGGAGAATATCGGTGGGGGCCAGGGGGAACGGTTGCAGTTGCAGAACGTACACCGCCCCGCGATCCGTTCCCCCCGTATCGTCCTGATTCGCCCCGACGGCCAGATCGAGCACGCCATCGCCGTCAATGTCGCCGAGGGCTGTGATCGAACGACCGAACAGCGTTTGACCGGTCATCGTCGGCCCGCCGCCGAAGCCTTCCGAAATCCTGCTCACGCTCACGGCCATACCGGCCGTATCCAGCGACAGGACGCGCACCGTGCCAGCGAGGTTTTGACTCACGTCTCGCGATCCGACGGCCAGTTCGACGGAACCGTCCCCGTTCAGGTCCCCTAGCGCGGCCAGCGAAACCCCGAACCCATCGTTGTCGTCGAGCGTGGGGCCGCCATTCAGGCCGTCCGTGATCTTTGTGATCGCTCCCGCGGTGCCGGCTCGATTCATCAGCAGCACGTACACCGCGCCACGTTGGCTGCCCGCGGACGAATCGTATCGGGCACCCACCGCCAGATCGGCGATTCCGTCCCCATCGAGATCGCCGAGATTGGCGATCGACCATCCGAACATGTCGTAGGAGCCAAGGGACGGCCCGCCTCCAATGCCGCTGGCAATCTTCTCGCTCGTGCGGACGCTTCCATCGCTGTTCAAAAACAGCACATAAACAGCCCCGGAAGTGAAGGTCGAGGCCCCATCGCCATTTGCACCAACCGCGATGTCAGTGATTCCGTCCCCATCCAGGTCACCCAGGCTCGCCACCGCGTTCCCGAAGTTATCCTCGTCGGCCAGAGTCGGCCCCCCATTCACACCATCTGCAATCTCTGTCGAGGATTTGACGGTTCCGTCATTGTTCATCCTTAGCAGGTAGGCCGATCCTCGCCCGGTCCCTCCCGTGCTGCTGTTCGTTGCCCCCACGATCAGGTCGACAATTCCGTCTCCGTCGACATCACCGAGGCTCGCCACCGAGAACCCGAATCGGGCCGAGGTGGTCAGCGTCGGTCCACCGTTCACACCGCTGGCGATTCGCGTATTCGATTTGACGGTCCCGTCGGTGTTGAGGAGCTGAACGTAGATCGCTCCGTTACCGTCGAATGGCGCTCCGACAACCAGATCCTCCACGCCGTCGCCATCAAGATCGCCGATCCCCGCAACGCCCGTCCCGAACCGTTGGTTATCTGCCAGCGTCGGCCCACCGCCGGTGCTATCGGCAATCTTGGTGATGCCACCGGTTTTGACAACGGCCTGACCGGGCGACGTGATCGTGACGCGGTAATCCTCGACTTCCCCGTCAAACGAAGGTCCCGTCGGCCCCAACCCGAACTCCGTCCCGAACCGGAACCGAGCGTACGTCGTCCCCACGAACCCTGCCGGGACGGCGGGGAACGTCAACGTCGCTTGACCACTCGTGCCGCCGAGCGTGAACGCCGATTCCGCCTTTTCGGCGGGTTCGAACGCCCCATCATTGTCGTAGTCGATCCACCCCTTGAGGTAGTGCGTCGGACCGGCGGAACCATTCACTTGGAACGTGATATTCGGCTGCGCCCCAATCGTCAGCACCAGGTCCGACAGCGGGTTGAGAATGCCGTCTTCGTCGTCAGGGGAGCCGTTGACATCGTCTGCATTCGCCTCAACGGACGGTTGCCCATCGGCTTCTGCGTCGACAGTCGCTCCCAGAAAGATTCCCGCCGTGATGACGTGGCTCGGCCCGCCATCCACATCCGACGTCTGGTAATTCGTCAGTCCCGTCCCCGCACCGGTGTCGGGGGCATCCCCCCAGTCCGCGCTGAGATACACGCGCGGCTCCAGCCGCTCGGTTGCCGCCGCCGAGTAGCGCTCTCTCCGCCGACCGCGCCGCGACCGCACCGCACTCACGCGGCTAGTCCACTGCGCAGTCCAGCGATCTTTGATCAACCCCAACCAGTGCGTCAGCAGCATGGTCTGTCACCAGCAGAGACTGTGTTCCGAGCCATGGCGAAGCCCACGTGCGCAACAAAAGCGCAACCATAAATCGAACGGTCAAAACTTCGAAACACCCTCCGCTCGGCGCGCACGATTACCGCAAGCTCCGATCCGGACGACTGTTCCATCGACCGTCCTACTTCGCCAGAGTACCCCATCTTTCGGAACCGTCAGGTCCCGCACAAACCGCATCCCTCGCAAGGCTTCGATAACCCGTCGCGGCGCTATCCGGCACTGGCCCCTGTGCCTTTAGACAATGCTCACCAACGGCAGACGGTCGCCCTCAATGTCACCCCGCCCGTATCAACCACCCCACGGTCCCCTCATCCGTTAACCCCGTCATTCCCCTGGGATCTGGACTCGGAGAACCGATTTTAACGCCCTGATGGTACGCCCCCCGGCCGACCGCGAACAATGTCGCATTGCCTCCAGACAGACAATTACGAAAACGACAGGAAGCTGACCTTCAGTTCGCCCCATCCGCAGGATCGAGCCGCATCACGGCCCCGCCAGAGTTTTCAAAAACTCCACAAACTCCGGCCGCTCCCGCACGGGGTCGAACGATTCGTCCGCGTCCAGGGCCCGCAGCAGCGTCTCGCCCCCCTTCGCCCCGAGCAGTTCGCGGGCCAGCCCCAGCCACTCAATCGCCCGCCGAGTCAAAGCCGCCTGCCGTTCCGTCCTGGCCTCTGCTTCTAACTTCCCGTCGTTCTCCACCACTCCCACCGCCTGCGCCAGAATCGCCGCCGCGTTGAAGTACATCTCGAATGCTTTGGGGCCCCGCCGGACCGCCTCCTCCGCATCCGCCACCGCCGGTTCCACCTGACCCAGCAGCACCCGCGCAAACCCGCGCCCGTTGTAACTGTCGCCGTTCTCAGGGTTGAGCCGAATCGCCTCGTCAAAGTCCGCCAGCGCCAAGCTCTTCGCCTGCAACAGATACGCCCAGCCACGCCGGGTCAGAATGTTGGGTGACGACTCGAGCTCCAGCGACCGCGTGTAGTCGTTCATCGCGTCCCGATATCGCCCCTGAGATGCTCGCGTCAGACCCCGTGCCCGATACAGATCGCCCACAGGCTCCGACAGTTCGACCGCCTTGCTGAACGCGGCGTCTGCTTCCCCCGGCTGCTTGTTCGCCAACAGCGCCTCGCCCAGCAACCGGTGCGTCATCCCCTTTGAATCATCGAGCAAGATCGCCTCGCGATAGGCCCGGATCGCCTCCGTCAGCGTCCCCGCCCGCTGATACAGCTTCCCGATCTCGGTGAGCGCCGCCGCCTGACCGCGCGGCGCCTGTTCCAGCCCCAGCCACTTGCGATAGTCCCGCTCCGCCGCTCCGTCATCGCCCAACCGTTGCTGGACATCCCCCCGCAGCCGGAACGCCTGCGCATTCCGCGTGTCCAGCGCCAGCGCCTTGGTGAGCAGCACCAGCGCCTCGTCATCCGCCTCTCGTGCCCGGGCCACCAGCGACAGATTGATCAGCGGTTCGGGCTGATCCGGCCGGACCGCCGCTGCGCGGGTGAAGTCCGCCAGCGCCTCGTCATACCGCTGCTGTTTGAGTCGTACCGCACCGCGATTCATCGCCAGCCCATAGGCATAGAGCGACCCCGGCAGCACCCCATCCCCATGTTCCACCGACCGCGACACCAGCGCGAAATCGGCGTCCGCCTGGCCGTCTTCGCCCAGGCTCGCCTGTGCCACCGCCCGCAGCAGCAGCGGCCACGCAAAGTCCGGCCGTTCCGCCAGACACGCCGTGAACGCGGTAACGCTCGCCGTCAGATATCCCCGCACATCCGCCTCGCGCCCGCCTCCTTCGGGAACATCCAGTTGCTGGACATGCAACAGGTTCGCCACCCCCGTGAAGTACAGCGCCAGCGAATACTTCGGGTCCTTCTCCAGGGCCTGCTGGTAATAAGTCAGCGCCGACAGCGGGTCGCCCGCCGTCTTCCGCTGCAGCTCGCCCAGCGACACAAATTCCCATGCCGTCTGCGGTGCCAGATCCTGCGCAGCCGTTCGCGCCGCATCCGCCGCCGCGGCATCCCCCTGCAACCTCAACACCTCGGCCCGCAGTTCGTACAGCACCCGCGACCGCAATCCCCCCAACTCCGTCTTCGAGAGCCACTCCAGCGCCCGGGTGCGCTGCGCGGCCCGTTCTTCTTCCGGACCCAACTCGGCCAGTTGCGCTTCCGATTCCGCCAGAATCAGCCCCAACTCGTACAGCCCCGCCTGCAGGTGGACCTGCTGCCCCTCTCCCAACCCACGCACCACTTCGGGAATCGCCTTCAGCTCAACCGGCCCCTTGTCCGTCAACTGATACTCGCCCAGGGCCGCCAGTGCCGCCTCCTTCGCCTGCTTCGCATTCGTCAGCGGCTTTTCACCAGTGAACTGGCTGCCGTAGAACCGCGCCCGGTCCAGCAGCCGATCGAACCGCGCCAGCCGCTCACTCGCCTGCTGCAGGTCTCGCTGACGGGCCACCTCGGTCGACGCCCTGCCCAACAGTTCTCGAACCCGCCCGAGCAGATCCTCCAGTCCCGCTTCGTCCCGCAGAATCGTTTCCGTTTTCGACAGCATCGCCTGGGCCGACGCCGCGTCGCCATGCCGGGTCAACGTCGTCTCCGCCATCTCCAATTGCGCGGCAACATCCTCCCGGAGTTCGTTTTTCCGGGCCTGATCCGACCTCGCGGCCTGCGCCTCAATCGACGTCCGCTTGTCCTCGACCGCCGCCACCAGTGCCGGAAGCGACGTCTCTCCGCGAATCTCCCCCTGGGCCTGCGCCAGTGTCTGACGAGCCCTCACAAAATCCTCCGCCACCAGATCCCGGTCGACCTGCACCAGTGCCGTCTGCACACGATCAGAGATTGCCCGAATCCGGTTCGTCTCCGCCATCCGCCAGACAAAACTCGACAGGCTCGCCGCGATCACCACGCCCGAGGCCGTCGTCACCGTCAGCCGATGCCGCTTCATCCACCGCCGCGCCCGCAGCGTCCACGGTTCCGCCCACACCGAGACCGGCTCTTCCGCCAGAAACCGTTCCACATCCCGCGCCAGCTCCAGCGCCGTGGAGTACCGGTCCTCCCGCTGAAGGGACATCGCCTTCAGCACGATCGCTTCCAGGGGCCTGGGAACCGACGGCAACACCTTCCTCGGCGGCGGAAAGTTCCCCGTCGTCACCCGCTTCAATACCTCGACCACTTTCCCCCGTGCAATCGCCTGCTGGCCCGTCACCACCTGATAGAGAATCGCGCCCAGCGAATAGATGTCCGCCCGCGGGTCCAGCGCATCGTTCTGGCCGCGCGCCTGTTCCGGAGACATATACCCAGGCGTCCCCATGATCGATCCCATGATCGTCTGGCTCGCCTGACTTCTCACATTCGTCACCACGCTCCGCCGGAGCGACCCCGCTCCCGCGTTCGGAAACGTCACGCTGCCCTGTGACCCATCCCCGGTTCCCGCCGACTCTTCGATTGGCTTCTCGACACTCCCCGTGATCTTCGCCAGCCCCCAGTCCAACACCAGAGTTTCCCCGAACGCCCCCAGCATGATGTTGTGTGGCTTCAAGTCGCGATGCAGTACCCCCCGGTCATGCGCGAACGCGATCGCATTGCAGACATCGACAAACTGCTTCAGCAGCCGATTAAACGCCAGATGCCGCTCCGGAGTTTCCCCCTTCAACTCGTGGTAGTTCTGAATCGCCTTCAGGTAGTTGTGCCCCCGCACCAGCTTCATCGAGTAGTACGGCGTCCCGTTCGCCTGCCATCCCAGGTCGTAAATCGGCACGATCCCCGGATGCTCCAACTGCCCGGTAATCTGCGCCTCTTCCAAAAACCGCTCGAAGTACGCCGGGCTTTTGAGTGCGGCGGGCAGCAGCTCCTTGAACGCCACTTCCCGCTGCAACCGCTCGTCTTTCGCCCGCCAGATACTCCCCAACCCCCCCCGCGCAAAGTTGTCGACCAGCTCATACCGCGCTGCATCGACCTTGTCCGTCACCGGCCCCAGTTCCACCGGCGGACGAGGCGGTAGACTGGGAATGCTCTTCTCCACGGACGTCGCATCGCGGGAAGCATCCGACCGGCTCACCTGCGTCGCATCGGGCGAGGCATCCGTCACCGAGACCAGCGTCCCATCAGGGTCGAACGCGGCGTGCGAGACGATCGTCCCTTCGGGGTCTGGCTCAATGCCACTCGCCAGCGTCGCCGCGTCGTCCTCGGTGAATCCGTCGACAGACGCCCCTGGCACAAGCGTGGGCTGCGTCGCATCCTGATCGGCGGCCGATGGCGATTCGAGCGCAGCCGAGCCCCCCATCGAAACAATCGTGGCCAGATCGGTTCCCGTATTCTCTCCCGCCTCGACCTGATCCTCTCCGATTGCTTCCCGACGCTCCGTTCGAAAGACCGTCACCGCCTCGCCAGCCGCGTCGAGTCCACTCGTTCCGCCATCGACCTCAATCGTGATGTGCGACTCCCCCCGCGAGCCGTTCCCCTGGCGCGACACCGCACCGTTCAGGTCGACGGACGACTCCGCCCCTCCGCTGGAATCCGCGGTCGATCGGGATGTCGGTGGCATCGTCGCATCGGGATCGGTCGAGTCCATCGGCTCACATCTCCACACCGGGAATTCTTCTGGACAGAGCACCAGACTCTGCTTCTCTTCAAACCAGCTCTAGAAACTACTGACTCGCCTCCATCTCCCGACCACGGATCTCGCGGAACGGGCGGCTCTGAACAATGAACTCAATCGCCGTCTGAATCTTGTCACCCTTCGCCGCCAACTGTCGGTTCAGGTCATCCAACAGCGGCTCATCCGAGAGCCGCACCTCCCGGCCCAGTGCATACCCCATTAGCTTCCGCGTCACCTGCCGCACGATCTCCCGGCCTCGCTCACGCACCAGATAGTCGCGCAGCCCCGCCAACCCTTCGACCTTGCGCCCATCCGCCAGCGTCGCCGTCGTCTCCACGGGTTGCGCCCTCTTCCGTCCAATCGGATCGAACTGCTCCAGCGTGAACCCGAACGGATCAATCCGGACATGGCACCGCGCACACGCCTTCACCGAGCTATGCATCTCGATCATCCGCCGCTCCGTCAGCCCCTCCGGCACCGCCTCCGGAAGCTGCGGCACTCCCGCCGGTGGCTTGGGCAGACGCTCGCCCAGAAGCGTCTCATAGACCCAGTTGCCCCGCAGAATCGGGCTTGTCCGCGACGCCCCGGATTGACTCGCCAGCACCGTCGCCATCCCCAGCACCCCACCGCGCCCGCTCGCCTGCATCCCGCTCACACGCTGCCAGCCAGGCGGTGCAACCTCAATCGAACCTGTTGGCGCGAGTGATGCATTCGCCGGTGGCCAGGCCATTCCATAGTGCCGAGCCAGTGTCTCATTCACGAACGTATGGTCCGCTGACACGAGGTCGAGTATCGAGCCATTGTTCCGCAGCAGATCATCGCAAAACAGTAGCGTCTCGCGGTTCATCTCCGCCTTGAGACCCGCAAACTCCGGAAACAGCGTCTCGCTTTTGTCGTTGCTCTGATCGAAGTCCCGCACATGCAGCCATTGGCAGAGAAAGTGATTCGCCAGCCGCCGCGCTTTGGGATCCGCCAGCATCCGCCGCGTCTGCTTCAGCAGTTCCTCCCGCTCCAGCAACCGGCCCGATTCCCCCGCCGCCCGCAACTCCTCATCCGGCAGCGACGACCACAGGAAGAACGACAGCCGCGACGCCAGTTCGCTCCCGGAAACCGCCACCGACTCAGCCCCAGGCCCAGGCTGCTCCAGTTTGTACAGAAACTCCGGTGCCGTCAGGATCCGAGCCACAACCAACCGCAGCGCCTCGTCATGGGCGATCTCGGCCCCCCGCAGCCGCGCATACAGCCCCCGCAGCGACTCCACTTCGGCCTCCGTCGTCGGCCGCCGCCACGCCTGTGGGGCCAGCTTCAGCACCGACTCCAACTGCGCCGGTTCAACCTCCTTCAAGCGCCGTCGAAACTCCTCCGCCCGCGCCGCAACCGGACCCTTCATCTTCTCGAACGGACCCACGAGGTCCTGCCGGTCCTGCGTCGCAAACTGGATCAACTGCTCCAGCGACACCACCAGCTCCAATGGCTCTTGGGACACAAACAGCAGCTCATCCCACAGCCGATCCAGCGTCGCGGTCTCCTCCCGACTGAGCAACAGCCGCCGCAACTGGTCGTCCTCTCGGAAGTACAACGTCAGCGTCACCACTTCATCAACGGGAACAATCCGCGAATAGCAGACCGCCGGTGGAAACAGGTCGCCCAGCGTGCGCAGTGCCGTCACCCAGCGAGCCTGCGCCGCGCTCTCCGCACGAACCACGATCGGCTCACCCGGCACCAGCACACGCAGCGCCTCACGCGACGCCGCCACCTGCGCCTGCAGACTCGTCTCCCCGCTCGCACTCGCCGCAGGCGACAGCTCGAACACCAGCTCGCCTCCCCGCGCCAAACTCGCCGGTAAACGCAGATCGAGCTGCACCGGCGCGACCAGTTCCACATCCCCCGCCGGCAGCGTCTCCCCAGCTAAGCCCTTCCCAAACCGGCTCTCCTCCCAACCCGGCAATCGTTCCGCCGGAACCGGAGACACACCCGCCTCGACCGCGCCAACGGGAAGCGACCGGGCGATCTCGACCCAACCCAAAGGTCCATTCCAATCCAGCAGCAGCCGTCGGAACTCGCGATCCGGCTCGCTCAGCGCCGACTCATCCGTCGTGGTGACCACCGTCTCGACCCGGCCAGCCAGCGACTTCCGCTCTTCAGCAGAACCTCCGCCCACCACCGCCGATTTCCAAGCCGCAAGCGCGGTCCCCGGCGGCACCAAGTTCTCCGTCGCGTTAGACGCCGCCGCGCCGCAGATATGCCAGACGTCCGGGTTGCCGCGTAAATCCGCCAGGGGATTCCCCTCGGTCACCCGATCGACCAGTTCTTCGGAGACCACCCAGTTCCGCGACTCGCCTCCCACCTCGCTCAGCGTCAGGTCCACCGTCGTTGAGTCGCAGACATGGTCGCCCCCCCCGGCCGACACCACGAACGCCACGAGATCGCCCACCTGCACCGGCACCTCCGCCTCCGGAGCAAACCGCGCTGTCGCACCATTCGCCAACGTCCCTCCGGCCAGCGCCGCCGTCCCCCGCAGCCCCCGCTGCTCGACGCGCCAGACCGTCCCATTCCCGCAGTTTGGGTCGGCATCCGCGATCAATCCCGACACGCGAATCCGGCCGGCCAAAGGGCTTTTCCAGACAATCACCGCATCGTGTGTTGGGGACGGATGGACCGACACCGAACGCGCCGGCAGCGTCAGCGTCGTGATCTTCGCCGGTTCGTTCGCGGCGTTGGTGGTCAGACTGAGCGCGTTCTCCCCGCTCCAGCCTTGCACCTGCGCATGCCCCCCGATGCGAGTCGCCTTGTTCGTCAGCAGGCCCCGGATCGTCCGTCCTTCCGAGCCAAACCCCGTCCACCGCGCCCACCGTTCCAACAACGCCGCATCGAGATTCAACTCCTGCGCAACCGCGCCCACTCCATCGGTCCGCTGACGAAAGGCATCGACCGCCGTTAGATACGTCGCCGTCCGTGCCAACTCCCGTGTCTGCAGCCCAGACACAGCACTCGCCACGCGCCGCACGTCCCGCAGCGGAAGCGCCGGATGAGCAGGCGGCTTCCCCGCAACCGGATACTCAATCCGCAACCCCGCCAACCGCGCCCCATCACCAGCCGACTTGTCCGCCTCCAAAACATCACCCAGGTCGCTCACCGCAACCACCACGTGCACATCACCGTCCGGACCAGGCGCTGGTAGCGGGAATCGAATCGTTCGCGACGCCACCACCGGCGTGACAGGCGTCATCCACTTCGAAACCCCGCCTTCGCGCCCCGCCTGCCCCACCGGATTGAACTTCCAAAGTGCCGCCTGCCATGCCGTGATCTCACTCACCAGACCCGGCAAATCCTCCGCGCTCGCCTTCCGCACGCGAGCACGCCACAAGTCCAGCGGCGACCACACGGTCTCTGGCAGCGGCGACTCAATCACCTCCCACAGCGTGTTGAGATACCGCCCGCTCAACCCGCTGCGCCGCGCCACCCCTTCCCGCGCTGTGACGCCCTCCTTAAGAACGTCTCGTTCCCTGACGAGAACCGCAAGATATCGCTCCAGCGGAAGCGCCCCGCCTTCCTGGTTCTCCGCCCGAACCTCTTGCAACTGCAGCACGCCCGCCCGTCCCGCCGCCGTGTACCGCGCATAGAAGTCGCGAATCCGCGCCAGCATCTCGTCCGTCTGATCGCGTCGCGTCTCCGCCCCAGAGAACCGCACCCCGTCTGGCAACAGCACGAGGTGACGCGCCACCGACTTCCCCGCATCGAGATACTTTTGCACCAGTGCGGGCGACATCCCTTGCCCGCTCCCGACGTTCGTAAACCCCTCGCCCGCCGCCCCATCCACCGGGAACTCGCGGGCCGGGTCGAGCGAATCGACACCCGTCAGATCGCGCACCGCATACGTGTATTCCGAGTTATCAAGTCGGCGCAGCGCGACCGGACCAGGATCGCCCGCATACGCCTTCGCTTCCTCGGCGAAAAACTCGGATAGCCACTGCTTTAGCCGACCGCGTTCGGCATCACTCGGCTGCATGCCCTCCGGCGGGGGCATGTCCCCCGTATCGAGCACCTCCCGAATCCGCAGCCAGACCTGCTGCTTGCCGCGGACCTGAGCCAGCGTGGGGAACTCCCCAAAATCGAGCTCTCCCTCGGCGAGCTCCTTCCCATGACAGGCCTGGCAATACCGCTCCAACAGCGGCTTCGCCACCTCGTCATACTCGCGTGCCAGCCGGGCCACCACGACATCCTCGGCCTGCGCCGGCGCTGACAACAGGGTCGACAACAGTGCCGCCCTCAGCATCAGCCCAACCACCAGTCCGATTGGCGAAACCCGTTTCATCGCGGAGGCCTCCAGGAGCGCACAGGCAAACATGAGGCCCAAGTCTAACAGCCCCGCCCACCGCTTGGGCAGCGTCTCCTCCCCCAGCGTCTGGGTCTTCGCTCCGTTCAACGGAGCACCCGCCGCCATGGGCTCAAAGGCCGTGCCATGCTTGCACCGCTTCGGGGCAAGCATGCCGACCATGAGACAACGCAGCCCTCCCCAAAAACCGCGCACTCCCCGGAATCAAGCCGCGAAAAGAGTCGAAAGCCGTTCGCATGCTCGCCCCGCAAAGCCGGGGCAAGCAGGACACACCGCATCCCGCACCACCTACCGCGACGCATCCCCCAGCGCTCGCACGTCGACAAACCGCCCCGCGCCACCCGTCACCAGCAGCGTCTCATCCGCGCTTACCGCCAGCGCCTGCACCGCATACCCACACGCCACGCGCCGCTCGACCTCGCCCGAAGGCACTTTCCACACCACCACGTCGCCCGACCAACTCCCGGCGAACAGCCGTGTCTCGGTGGCGACCAGTCGCGAGACCGGGGAATTCGCTCCTTCCAAGCGGCGCTCCACCGTCCAGTTCGCGGGGTTCCAGAGCAGCACCGAGCCATTCCAGTCCGCCGTCGCGACAGTCTTACCAGAGGCCGATTGTGCGAGGCTCGAAATCTGCGAAGTGTGCTCGCGGCGATTCACCGCCTCCCGCTGCGGATCCGCCCAGGTGACACGCAATTCTCCCGTCGCATCCGTCGACGCCAGCCACGCCCCCCGCGGACCAAACTGCAGCCCCGTCACCGCGCCGCCATGTCCCCGCTCTTCGACCCGCGACGCACCCGTCGCCACATCCAGCCGCCACAGCCCGCCGGTCGCCAGCCCCACGACAATCTCCGAGGTCTCCGGATGCGTCGCCAGCGCCGTGGGCGGGGCCGGTAGCCCTGGCATCACCCGGCTGCCCAACTCCTTCCAATCCCATAACAGCAGCCGTTCACCCAGCGTCGACGCCAGCAGATGGCCATCACGCGTCGCCACCATCGCCGTCAGCGGTTGCGTGGTGATCGCCGATTCCCCGCGCGTCGACCAGTCCTCGCGTGTCAGAAACAGCACCGAACCACTCGCCGTCCCCGCCGCGAGCGTCGTCCCGGCATTCGAAAACACCAACTCCGTGACCGAGCCCGCGGGCAGCGCGACCCGCCGCGTCACATCGCCAGGCGGCCGTCCCTGCCACCAAGTCCAACCCCACCACCCGCCCCCCGCACTCACCGCCAACAAAACCAGCGCCACCCCGCTCCGAATCAGGACCCCACGCCCCACCCGATACCACGGCACGACCACCTCATCCGACGAGTCCTCCTCCTCGTAGTCCTCATCGTCCTCTTGGTCTTCATCAGGTTCGGTCGCGCGATCCATACCCCACCCCAGTCTTGTAGCGGAAGCGATGACGCTTCCCCATCCCATAGCGGAAGCCGTGAGGCTTCCCCCGCGTGGCCAACCAACCATCACACCCAGCCACTACGGGGGCCCCATCACCTCACACCCCTCACCGCCGCCCCTTACGCCTCCGTCTGGAACGGCGACCGCTGCGGGCGCGACAGATGCGTGTTCGCCTCATCATCCCCAACGAACCGTTCCGCAACCGGGTCCCACGTCAGCTTCCGCTGCAGACGGATCGACGCATTCCCGATATGGCAAATGCTCACCGTCCGATGCTGCGTCTCCGCATCCGAAATCGGTGCCTTGCGATCTTCCACCGCCCGGAAGAAGTCCTCCATATGACTCACCGGCTTCCGGTCCTTCCCATAAATCTCCTGGACCAACGCCATCGTCTTGTCCTTCAGCCCCTGATCCTTGTCCTGCTCTTCGATCGGCTTCCCGGTAATCCGGCCCCGATTCACGAACATCCGCCCCTCGCTGCCTTCAAACAGCAGCCCTTCGTTCCCCGTCGTCACCTCGACTTCAATGTCGCCCGGGTACGTGAGGAACAGCGACGGATGCTTCGGCGTGTTGTATCCGTTCTCGATCCCCGGCAGCTTCGTCTTCGAGCCATCCACCGTCAGCGGCCCCGACCGTTCCTGACCCAGCGCCCACTGACAGATATCGATATGGTGTGCCCCCCAGTCGGTCAGAATCCCGCCGGAGTATTCGTACCACCAGCGGAAGCTGAAGTGACATCGTTCCGGGCAATAGTCCACTTCCGGAGCCTGGCCCAGCCAACTGTTCCAGTCGAGGTTTTCAGGCACCGGCTTGCCTGCGAACGGTCCGCCCTCGGCCGTTGATTGCGGCAACTGGACCGTCACCTTCTTGATCTTCCCCAACTGCCCCGACCGCACCGTCGCCACCGCCCGGATGAAAAGCCCCAGGTCACTCCGCTGCTGCGTCCCCACCTGCAGCACCTTGCCGGTCTCTTTCATCACCTTGAGGATCTGCTGACCTTCTGCCACCGTCAGCGTCAGCGGCTTCTCGCAGTAGACATCCTTCCCGGCCTTCATCGAGTCGATCACCATCTTCGTGTGCCAGTGGTCCGGCGCACCGATCGTCACGCACGAAATGTCCTGACGCTCGAGCAGCTTCCGATAGTCGCCCAGAAGCTCGACATCAATTTCCTTCTGGCGCGTGGCAAGCTGATCCTTGGCGCGATTCAGATGGTTCTTGTCGACATCCGCGACCGCGACCACATCTCCGTACTGGGCGGCCGTCATCATCACGTACGTGCCCTGACCACCAACGCCGATCGCGCCCAGCTTCCTCCGGGCACTCGACGCGGGCTTCTCCTCGCCGTACGTCAGGTCCGCCATCCAGGCGGGAACCAGTCCGGCACTAGTCGCGACCAGACCGGCCGCCTTCAGAAAGTCGCGTCGAGACGCGGTGAGACGAGAACGCTGCATGTCACCACCCATAAGCTGAGTTTTCTTAAGACCGGGGAACCAACATCCACTTCGTGACGATATCAGGATCGCCGTGCGCCCACAAAGAATGCAGAAACGCGCGGCCCAAAGGGGACCGCGCGCTCTCGGTAATCGCACCGTCAGGTTTTACGCCCGAACGTCTGGGGAGTTCGCAGCGACAACCGTAACTTCAATTCGGCATTACGACCCCGAACCTTCCTTGATCGAGGGATTCGTGCAGTACAGCGAGAAGCAGTCGTTGCAGTCACAGCAGCTCACGTCCGACAGGTCGCCGTAGGCGCTGCCCGCGGTCGTGATGTTGTGCACACCCTTCGTCGTCACCGTCCCCGCGTAGCTGTACGACTGGTTCAGCGAGCCAATCGCGTCACCCAGATCGTCCAGTTCGTGCAGGATCGACGCCTGCAGTTCCACCAGGCCCACAATCAGGCCGATCACCAGAATCGTCGACACAAGAATCAACTCGGCCGAAACAATGAAACCCGACTCATCCCGAACAAATGCCTGCATCATGTGTTGGTCCCCAGAACCAGAACAAAAAAACGTCACACCACATCCACGCGTCAAATCGTTCCCTCGCCGTGCGCGGCCATTTCCGTAAACACGGCACTCACTCAACAAAAACAGCCCCGGAAAGATCGAAATCTCTCCGAGGCTGCCGAACTCCAAAGCCGGTCCCAGTCGTATCGTCGTGCCGAATTGCGAACGGGCCAGGCGACTTGGTGAGTTACGAACCCGAACCTTCCTTGATCGACGGGTTCGTGCAGTACAGCGAAGCACCGTCGTTGCAGTCACAGCAGTTCACGTCCGACAGATCTTGGTACGCGCTGCCGGCGGTCGTGATGTTGTGCACACCCTTCGTCGTCACCGTCCCGGCGTAGCTGTACGACTGGTTCAGCGAGCCAATCGCTTCGCCCAGGTCGTTCAGTTCGTGCAGGATCGACGCCTGCAGTTCAACCAGACCAACGATCAGGCCGATCACGAGGATCGTCGAGACGAGGATCAGTTCAGCCGAAACGATGAACCCGGCTTCGTCATTCAGGAAATTCTTGACCATGCTTGAGAGTCCTTTTGTCGAGAGACACACGAGAGAGAGAGAGTCGTCCTTCCGATCCGGGTGGGTGGCCCGACCCATTCCGGAGTTCGCAAACGGCCCGGCCAGGCCATCCGCGATTCCCAAACGGCCAGATCGATTCGCCCGATCAGACTGTCTGGATTGCGACTACACGGTGAGTGCAGTCGCCGCTTGCAAGCAGGGATATTGACAGGCCTGCCGAACGGCAGGCCTACAACGCAACGGCACAGCGGCCCGCCCCTCGGCCTCACGTGCCATCCACGACACGTACCAGGGGGAAAACCACCACATCCGACACGATCACTCTCAGGCAGTTGGTGTGCCGAATCCCAAGGCAACTCAAACGAGCGCGAGCAATGGGGACAGACTCTTGCACGAAAGTCGATGATTTCTGGCGGAAAACGGCCTATCGCGGCCATGTTCACTTTCCGCCACAGCGCCCGAAACACCGGACGACCGCTTCCCCAGCGCGTTAAACCAGCCTGTCACGCGAAGCGCTCACAGCGCTCAACGCATGAATCAGTACACAGGGCATCCCTGTGATCGCGAATCCCATCACGGGACTCCAGCGTCACTTCCCCTTCCAATTCAATTCGTCGCTCCACTTCACTTCTTCACTGTTGTTTCATTTCCTGAATACCGTTCGTCCACTCCCAGCTCGCAGAAAACCGGGAGCCCGCACGCGAGCCCCCGGTCTCCCTGTTCCCAAATCCAGGTCGCCAGCCAACCGGCCGGATCTCTGGAAGAATCATCTTCAGCTACCACCAGCGACTGGCTCCTTGACCGTCGGGTTCGTGCAGTACAGCGACGCCCCTTCGTTGCAGTCACAGCACGCCACATCCGATGTGTCGATGTATGCGCTGCCAGCGGTCGTAATCAGGTGAGTCCCCTTCGTCGTCACCGTCCCGGCGAAACTGTACGACTGGTTCAACGAACCGATCGCTTCGCCCAGATCGTTCAGTTCGTGAATGATCGCTGCCTGCAGTTCGACCAGGCCCACGATCAGGCCGATCACCAGGATCGTCGCCACCAGGACCAGTTCCGCCGAGATGATGAATCCCGCTTCGTCATTCCAGAAGTTGTTCAGCATGAGAGAGTTCCTTCAACCTTCCGATTCGTTGGTGAGAGAGTTTGGTCACATCGTCACGCAAGGTCTTGGCCCAGACCTCGCTTCCGCGCGCTGCCGCATCCAGCCGCAACACCCGGCCTGAAGCCGGCCCCCAGGTCCGCCAGGCCGCCTGAGAGTGGCGACCGACCCAAGTCCCGCTTCGGCGATCTCTCCGCCCGACCAGACCGCACAGGGGGCGAATCCCGTGCGACCGGCCAGGACGGCACAACCGCGTTCAAGCATGAAACCGGTCGTCTCGTGTCGACCGGCCTGACCATCACAGACCGCACAACACATGCCAGCGACACAGCCGCGCTCTTGCGCTTTGCTGGTTCAATCCCGACAACCAGCTCAACCCTCGGCCCGACAGTGGGTTACGCCATCAAACCCGGTCGCAACGATTCTTCCGAATCGCCCAATCGCAGCGCCAACTCCCAATGCAACGTCTCACCCGCTTAGCGCGATTGCGCCAATTCAGTCCCCCCCTTGAACAGTTGCCAATCCTCCCCGCCACCTCCGTAGCGGAAGCGATGACGCTTCCCCTCCGCGCAGCGGCCCCCACCAAACGACCCGGCACATCCGCGCAGCGGCCCGCCACCCCAAAACCCCACCCCAAAGAACGACCCAGGCCTCTCGCAAGGTCACCCCCACGAAAGGCCCAGAACCCTTCCTCCCCATCAACCCTCTACCCGACTACTTCTTCCCCGCCCCCAGGAACGAGAACAGCCCCTTGCGGCCCTTCTTCTCTTCGCTTTCAGGCTTCGACGTCAGGATCGAGCCATCGATCGTTCCCGCCAGACCTTCCAGAGACTTCGTGATCTTCGCCCGCGGCGCTTGCGTCACCAGCGGCACGCCGTTGTTCCGCGCCTCGACCATCGTCGCGTAGTCGTTCGGCACCTGCCACGCCACCTCCCGACCGATCGTCTCCAGCGCCTTCGTCAGACTGATCTGCGAATCCTCCAGCCCCATCCGGTTCACCACGACCTTCGTCTTCTTCGACAACCCCTCATGCGTGTCGAAGTACTGCAGCATCCGCACCACATTCCGCAGACACGGCAGGTCGAGCTGCGTCGTCAAGAGGATCGTGTCCGACACCTCCATGATCGTCATGTCCAGCGGACCGTAGCTCTTGCTCACGTCGACCACCAGATGCGTGAATGTCGCCTTGAGGAGCGCCACCACCCGCCGCAGGTTGTCCGGCGAGATTTTGAACTTGTCATCCAGATGGATCGGCCGCGGCAACAGAAACGCCCCGCACGGATGCTTCGTGAGTGACCGCTTCAAGAGCGCGTAGT
This sequence comes from Planctomycetaceae bacterium, assembly GCA_027489895.1. Classification (GTDB taxonomy): domain Bacteria; phylum Planctomycetota; class Planctomycetia; order Planctomycetales; family Planctomycetaceae; genus JAIXZD01. The sequence goes on from JAIXZD010000114.1 coordinate 18,650, forward strand.
CCAGCCGCGTGATGTTTTCCGCCACGTCCTGAATCGTGTACTCGGGGATCATGTCCAGCCAGACGTCCGCATCCCCCAGCGCAAAATCGAGGTCGATGATCGCCACGCTGTTTTGAGGATGCTGTGCCAGAATGCACGCCAGGTTGATCGCCAGCGACGTGCACCCCACGCCCCCGCTCACCCCGCACACCGTGATGATCTGGCTCGAGCGCACCTGCCCATCGTCCCGGCCGCTCCGGTTCGTCTGCGAGATCCGATCGAGGGCCGACAGGAAGTCTTCGATCCGTAGCGGCAGTCCCAGGAATTCCTTCGCCCCGTTCCGCATCGCCTGCAGAATCAGGCTTCCCTCGGTGGACGAGCTGATCACCAGCACCGCACACGTGGGCACATCCTGAGACACCCGCGTGATCAGAGCCAGGGCACGGGCCGGGTCCGAGTCGAGCGAGATCAGCGCGATATCGGGCTGCGTCTGCATCACGACATCGCTGAAGAACTCGTACTTCGAGCACTCCGCCTCGAGCCAGACCGACTCAATCCCCACCAGCAGGTTCTTGAGTGCGTTCCGCGTGTTCTCATGCGGATCAACCAGCGCCAGTCGCACCACAGTCTTCATAGCTCATCCTCGGTCCAGCCCGGGCTTCGTCAAATTCGGGTGACATCGCCCCCGCACAACCTGTTGCTCAAACACTCCGTCCCCATCTCGCCGTCGTAGCGGAAGCGGTGACGCTTCCCCCGCACCCAACCCCACCCTGTAGCGGAACTCGTAAGAGCTCCCCTCCCTTCGCCCCCTTCCTCACGGACTAATCAAACCCGGCCGGCTCGACGACAGCCGATCCCGGCTCGCCGTCGAGCCACTCTTCGAGGAAGCCGCCTTGGTCCCCGCCGCAGGCGTCGCGCCCTGCTTCGGAATCGACCGGGTTGCTCCCGCCGGCTGCACGCCTCGGTCTCGCGTGCCAACCCCAGACGTTCCTCGCGGACTCGTCGGGATCCGCCGGGCGGTGCTCGGTGGCGGCACAATCTCACCGGCTGGCTCTGCCGCAGGCGTCGGCGACAATCCGCCAGGTCCCGTCGCCGGGGCCGCATCAGGCGTGGCCGGCACTACTGGAGATGTCGGAACAGCTTCCAGCGGCACTCCTTCGACCGCGGCTCCCTGCGGTGCGGCCGGTGCCAGCGGTACTCCGCCAGACGTTCCTTCCGCCCCAACATCCCGCGGCATCAAACCCGTCGGAGCCATCTCGTAGTCCACGTCCCCATCCGGTCCATACCGCGGCACTTCCATGTAGCCGCTGCCATACAGCTCGCGATCAGTCGGCGACACCGTCTGCTGGCCCGGCAGTAACTCCGGAATTTGATCAGGCGACAGCGGTTCGGCCAGTTCCGGCGTCACCAGAATCAGCAGTTCCGTTTCCGATTCATCATGCGACACCCGGCGGAACGCGGCCCCCACCCACGGCAGTTCGCCAAGGAACGGAATCTTCTGCGTTCGCGACTGCACGCGATTGTTGATCAGTCCCGCAATCACCAGCGTCTCGCCGAAGTTCATCTCGACTTGCGCATTTGCCCGCCGAGTCGTCAGCCCAGGCACCACCGTCGTGCCCACGGTCACCTGGTTCGTGAAGTCCTTCTCGCTCACTTCCGGAGCCACTTCCAGCCGCACCCGGCCATTTCCCAGCACGATCGGAACGAATTCCAGGCGCACACCAAACGGCTTGAACTGCACCGTCACGGTGCCCAGCCCCCCCGGAACCAGAATCGGGAACTCACCCCCCGACAGGAAATTCGCGGGGCGGCCGTTCACCGTCATCAGCGTTGGCTCCGCCAGCACCTTCAGCAGCGATTCCTGCTTCAATGCTTCGAGGAACCCCGCGAAGATGTTGTCGTTGCTCACCAGCCCGAATGACGCCGTCGAATTCCCCATGCCCGCGGCCGGGAATCCCACGGGGCCACCAAACGGCATCGACGCCGATCCAATCGTCCCAATGTTCCCCGGGGTACTGCTGACGTAGCTTCCGTCCCGGACGTTCAGGAAGTTGAACCCCAGCGTGCGGATCTTCCCCCGCTGCACTTCCATGATCTTCACCCGCAGCATCACCTGCTGGATCCCACTCACGCGCAGGTAGTTGAGCACCTTCGGATGGAACTGTTCCGCAATCTCCACGATCGGCGTCAACTGGTCCGGCTGATTCACCCAGCCCAGAAGCAGCACGCTGTCCTTCACCTTGATCGCATGGACCGAGGCATCCGGAAACGCTCGCTTGATGATCGCTTCGAGTTGTTTCGTATCGCCGCTCACCAGAATCTCGACCGAGAACAGTTCGTTGTTCTCGTCGACCACAGCCAGTGTCGTCACGCCCGCCGCCACCGCCTGAATGCGGATCTTGCGCGGGTCGTTCGACTCCGGTCGTTCCGGATCGGAGATCGTCGTCACCTTGAGAACCGCCGGGTCGAACCCATCAACCGTCTTGATCCGGTTGGTGAACGACAGAATCCGGCTCGATTTCTCGATGAGCGTCAGATTGCTCTGCTTGGTGGCGACGGACACCACCAGGGTGTTCCGGCCGTCATCTTGTGCCGTGGCCGGTGCCAGCCAGCCTGTCATGACGACAAGCGGCGCGAGCAGTAAGGCCAGACGTGTCCAGGTTAGGCCGGTTTGACGCATCCATGCACCTGTGGGTCGAGTCGTCCATGAGAGCCCCGCCCGGAACGAACAGTCTCGTTCTCAGGCTGACGTCGCGGGTGACGCAGGCCTCCTGTCACTGGTTCTTCTCGTCTCGTCCTTCCCGTCGCGTTCGTGCGCGTCTGGTCCTGTTCGACCGTTCCCCCACTCGGCCCAGCCCCATCTCTGAGAACCGTAAGCCAAACGGGAGCGGGGCAGGCGTTTCCAACACCCACCCCAGACACCACTCACGCGGTCACCGAAGCGGAAACGCCTCAGTGACCTGTTCCTTCGATTCAGTTCCTTCCTCATCCCACGTCAGAACGCGGGTGAGAAGGGTGCTTTAGCCCGCATTCGATTGGTTCGTCGCGTCCATCTTCCGGGCCGCCGGCTGATTCGACTTCGATTGATCAGCCTTCGTGCGCGGTTCCGAAATCAACTGCCGCAGCCAACTGCCCACGTCCGCTCCACCCTTCTTCTCCGGTGTCGCAGCCGATGCCGTCGGCTCACCAGCCGCTGGGTTCTCTTGGAACTCTTCTTTCTCGGGAACGATTTCGAGCGTTTCCACTCGCTTCTCTTCGCCATCGTAAATCGTGATCGACCAGGTGTTCTTCGGCGCGATCGCAGGCACTTCCAACTCAGGTTGCGGAGTCTCCGCCGAGGGCGACGGAACGTTCGGGTTCAGGAACGACTTCAACCGGTCCTGCTCCGTCCCGCTCATCTGGGTATTGCTGACTTTGGTCGGAGCAGGCTCCGCCGGATCTTCTTCCGACAGTTTGACGCCTTCGTCGGTATCGATCCCTTCAAACGCTTCGTCGTCAATCTCCGTCGTCTCCACCGCCACATCGTCCGTCGTGCTTCGCAGCGTCAACTGCAACTGCCCGTTCTGCGTCGCATACGACAGCGTCTGGGCCTGTTGCGGCGTCACCAGCAGCGACACGTTCTCCGGCTTCGCACTCGCCTTTGAGGCATCCGCCGAATCCTGGTGCCGAACTTTATCCACCGAGAAAATCTCGATGTTGGTCAGAATCGTTTTGGTCTTCTTGAACTGGACTCCGTTCTTCTGCCGGGCATACGTCAACACGATGTCGACCTTGTTCCCTGCCGTCACCATCCCCGAAATCGACGACGTCGCGTTGACTGGCACCGCAACCACGCGCATCCCCTTCGGGATCTGGGCCGCCACCCCAATCACGCCTGGCTCGCCCATCTTCGCCTGGAGAATCAACTCCCCAGGAAACAGCCGCACGGTGGTCGCCCGCCGCTTGTACTGCTCAGGATCCGTCACGGCCCCCTGCGGGATCGTCTGAACTTCGCGCTCTTCAAACGCGACGTTCTCCTCCTTCAGCTCCGCGCCGGCATCAATTTCCATGCGGGCGACGAGCACCGAGACCTTGTTCCCGCCGCTCGACTTCCGCTCCGCCAGCACCTGCTGGACACCCACCATCGCCACCAGACCGCAGCCCAGCGCCATGGCCAACAGCACCATCGTTTTCAGTTTCATCGGAACACCTTGGCGAACGTGACTGCGAACAGATGCATTCCTGCTCGGTCAGCCCCGCATTTGGGACATCCCTCGCAACGCAGACATCCTGTCCCGAACGTTCGCCTCCCTGCTCCGCGCAGAGCCTTCCTCCGCACGTCCACTGAGAACCTAGGTCGCAAAATCCTCTCGCGCCGTCAGATTCCTCTGGATTTTCTCCAGTCGCTGGAATCCATTCCGCCGCTTGAGGTTCCGCTCTTTCGTTTCGGCACCGGCCAATCCTCACATCCCGCCTCGTTCCACACCGGACCTGTACGTCTGTGCGGACATCTGGCGCGATTGTGACGATCGGCGCGGTCAACCATCTGTATCATCGGCAGGGCGCTTCCCGACTCTTCACTCTGTGCCGGATTCTCCCTCTGTTCCGGAAACGCACGAAATGCCACAAGCGGCGGAGGCTGACCCCCGCCGCTTGTGGCGATTTCAGGTTTCCAGTGATCGACAACCCGGTCGACCAGGACAGTCTCGCTGCGATTTACACCAGGCCTGCGTAGATGAAGTACGCGATCGAGCCGATGCAGATCGGAATCCCGTACGGCAGAAGGTGCATCCGCGGCTTCCGCTCGGCAGCGATCTCCGCCAGCTTCCGCGGATTCTTGATCGTCGTCCATTCGCCCAGAATCATCAGGGCGTTGCCGTAGTGGTGCTGGAACTTGCCCGACTTCCACACCATCACCAGTGCCATCACCGCACCCACAACCACCGAGACGCAGAACGCATCCCACGTCACCTGCGGGCCCAGCCAGGCACCCATTCCGGCCATCAGCTTCACGTCGCCGGCGCCCATCCCGCCCACCGCATACAGCGGCAACAGAGTCAGCAGCCCGACAACCATTCCGTATCCGCCAAATTGCAGACCGTCCCAGCCGTTGGCGATCCCGTTGTAGACCAGGCCCGACAGGACCATCGGGAACGTCAACCAGTTCGGAACTCGCAACTGCTTGCCGTCGATCCACGCTGCCCAGATCAGCAGCAGGCAGACGACCTTCGTCGGCCAGTGTTCGATGAGAAGTGTGTGCCAATCCATTTTTCGGCCAAAACCTTTCTGAGGGGGGAGACTACCTGCCTTGTTCGCACGGCCCACTGCCGCACCGGTTGTTCATCGCGCAAGCTCCGCCACACGATCTTCAGTTCTGCAACATCCTGTCATGCTTCAGCCAACCCTGGCCGCATCACCGGGAACGCCCACTCGTGCAAAACACGAGTGCCCACTCCCAGAGCCGCGGCCCCTGCCTTATCGCCGCGCCAGAAACAACTGCGTGAACACCACCACCCCGCCACCCATGGCCATCACCATCTGCGGCAGAGTCAGTTCGATTTCCAACCAGAACGGAAACATGATTCACCTGCTCTTCAATTCGGTGTCGTAAAGTCTTCCAACCCGGAACCCCGCTCATGCTGGTATCCGGGTCGACACATCCAACCACTTCAACTCACGAACTCGTGCCACCCAGCTTGCCCGAGACCGTCGTGAACGTCGTATTCGCTCGCGTGCCGATCGTGCTGATCGACGTGAGGCAGACCACCACAATCAGGGCCAGCATCACCGCATACTCAACAGCCGTCGGGCCGTCTTCCGAAACCAGGAACTGCTTGACATCGTTGACCAACTGACGCATCTGTCTGACTCCGCTGCGTTTGTGGTGATGAATGGGGGGGGAGCAAACTGGCACCAATCACTCCGAGACCCCACACCCGGCCGAGGCGGTGCAAGCCTCGGCCGGGTGCGTTTTCGGGTCTCAAATCAGGCGGGTGTCGAATTACGACGAGGTGCCGCCGAGCTTCGTGGCGACGCTGTTGAACGTCGTGTTGGCGTTCGTCCCGATCGAGCTGATCGCCGTCAAGCAGACCACAACGATCAGGGCCAGCATCACGGCGTATTCAACAGCCGTCGGACCATCTTCCGAAACCAGGAACTTCTGGACGCTCAGAGCAAAAGCCTTCATGTGTCTAACCTTTCGCAATTCGCAGGTGGTGACCAAACCAACCCGCCTTGACCCGTGTGCCCGGCCCTCGCACCGCGATCGACCCCGTTGGTCGTCGCTTGCACCGAAACCAGACACACCACCCAAACGAAATCCTCTGAAACCCAGAGGCGTGACCCAATTCCTTGCGTCCCCGTCGCTGCCGCTCAGTCGCGTCCGTTGCGGGAACACCAAAACCTAGGTCACCGTTCGAACGTGTCAAAAAATTCCGCGCCGGAAATTTGTAACGCCCTCTTCACCCCACTTATTGCGGGTGGCCCGACCACCTGGTGGTCGGGTCGCGCAGCGACAGGAAGCTGCGCCTTCTGCAACCAACCACCAAACACAGCCACTTTCTCAACGAAGTCGCTCCCGGCAACCGCTTTGCGAACACCCATCGGAAACGCCGCCGCGTTCCATCCGTTCCTCTCTTTTTCCAAATCCCCCCGCCTTTCCCCACCCGCCCTGCCCATCCTTTCGTACTCTTCGGAAAGTCCGACACACCCCACAGCCGATTCAAGCCCGACACGAGCCCTTGATTTCCGCCCCGGACGACCGCCCCTTCAAACCAGGGGCGTTTCTTGCGCAGCGGGGCCACCGCGAACTCGCAACCTCCGCTCCCGCAAACAGTTCCGTCTTTTCCTTTCACTGCGCATCTGGCCCATCAGTCCCGCCCATGACCTGGACCGCCCCCTTCCTCGATCACCTCGCCGAGCCCGCCGCCTGGGCCTACCGCTCGGGACAAGCGCCCGCGACCGAACCGGCCGCCCTCGCCGCACTCGCCCTCATCGGCCATGCCCGTCCCGACGTCGCCCGCGCTCCCCTCGACTGGCTCGCCTCGCTTCAAGCGGGCGACGGCCGCATCGGGATCGATGCCCTCCAGAAAGAACCGAACTGGCCCACCCTCTGGGCCATCCTCGCCTGGACCGCGCACGCGCATGCCTCGTCTGTGCCGCTCGCAAAGTCCGCCTACATCGATCAGATTGAACTCGCCCTCCGCTGGATGCTCACGCAGAAGGGCCGACCCATCGAACGCAGCCGCGAACTCGGCCACGACTCCACGCTCGTAGGCTGGCCCTGGGTCGCCAGCACCCACTCCTGGCTCGAACCGACCTGCCTCGCGGTCCTCGCACTCCGTGCCACGGGCCGCCGCACCGATGCGCGCTGCGAAGAGGCGATTCGACTCTTGACCGACCGCCTGCTCCCCAAAGGCGGCGCGAACTACGGCAACACGCTCGTCCTCGGCCAGGAACTTCTCGCGCACTTTCAGCCCACAGGCCTCGTGCTCCTCGCGCTCGCCGGGCTCAAACTGCAGGACGAGCGACTGCCCAAAACCGTTGCCTGGCTCGAACAGAACATCACCGCCGATCTGCCCGGAGCCTCACTCGCTTACGCGCTGATGGGCCTCGCCACCGCCGACAAAACGCCCCCAGCCGCCGACGACTGGCTTCGCGATCGGGCCGAACAATCGGAACGCCCGAACCGGTTCCTGCCCGTTCGTTCCCTGGCCCTCCTCGCCGCCCTCGGGCCGCGCAACCCGCTCGTCACCCTGCCGCGTGCCCTGGAGTACGACGCATGACCTCGCACAATCACTCCCCCGAATCCAACGCGACCCCGCCCACCCCACCCGTCAGCCGCCGTGGTCTGCTGATCGGGGCCGCCGTCGCCACCACCTTCGCCGTGGGCTACCCCCTGGCCCGCCGCGCCTTGGCCTCGCGCGAGTCAGTCTTCATCGCCAGCGGCCAGAAATACGACGGCGACCTCGTCCGCACGATCCGTGATGGACTGATCGCTAGCGGACTCGACGCGGCGTCTTTGCGTGGCAAAAAAGTGCTGCTCAAGCCGAACATGGTCGAACCAGCCCGCGACCGCCCGCAAATGACCACGCACCCCGCGATGATCCGCGCCGCCAACGAAGTCTTCCGTTCCTGGGGCGCCACGGTCAAAGTCGGCGAAGCCCCCGGCCATATTCGCGACACCGAGTTCGCCCTCTGGGCCTCCCGCATCGGCGACGCGCTCGATGCCGATCAGATCCCCTTCGGCGACCTCAACTACGAAGAGGTCGGCTTCGTCGCCAATCGCGGCAAGGTCTCGAAGCTGCCCGGACTGTTCTTCCCCAAGTCGGTGCTCGAAGCCGACTATGTTGTCTCGATGCCCAAACTGAAGACCCATCACTGGGTCGGCATCACCTGCGCGATGAAGAACCTCTACGGCACGCTCCCCGGCATCAAGTACGGCTGGCCCAAGAACGTGCTCCACCACGCGGGCATTCCCCAGACAGTGGTCGACATCAACGCGTCCCTGCCGAAAACGCTCGCGATTGTCGACGGCATCACCTGCATGGAAGGCGATGGGCCGATCCTCGGCAGCCCCAAAGAGATGGGCCTCGTCGTCTGTGGGACCTGCCCCATCGCCGTCGATGCGACCTGCGCCCGGATCATGGGCCTCCTCCCGGAACTGGTCCCCTACCTCGCGGCCGGGCGGCGTCTGCTGGGCCCGCTGGAAGAGTGGCGAATCGAACAGCACGGTGACCGCTGGCAAACGCACCACAACCCGTTCCAGATCCTCGCCGAGCCGCACCTGCTCGAAATGCAGGCCCGCTCCGACATCCTCGCCACCTGAGACACTGCCAATCCGTGGGATAGGCTTCCAGCCTGTCAGTTCCTCTCGAGGGCGGTGATTCGTCACTTCAGCCCGAAGCGTCAGCGAGGGGAAGTGCCTTCCGACGCAGAAAAGCACGAACCACGTCGAATGTTCTTCGTGAATCGATCGCTGGACCACACGCAGACGTTTCGGTTCGCCGCTCAATGACACGTGTCTCCGCATGTCCGCGCGGACGACCACAAACGGCTCCCCAAAAAACAAAACCGGACCAGGAATCGCGTGCGATCCCTGGTCCGGTCAAATCAGTCCGGTCATATCTTCAGTTCGATCCTCGCGGCGCCATCACCACGATGAGTGACAGCGTCCCAAGGTCAAAAACTAGTCCCGACTATCGCTCCGCGGACGATCGCGGTCGCCACGATCCCGGCGGGGCTCACGCTCGCCGCGTGGCTCGCGTTCCGGACGCGGTTCCCGCGGCGGAGCACCTTCCACCTGGTCCGTCTGCCCCTGCTCGGCCATCACGGCCTTACGCGACAGCTTGACCCGATTCTGGTCATCAACCGCGATCACCTTGACCTGCAGCTTGTCACCTTCACGCACGATATCGGTGACCGACTTCACGTAGCCGTCCGACAGTTCGCTGATGTGACAGAGCCCATCCTTGCCCGGAGCGATCTCGATAAACGCACCGAAGTCCTTGATCGACGTCACCGTCCCGTTGTAGATCTTGCCGACCTTCACTTCTTCGGCCATCGCTTCCACACGGGCCAGGGCATCGTCGACGCCCTGCTTGTTCATCCCCGAGATCACCACGACGCCGTCGTCGGTGACATCGATCGTGACCTTGGTCTCTTCCTGGATCGCGCGGATCGTCTTGCCGCCCGGACCGATCAGCAGACCAATCTTGGCCGGATCGATCTTCGTGCGAACCAGCTTGGGAGCGTGGTCCGAAATATCCTTGCGCGGCCGACGGATCGCCGACAGCATCGTCTTCAGCAGATCGACGCGAGCCGTACGAGCCTGAACCAGCGTTTCGCGGATGATCTGCTCGTTGATCCCGTCGATCTTCAGATCGAGCTGAATCCCCGTCACACCCCGCTGCGTCCCGGCCACCTTGAAGTCCATGTCGCCGTAGTGGTCTTCGTCGCCGATGATGTCCGTCAGCAGCACGAACTTGTCGTCCGACTCCTTGACGAGGCCAATCGAAATCCCCGCCACCGGCTGGGAAATCGGCACACCGGCGTCCATCAGACCCAGCGTTCCGCTGCACACGCTCGCCATCGAGCTCGAACCGTTCGACTCGGTGATGTCCGAGATGACGCGGATCGTGTAGGGGAACTTTTCGCTTTCAGGAATCACAGCGGCCAGCGATCGTTCCGCCAGCGCCCCGTGACCCTGCTCGCGACGACCCGGGCCACGAATCGGACGGCACTCACCCACCGAGTACGGCGGGAAGTTGTAGTCCAGCATGAACCGCTTCGAGAACTCCGGGAAAATCCCGTCGACCTTCTGCTCGTCGCGAACCGTTCCCAGCACGACCGTGCAGAGCGACTGCGTTTCACCACGGGTGAACAGAGCCGAACCGTGAACCCGCGGCAGCATCTCGACCGCACAGCTCACCGGACGCAGATCCGTCAGACCGCGACCATCCAGCCGCGAACCCGCCAGCGTCAGCTCGCGAACCGCACGCCACACCAGCAGCGAGAACGCTTCCGAGAACTGGGCCGGAGTCAGGCCCTCAGCCGTCTTTTCCGCACCATTCGCGAAGTACTTGTCCTTCAGTTCGGCCTTCACCTTGCTGATGGCGTCGCCCCGCTCCTGCTTCATCTTGATCGACTTGGCAGCCACGATCGCGTCGTAGGCATCAGCCTTGATGATCTCCACAAACGGATTGACCGGAGCTTCCGGAATCACCTTCGTCGGAACGCCGACCTTCTCGGCCAGTTCAGCCTGCAACTCGCACAGACCGACAATCGCGTTGTGGCCGAACATCAGTGCGTCCGCCATCGTCTCTTCCGGCAACTGGTCGGCGAAGCCTTCGATCATCAGGATCGACTTCTTCGTCCCGGCCACAACCAGGTCGAGCGGGCTGGCCGCAATCTGTTCCTGCGTCGGCATCAGAATGAAGTCATCGCCGACCATCGCCACTCGCACAGCGGCGAGCGGACCCTGGAACGGGATATCCTTGGCAATCGTCAGCGCGGCCGAAGCCCCGATGATCGACAGCACGTCGGGATCGTTCACGCCGTCGCACGCCATGACGTTCGCCATGACCTGCACTTCTTCCCGGTAATGCTCCGGGAACAACGGACGGATCGGACGGTCGGTCAACCGGCTGGTGAGCACCTCACGCAGCGTCGGACGGCCTTCCCGCTTGATGAATCCACCAGGAAACTTCCCGGCCGCCGCCGACCGTTCGCGATAATCGCAGGTCAGCGGGAAGAAATCGATCCCCGGACGTCCCGGGCCATTCTGGGCCGCAACCAGGACGACCGTTTCACCGAATTGAACCAGGACCGCACCCGCCGCTTGCTTGGCGATCTCCCCGGTTGTCAGTGTTAGTTTTCTGCCCCCAACCTCACGCTCGACGGTTACTTTCACGTATCTATCCACCTCGTAAAGATTTGCGATCGCCTGCTGTCCGCTACTTGCGGATTTGCAGCCGTGCGATCAGATTCACGTATCCCTGCGGATTGTGCCGTCGGAGATAGTCCAGCTGACGTCGTCGGCGGCTGACCAGCATCAACAGCCCACGCCGGCTGGCGTGGTCTTTCGGGTGCGTACCCATGTGCCCGGTCAACTCATTGATCCGCGTCGTCAACATCGCGATCTGGACTTCCGGAGAGCCTGTATCGCTCTCATCCCGGCGGTAGTCCTTGATGATCTCCGATTTGCGTTCAGTCGTCAGTGGCATGTCTAAGGTTCCCGATTCAAAAGAACTCGCGTGGGACCACCGGAAACCGCAGTCATCCACACAGGGCACGGGGCGAGCTGCCATTCGGCTCGCGCAGACCGTATCTCACTTCCCTCTCAACAGTTTTTCCAGATTTTCCGCAGAGCAGTACTGTAACACCCGCCACCAGCGTTGCAACGCCAAAGGGGGGCTTCCCCGACGCAATTCCCAGGCCGGTTCTCCGCGATCCCACCAACAATATCCCCCAGGTTCCCCGCAGTGCTCAGCGAGTCCTCAGCCCGCAAGTGTTGACTCTGCTTGAGAATCGGGAATGATAAGGATCAAGGTCAGCAGCCTTCCGACCAGATCAGCAACCTCTGGTCCAATCTGCCCCGCCCGGTTTCGCCCCGATCGTCCCTCCCGCAGCGCTTCGCGTCGTTTGCTTCCTGTCGACCTCTGCGTCGCGGGCTATCCACCGCATCCCCCGGTCCTTCCGCCAGCCGAGGTGTTCCTTGCGACCCTGCTTCTCTCGCTCGACCGTCCCGGCATTCGTCTTGCTGCTCGGATGGACCACGCTTCCATCGGTCGCCGTCGCCGATCCCATCAACTTCAATCGCGACATTCGCCCGATCCTTTCCGAAAACTGCTTCTACTGCCACGGGCAGGATGCCAATAAGCGGGCCGCCGACCTCCGGCTCGACCTCAAAGAGTCCGCCGTAGAACACGGTGCGATCGTCCCAGGCAATCTCGCCGAGAGTGAACTCGTCGCCCGCATCCGCACCGACGACCCCGCGACGCTGATGCCGCCCCCCAAATCGAACCGGCGCCTGACCGACCAGCAAAAAGCCCTGCTCGAACAGTGGATCCAGTCCGGGGCCAACTACGAGTCGCACTGGGCCTTCGTCACCCCCCAGCGACCCCAGCCTCCGGAAGTCGCCCAGCGCGACTGGCCCCGCAACGACATCGACCGCTTCATCCTCGCCAAGCTCGAACAGACAGGCATCAACCCCTCTCCCGAGGCGGACAAAGCCACACTCATCAAACGCCTCTACAGCGATCTGATCGGGCTGCCCCCCACACCCGCCGAGGTCGACGAGTTCGTCGCCAGCACCGATCCCCTCGCCTACGAAAAACTGGTCGACCGGCTCCTCGCCAACCCCCACTACGGCGAGCGGATGGCCCTCCCCTGGCTCGACTCGGCCCGCTACGCCGACAGCAACGGCTTCCAGCAGGATGGCGACACCTGGCAGTGGTACTGGCGTGACTGGGTCGTCCGCGCATTCAACAGCGACCTCCCGTTCGACCAATTCACGATCTGGCAACTCGCCGGCGATCTTCTCCCCGATGCCACCACCGATCAGAAAATCGCCAGTGGCTTCAACCGCAATCACCTCCTGAACGGCGAAGGCGGCGCCATTGCCGAGGAACAGCGGTTCGTCATCCTGTTCGACCGCATGGACACGACCGCCACCACCTGGCTCGGGCTGACCATGGCCTGTGCCCAATGCCACGACCACAAATACGACCCCGTCACCCAGAAGGACTACTACAGCCTGATGGACGCCTTCAACCGCGTCCCCGAAAGCGGTGTCCCGTCGTTCTTCTCCTCCAAAGTGCGTGTCGCTCCGCCAATCATCGAACTCCCCACCGAAGAGAACCAGAAGCGCTTTGCAGAGTATGACGAGAAGATTAAAGCCGCCGATGCCGAAGCCAATCCGCTCCTGAATGCTGCCTTCGATGGCTGGCGGGCCGGAACCCTGACCGATCCCAAAACGATCGAAGCCGCCGCGCTCCCCGCCAACATCAAGGCGATTCTCGACAAACCAGAAGCTGAGCGGACCGCAGACGAGAAGGCCGCCGTCGAAGCCGGCCTCCGCAAACAGTTCGACGAGAAGATTCGCCCGAAAGTCAAAGACCGTCTTCCTGCCGTCGCGAAGGCCGATGCCCTCCGGGCCGAACTCAATGCCTATCGGGCCGACAATCTGCCCCGCATCATGGTGATGAGCGACGCCCAGCCTCGCAAAACGAGCATTCTCGATCGTGGCGAGTATCTGCAGCCGCGCGATCCCGTCGAGTTCAATACGCCCGCGTTCCTGCCGCCCCTGCCCGCCGATGCCCCCAAAAACCGCCTCGGCCTCGCCCGCTGGCTGGTCTCACCCGAGCATCCGCTCACGGCCCGCGTTCAGGTCAACCGGATGTGGCAGACCTTCTTCGGCGCGGGTCTCGTCAAAACCGTCGAAGACTTCGGCGTCCAGAGCGAGTACCCGCTCCATGGCCCGCTGCTCGACTGGCTCGCCGTCGAGTTCCGCGAAAAGGGCTGGAGCCTCAAGCAGATGCACCGCCTGATCGTGACCAGCGCCACCTATCGCCAGTCCAGCAAGGTGACGCCCGATCACAAGGCCAAGGACCCCGAGAATCGGCTCTACGCCCGCGCCAGTCGCTTCCGCATGCCGTCGCTGATCCTCCGCGACTGGGCACTGGCCGCGTCGGGTCTGCTTGATCCCCGCCTCGGTGGAAAGCCGGTTTATCCCTACCAGCCCGACGGAGTCTGGGAGTCGCTCGCCATCACCAAGGAACGCGACTTCACCTACCCCACCTCTACGGGTCCCGATCTCTACCGCCGCAGTCTCTACACCTTCTGGCGGCGGACGGTCGGCCCCTCGAATATGTTCGACACGTCGAATCGTCAGGCCTGCCGCGTCCGTGCCTCGCAAACCAGCACTCCCCTGCACGCCCTGACTACCCTCAACGATCCCACCTGGGTCGAAGCGGCCCGCGTCCTCGCCGAGACCAGCACCAAGACCTCCGCCGATCCTGTGGAACGGTTGCGATTCGCCTTCCGCCAGGTACTCGGCCGCGCTCCCCGTGACAACGAACTGGCCGTGCTGAATCGCGCCCTCCAGAAACAGACCGAGTTCCTCGCGAAGGACGCCGCCGCCGCGAAAACCCTGCTCACCACGGGTGCCGCCCCACGCGACGAATCGCTCGACCCGCTTCAGCAGGCGGCTCTCACCAGCGTCTGCCTCGCCATCATGAATCTCGATGAAGCCCTGACCCGCGAATAGGCCGTCATCCGCTCGTCCTCAAAACAAAAAAGACGAAAAACCATGAGCAACCCCTTTCTCGACAACATCGCTCGCGTCACCCGCCGCCAGATGTTCGGCTCGACCGCCACCGGCATCGGGGCGGCCGCCCTCGCGTCGATCCTCAATCAGCAGACGTCCCAGGCCGCGGCCATTCCCGGATTGCCCGGCCTGCCGCATTTCGCCCCCAAAGCCAAGCGGGTGGTGATGCTCTGGCAGGGCGGCGGCCCGTCGCACGTCGACCTGTTCGACGAAAAGCCGCTCCTCGCCCAGATGAAAGGCCAGGACATCCCCGACACAATCCGCGGCACCACCCGCCTCTCCACCATGACGGGCAGCTACGGCAAATGGCCCTGCCAGCCCGCCATCAAGCCCTTCAAAAAGTACGGTGAAGCCGGCCTGTCGCTCTCCGAGATGCTGCCCAACGTCGGCTCGATCGCCGATGAACTCTGCGTCGTCCGCAGCATGCACACCGAGGCCGTGAACCACGCCCCCGGCGTCACCTTCTTCCTCACCGGAGCGCAAGTTCCCGGCCGACCCAGCCTCGGCGCCTGGCTCTCGTACGGACTCGGTTGCGAGACTGACAATCTCCCCACGTTTGTGGTGATGACCTCCAGCGACAAAGGCAAGACCTGCGGCCAGCTGTTCTTCGACTA
>JAIXZD010000504.1 GCA_027489895.1 Planctomycetaceae bacterium
CAGGTGCTGTTCCTGGGCCTGGAAGAACCCACCCTTGGCCTGGGTGCCTCGGGCGCCGTCTTCGGACTGATGGCGATGAGCCTCGTCTGGGCACCCGTCAACGAAGTCCACATGGTGGGCGCCTGGTTTTTCTTCGTGGTCCGAATCATCAACTTTGAACTGACGATTCTCTGGTGTGCCGGCGGATACATCGGGATGAACCTGCTGTTCCTCGCGCTCACGAATTTCCGTCTTTCGGGCGAGTTGTCACACCTGCTGGGGGCGACGCTCGGGGCGATCATCGCGATCGTGATGCTGAAGCTCGACTGGGTCGACTGCGAGCACTGGGACGCAATCGCCGTGTGGGAAGGTCGCAAGGGAAAATCCAAGGCGGATGCGATCGCCACTCCGCGCCGCGTGCAGGTCGAGTATCAGCCACCGTCCGATCTGCCAGGCTCGACCGCTCCTCTGGCCGACCTCGCGGGAACGACGGGTGGTGGGTCGAGCACCTCGAAGCTGAAGGTCAAGCTCTCCAACCTGATCGACGAAGAGAAGGCCGATGCCGCGCTCGCCGCCCACGACCGGCTGCTGATGCTGCTGCCCGATTTCGTCCTGCCCGAACAGCAACTCCTCAAGCTGATCGAGCTCCTCCGCACGGAACGCCGGTGGAACGATTCGGTTCAGTTCATGGAGCGGTATCTGAAACAGTACGAGACCAAAGCGGTGCCGGTCCGGCTGAGGCTGGCCCAGGTCCTCATCGAACACGAACAGCGCCCGTCGCACGCCCTCAAGATGCTCAAGCCACTGGCGGGCGTCGACCTCGGCCCCAAACTCGCGGTCACTTACACCAAGCTGGTCGAACTGGCGACGCAGAAAGTCGAAGAGGGGCTGATCGAACTCGACGGGCAAGGCTGGTAGACGCTTTGCGAGGGCAAAAGGCAAAGGGAAAAAGGAAAAGGAGCCCTTTGTTTGGGGGGGACGGTATCGGGGAAGGAATTCGCGAATTCTTCGCGTAAACCGGGCCTTCTTGACGTTGACGCGGTTTGCGGGGGAGCTAGGATTCCACCAACTGGTTCCGCCGCAGCCGTGCGGTGGTGGGTCGTCCCGCTGGAAGTACGGGGAGTGGATTCTTCACTGAATCGTGTCCTTGGGAAACCAGTCTCAAACCCGTTTGGAAAGGAGGTGGTCTACAGCAATGTGGAGTAATTACGAGGGGTGTGCTGACTGATCACGGCCGACGGGCTGTCGGAATTCGTTGGTTCTGAAGCGATTCAGAATCGAGGGGTTTCGCAGGCAGCCGCCAAAGGGTGAGCCAGACGCTCGGCTCACGAGTGGTTAATGCGAGGAGATCCGGTTTTCGGTCGCCAGACATTGACTGCTGTTCACAAAGAATGAGTTCAATGAGTCGAATGAATTGAAGAGTTCAGTCGATTTGACGGTTTCGGCCCTGCGGTCACTTTTGTGGCCGCAGGGTCTTTTCGTTGGAACCGTGTTCGAAAATCGGTGTCCGAGGAATCGTGCCCGAAGTTTGTGCGCGGCCTGAACGTGTCGCTCACCGTAACCCCCCGCCCCTCCCATGACCGAGTTTGTCACCACCACGCCCGCCGCGCTGTTTGCCGCCGAGGTGGTCCGCAAACTCCAGACGGCCGGGTATGTCGCCTACTGGGCGGGCGGGTGCGTCCGCGATCTCCTGCGGGGCGAGACTCCCGAGGACTACGACGTCGCCACGAGTGCCGCACCCGACGAGGTGCGTCACCTGTTCGGCAAACGGCGGACCCTCGCGATTGGTGCAGCGTTCGGCGTGATCCTCGTGCGCGGGCAGCCGGGAGAGGGGGATGTCGAGGTGGCCACGTTTCGGACGGAAGGCCCCTACAAAGATGGTCGCCGCCCCGACCGCGTCGCCTTTTGCACTGCCGAAGAAGACGCCGTTCGCCGAGATTTCACGATCAATGGCATGTTTTTTGACCCGCTCACACAGCGGGTGATGGATTATGTGGGCGGCGAGGCCGATCTGCGTTCGGGCATCGTGCGGGCGATCGGCGACCCGGTCGCCCGGTTTGAGGAAGACAAACTGCGAATGCTCCGCGCGGTGCGCATGACCGCCCGCTTTGGCTTCCAGCTCGATGAACCCACCGCCCGGGCCGTGACCGCACACGCGGCCTCAATCACCGTGGTCAGCCGGGAGCGGGTGGCCCAAGAGCTCAAAAAAATGCTGCTCAATGAGCGGCGCGTCGTCGCCCTGACTCTCGCCCGCGATCTGGGTCTGCTTCGCGTGCTGTTCCCCGATTGGCCGACCGAATCGATCGACGCCTGGCAACCGGTTCTCGCCCGTCTATCGCGACTGGTCTCGCCCGGGTTCCCGTTGGCCCTGGCCAGTCTGTGGCATGACCTCGCCCCGGAGGTCGTTCATGATCTGGGCCGGGGATTGCGGCTTTCCAATGACGAGATCGGACAGACCGTCTGGCTGGTGGCCGAGGCGGCTCGCACGCACGGCGTGGCCGATTGGTCCCTCGCTCGTCAAAAGCGATTGCTCGCCGAACCGGGCGCGAACGATCTGATCGCACTTGTCCGGGCCGGCCGGGAAGCTCAGGGCCAACCCACAGACGACGCCGACTTCCTCGCCCGGCGCCAGCGAGAATGGACGGCAGGCGAAATCAATCCCTCCCCGCTGATCTCCGGTCAGGACCTGATCGCCGCGGGGCTACGCCCTGGCCCCCGGTTCAAGGCGCTGCTGGAAGCGCTCCGCGATGCCCAACTCAACGGAGAAATCGGCACGCCCGAGTCCGCCATTGACCTCGCCCGCACGTGGATCGCCGGGAACTTGCGGGGGGTTTGACCCGAGGGCTTGGCTTCCTTCGCGGCTTCCATACAATTCGTCGCCCGGCCCAGGTGCGGGGCCAGGCGGTGGTCGAACTCGGTTCGGACACCGCCCAGAGGTTTAGCGGCAACGGTTTAAGGCGTCGGTTTCAGGACGTCAGGTCAAGGGTGGTTGATCGGATGCTCCACCAGCCGGTTTGAGTTCACTGCCGGTTAGAGTTCACTACTAAGGAATTACGTCATGCCTCCACGCGATTACGCGCGGCAACGCCAGATGGGTATCGGCGATCTGCTGCTTGAAAACCGGATCATCTTCCTCGATGGTCCGATTCACGACGGCAGCGCCAATCTGGTCGTCATGAAGCTGCTGTTCCTGCAGTCGGAAAACCGACATCAGGACATTCACCTGTACGTCAATTCGCCGGGCGGGTCGGTCACCGCGACGATGGCGATTTACGACACGATGCGGTTCCTCGACTGCGATATCGCCACCTACTGCGTGGGCCTGGCGGCCAGCGGCGGGGCGATCGTGCTCGCCGGCGGAACCAAGGGCAAACGCTACGCCCTCAAGCATTCCAAGATGATGATCCATCAGCCCTACGGCCAGGTCGGCGGGCAGGTGTCCGACATCGAGATTCAGGCCAAGGATATTCTCGATACGCGGGAAATCCTCAACCAGATCCTCGCCGAGCACACCGGCCAGCCGATCGAAGTGATCGCGAAAGACACTGAGCGTGACCGGTACATGACGGCGATTCAGGCCAAGGAATACGGCCTGATCGACGATGTCCTCTCGCGCCCGCCGGGAAAAGACAAGAAGCCGGCCTCGTAGCCGGGTGAATCGCCTGGAATGATCCCGCTGGACCAGTCCACGAGATCGTTCCCGGGCCTTCGCCGCTGGCAGTCCGTACGACGGAATCCTGCCCCTGCTTTCCTTCTGACCGATTCACCCACGCTTCAGGTGCCGATATGTCGATTGTTCCCTACGTCATCGAAAAGTCCGGCCGCGAAGAGCGGGCCATGGACATTTACAGCCGGTTGCTCAAAGACCGGATCATCTTCCTGGGCACGCAGGTGAACGATGTCGTCGCGAATGCGATCATCGCCCAGATGCTGTTCCTGCAGTTCGACGACGACAAGTCGGACATTCACCTCTACATCAACTCGCCCGGCGGGTCGGTGACGGCCGGCCTCGCCATTTACGACACGATGCAGTTCATCAAGCCCGCGGTGGCGACCTACTGCATTGGCCAAGCGGCGAGCATGGGGGCGTTCCTGCTGTCGGGCGGGGCGCCGGGCAAGCGGAACTCGCTGCCCCACAGCCGGATCATGATCCACCAGCCCCTCGCGGGGATGGAAGGGACCGCGACCGAGCTGGAGATTCATGCCAAGGAAGTGATTCGCATGAAGCAGATGCTCAATGAGATGCTCAAAAAGCATACGGGCCGGACGTTGACGGAAATCGAGCGCGACACCGATCGCGACAATTTCATGTCGCCGGAAGAAGCCAAGGCCTACGGACTGATCGACAACGTCCTGGAAAAACTGCCCGACTCGCTGATGCCCGCGTCGTCGTAACGCTGATCCATCGACGTCAGCCGATTCGAAGATTACGCTGCGCCCCGCTGGAACCAAGGTTCAACACCAAGGTTCCAGCGGGGCGTTTTTTTGCATCGTCCCCCCAACAGCTCGTAGCGGAACGCGTGAGCGTTCCCAACGCCTCCAATCCCAGACACGATCCTCCCAACCAACACCCCCCGCCCCCCTTCCCCTCGGAGTCTCGTCCATGCGTGCGTTCGGTCTGTTGCTGGTCCTGTCCTGTCTGCTGTTCGCCTCCCCCGCACGGGCCGAACACGAAGGCAAGCTGCAGATTCTCCTGCTGGGCGACAGCACGACCGAGGGCAGCATCCCCAAGCGGCATGTGCCCCAGGGGCCGCACCTCGAAGATGTCGTCCGCCTGCTGCTTGCCGAAGAGCCCGACCTGCCGCCGACGAACGTCATCAATCAGGGGCTCAGCGGTGAGTTCATCCGCCGCCTGCTCGATTCCGGGCGGTACGACAAAGACGTCGCCAAGCTGCCGGGCCTTGACTACATCCTCATCCGTTACGGTCTCAACGATCACTCCTACCGCGAGAACCTGGCCGAGAATTTTCCAAAGGATTATCACGAACTGCTCGAGCGGCTGCGAAAAGACCACCCCCAGGCCACGCTGATTGTCATGACCGTCATCCCGTATTTCGTCGACAATGACACCCGGGCGATGCTGCTCAATGACTTGAACCGGAAGGTCGCCGAGGCCGAGAAGCTGCCGCTGTTCGATATCTTCCCCCGTTACGCGGCCGAGCTGAAGAAGGGGCCGGACATGCTCAACTACCGCCGGTTTCCGCTCGAAAAGATTCCCGAGAATCGTCGGGCGTTCGTCAAGCCGTTCGTCGTCGATGGCCCCAAGCCCACCGTCGAAGTGATGGACAACCGGCTCGACGCCCACTTCGGCGACCTGCCCGGCTGGTACGGCGACCGGCACCCCAACCTCGCGGGCTACCACGTCATCGGCGACGAAACGGCCAAGTACCTCATCCCGCTCATCCGCCAGAAGTTCGGAAAACCCGCAGCCAAGTGAGTCGCAGCGACGACGCGGCCCGCTCGATCACGGCACCACCAGGCCTTCAATACTCACCGAGCAGTTCACTCCCCGCGAGCGTGGCGAGGCCGCGATAGATGCCAAGCGCCATGTTGTCCGAGAGGAACCGCACGCTGCCATCGCCCATCGCGAACTGCGCCCCGCCCACGTGCCGGCTCTTGAAGCCGTTCAGGTTCTGCCAGTCGGTCGGTGGGTAGGCGGTGCCAGCAGGGCTGCGGGCGTTGATGGGAATTGCCTGCGTCGCACAGGCTTCGACTGAATGTCCCCAGGCATAGCCTTGGCCGTACTTGAAAGGGGCCGGGCGGGCCGGGTCGAACGTGTCTTCGCCCAGAATCGTCGTGTTGGAGAGTCCATCGACAAAGTCGCGGAGTTTGGGCGGACGCAGCCAGTTCATGGGGTAGAACGCCCCATCGCCCCGCTCCCACGGCTCGCACCCGATCCCATTGATGCCCGGGTTCGCATAGTCGCCCCAGCAGAAGTTCGCGCCGCTCACCCCTTTGTAGTTCGTCATGCCAACCCGTGTGGTCACACGGAAGTAGTTCGACAGCTCGTCCCGCGACGCACTTCCCGAGAGTCCGTCCGAGGGGCAGGTGAATACACCCACGGCCGTTCCCAATTCCGGCGTCGCGTTCAATCGTTTGTTGGGGATGTTCGCCTGATTGTGCAAAGGCCCCTGGTCGAGATACGGCAGCAGCGTCGCCAGAAAGCTCCACGAGGTCGAATCCTCGAACGAGGAGATCCAGACACTCGCATAGCCGTAGTCTCCGTACCGGCTGATCGGCAGCGCGTTGAACGCCGATTCGTAGTTGTACACCCCCAGCGTGAGCTGCTTGAGGTGGTTGCGACACTGCGTCCGCCGCGCCGCCTCGCGGGCCTGCTGCACCGCCGGTAGCAGCAGCGCGATCAACACCGCGATGATCGCAATCACCACGAGCAGTTCGATCAGCGTAAACCCCGCGCGACCGACCACTTCCGTCGTGAGGCGAGCCGACCCTGTCAGGGGTCGGTGGAACCTTGCGAATTCCTTGCGACATCGGTGCATGGAAGAGAGTCCCGTCGCAACGAATCGAACATTCGTCGCCACGACCACCACGGCGTCAGGCCCGCCGCCTCGAAGTCTACCCGAATCCACCGCTATGCGGAGGCTTTTTCCAGCAGCACATCCAGCCCCTTGCTGTCGGGCATGCCGCTGCAATGGGTTTCGCCACCCATCAACCGGCTCGACATGTCGCCATAGGCGATGAACAGCAGCCCTTCGGGCAGTTCATCGCCTTTAGAGGCCTTACAGGGAACGACGATCTCTCCGAACTCGTTCCACACGCGGACCCGGTCGCCATCCTTCAGTTCCAGCCGCCGCATGTCCCCCGGAGCGACCTGCAACGTGCTGATCTCGTCGATGTACTCGGCCGTGTACTTACCCTCGTTGAGCGCCGTCCCCTGACGGCTGCTGCGACCGGGAATAAAAATGAACGCGTGCGGCATCGCCAGCCAACTTTCCAGAAACCATCGCTGCAAACCGGGTCGGGTCGCCCCGACACCTCACTTTTGACTTTTGCCTTTTGACTTTTGACTTGCGTCAGCCTGTGCTTCATGCGCCAGCAACCGCTCCTTCAGCGGCAGCCCCACGGGGTTACTGTACCCGGTCAGCGCGCCGGACGAACTGATCACCCGATGACAGGGGATCACCAGCAGCAGGCGATTCCGCGCCATGGCCTGACCGACAGGCCGCGCCCCGCGCGGCAGTCCCACCCGCTCGGCCAGTTGCTTGTACGACAGCGTCTCGCCCGGCGGGATCGTCCGCGTCGCGTTCCAGATTCTCCGCTGCAGCGCTGTCCCCGTCTGGTAATCGACCGGAATCGCCGCCAGATCGACCGATCCATCGTCGGCATAGCGCTTCAACGTGGCGATCGCCGCCTGAAACCAGCCCGGCAACCGCGCCAGGTTACTTTCCACCTTCCCCTCATCCAGCCCCAGTTCATGTCGTTCACAGGCGAGCGCCGCGCTCGCCTCGGCCCGACTCGACTCGCCCAGCGTCACGGCGACCAGCCCGCGTTCTGTCCCCGCACAACCCACCCAGCCGAACGGTGTCTGGAACAAATGTTCATACACAGGCGGGAGTTCGGTCGACGTCTCGACCCAACCTGCCGCTCCGCCTGCCACGCGGAGCGCCGCACCGCTTTGACCACGCTTTCCCTCCCCCGTACCATTGGAAGGTTCCGACGTGGCTCGCCCTCTCGCGAGCCGGGTTGAACGCAAACTGTTGGGGGGCATGACAACTCCCGATTCAATAGGGGACCGCCGGAGGCGTGTTCCCGCCTGGAAGTTCCGTGGGGTCAGACGACCCTCCGGGCTCCGCAATGGACGTTGAGGACGGCATGATCGACTACGGCTCGCTGGCGGAAGACTGGTACTGCAATCTCAATCTCAACACCGAGATGGCGTTACCCGTGCAGCGCGAAACAGTTCTGGGATTCTTCGAGCGGGTGCAAAAGGCGTATCCGACGATGCGCCATTTCTACACCCGCGAAAACGGTGATTTTGTCCTCGAAGAGGATAAGGAGCAAGGACACTACCGCTGGGTCAGCATTGAATCCCGCCGCATCTGCAGCGGCTACGCCAACCCGCCCTCCATTGATGTCGCCATCGAACAGCATCGTTTCATTCTCGAACTGCTCCCCTACATGCTGACGGTCAGCCCGCTCGATTGCGAGGCGATCGATGTCATGCTCGGGTTCGACTACCCCTATCGCGGCAACCACGATGCCCTCGTTGCCGAAACGCTCGGCGTCACCTCGGCGTTCGAAGGACTCGCCGAGATCGCCGGGTCGCAGGTGATCAACTTCGAGCCCTCCCTCACCATCGCTCTCGACGAAACCTGCCGTCTGCAGGCCCGCCTGATGATCGAAACCCGCACCAGCGCCTACCAGGTCCGCCGGGGCGACTTTCCGGAAGACCACATCAGCGTCTACCTCTACGTCCGCAAGTACGGCAGTATCGATCCGGGAACCACCTACGAAGACACCCTCGAGCTGCTTCGCAAACACAGCGAACGTCTGCTCGAACAGAGTGTCATTCAACAGGTGCTCCGCCCCCTCGCCCAGGCCATTTCCACCTGATCTTTTGCCGGGTGGGCATTGCCCACCAGCGCTCACCAACCCCCAGCAACCAGACATCATTTCGGATCGCTCACCGACGCCAGGCGAGCCGACCCTGTGAGGGGTCGGTGGGTTCGTCGAGCGACCCTCAAGTTCCCCGCAGGCACGAGGGCAGCAGCCCGCGCAATCCAGCGATCCAGGAATCGACCGGACTTGAGAGCCAGTGAGCAACGGTGGGCAGTGCCCACCCTACATTTTTCATTTGAAAGACCCCCGTGGCCCGTCCCCCCATCGAACCGCAGACCCTCAAGGGCTTTCGCGACTATCTCCCCGCTCCCGCCATGGCACGGGAAAAACTCATGGAGATCGCCCGCCGCGTCTACCGCAGCTACGGCTTTTCTCCGATTGACACTCCCGCCCTCGAGTATGCCGAGGTGCTGCTCGGCAAAGGCGGCGACGAATCGGACAAGCAACTGTTCCGCTTCACCGACCAGGGCCAACGCGACGTCGCCATGCGGTTTGACCTCACCGTCCCCTTCGCCCGCTTCGCCGCCCAGCACCTCAACGAGATCGGCGTTCCCTTCAAGCGCTACCACATGGGCACCGTCTGGCGGGGCGAGAACACGCAGCGCGGCCGCTATCGCGAATTCATGCAGTGCGATTTCGACACGATCGGCACCGAATCGAACACGGCCGACATCGAGACCCTGTTCGTAATTCACGACCTGCTCGTCGCCATCGGCTTCGAACGTTTTACGATTCGCATCAACAACCGCCTGCTGTTGAATGGCCTGCTCCAGAAACTCGGCCTCGCCGACAAAGCAACGGGCATCTTGCGCGCCCTCGACAAGCTCGCCAAAATCGGAGGCGATGCCGTCCTCGCCGAGATGACCGAAAAAGTCGGCGCGACGGCCGAGCAGGCCCGCTCGGTGCTCTCTCTCGCCAGTCTCACCGGCCCGCTGGACGAGATCTTCACCCAGCTCGATCCGCTGCTCGCCGGGAGCGACGACGGCCAGCGCGGTATCGCTCGCCTCCGCGAACTGTTCGCCTCGGTCCAGGCGGTGGGGATTCCCGCCGAGCGGGTCGTGCTCGATCTCTCGATCGCCCGCGGCCTCGACTATTACACCGGCACCATCTACGAGACGATCCTCACCGACGATCCCAAAATCGGTTCGATCTGCTCAGGGGGACGGTACGACAACCTTGCCGCCCTGTTCACGAACCAGAAGCTATCGGGTGTCGGGGCCAGCCTGGGGCTCGATCGGCTGCTGGCGGCGATGGAAACGTTTGGAATGGTCGCCCAGGCCAGTACGCCGGCGCCAGTGCTCATCGTCAATTTCGACGCCGGTCATCTGCCGGACTACCTCGCCCTCGCGAGGAATCTGCGGGCTGCGGGCGTCGCGACCGAGGTCTATCCCGACTGCATTCCGATCGGCAAGCAGTTCAAATACGCCGACCGCAAGGGCTTCCACATCGC
>JAIXZD010000402.1 GCA_027489895.1 Planctomycetaceae bacterium
AAAAGTCGAGATCACCCACCAGGCAGGGGTGCTTGTACTGCTCGAGACTGCCGCCGACCCGGCTTTGCCGCGCTTGAGTAAAGCCCCGCCACGACCCATTCGGGATGGGACCGGTCGCGACGGGAAGCAGCCGACCCGTGCGACGTTTTTCCTCGTATTCCGAGTTGAGTTGCCGCAACGCAGTGTCGACGTCGTCTGCCAGCGCCGGCCGCACCCGTTCCGGAATGTCCTGCTCTTCCAGCAGCAGCCGGTAACCCGGGGGATCGCCAAAGACTGGGCAAAGCGTGAAGTATCGGGGATGCAGGTCGAACCGGGCGAGCGCGGCCGAGACCGCCTTCACAACCTGCGATTCAGACAGTTTTTCCCCCGTCAGGTTGGCCATGTGGGCCCCCTTGTGGAGGAACTCCAGCAGCGGCGTCGTCCCGCGGTAGCCGTGACAGCGGACCACGTCCCGAATGTTGTACCGGTAAAATCCCGACGGCGTGGTCAGCAGAATGTAGTAGTCCTGACCGGTCGTCAGTTCGTGCGCGAGCAGCGGTTCGGGGCGGTCCGAGTCGATCTCGGCTTCCGGGATGAACTCGAAGAAGTGCGAGCCGATATCGAGCACGCCCAGCGACGTTTCGTCCTCGAAGGGAATCGTCATCCGGCCTTCGCTGGCGGACAGTCCATGGTCGCGAATGGGAACCGCGCCCATCGCTTTCCGCACCCCCGGCAGATAGGCCGCGGCGCTGCCGCCGGTCCAGCAGGAAATGAGGGAGAGGTTGGGCCAGATTTTTCCCAGGGGCAAGGCCCCAGCTTGCGCGGCCGCAGCCTCCAGTTCCTGCGCCCGCTGCCGATCCTTTCGGATCCGCCACCGGAGCGCTTTTCGGATGGCAGGGGCGATCTCGAATTGGTCGGAGAGTGTCCCCTCGCGAACATCCCGAATGAGAAGTTCGCCCCATTCCTCGGCCCGATGCGCGAGGTGAATCACTGTGCTGGGGTTCGCCGTCATCACCAGCGCGATCCGGCGATTCGCGACCGCCAGCCGGAGCGCGGTGTAGTACTTGGCATCGGACGATTTGATCTTCGCGACGCAATCCGGCACGGCGTACATCGTTTTGACGAACGGGCTTTGCATCGCCGAGACGAGGCCGCTGATATTGCCGCAGGGATGCCCGGCCTCGGTGCGAAACTGGTCGTAATCGCTCGACAGTTGCACGATCTCGCCCAGATGGACGCCCGGGTGCGCGTCGAACGCGCGAATGCCCCAGACCTTCCAGCCCCGGCGGTAGTCGGCCAGAAACCGATCGGTGATCGGCACGAACTTCGAATCGTTCGTGGTGCCGCTGCTGAGCGTGTACATCAGCAGTTTGGCGGTGGGCCCCAGCAGGGCGGAAAGCTCCCCCCGCTTCATCCGTTCGACGAAGGGCCGATAGGTCTCAAAATCGGTGATCGGCGCAGCGCGGCGAAACTCGTCGATCGTCAGGCCCGGCCTCAGGCCGAGGGATTTCGCACAGTCGCTGGTCGCATTGAGTGCCAGAAGTTCTGACAGCACGCGGGTTTGTGTCGCCGCACAGTCAGTAAGCAGCCGCTCGAAGCGGGCGGCCTGGCGACGAATCGACCACCGCACACCCACGCCACCGGCATACCGGACCAGGGGATGCATGGCAGGCCTTTCGCCCCCGAGGTGGCCGCATTGACCTGTCTCAGCGGCTGAATACGGGGACCACTTGCGGGAATCCGGGCACTCGAAAAACAGCAAGGGGCGGAACCGCGCGGACCGCCCCTTGATTTGTCAGATTCGTAGCCGTGGATCTCGGTGCGGCGTGTCAGGCAATCCGTCTGACACCGCATGAGCGGATTTCAGACTGGCCCGAGCAATTGCCCCAACTCGTTGTGGGCGTTGGCCATTACATCGCCAACGCCGCAGCGATCGAGGGGCGATTACTTCTTCTTGCCGCCCTTCTTGTCCGCAGCATCGTCTTCTTTCTTCGCGACCTTTTTCTTCTTCCCGACCGTGAGCTTAATCACGCGGGTTTTGGGGAGGCCGAGAACGGGCTGGCCGTCCTTCCACTTTTCCTCGCCCTTCAACTGCAGCAAGCGCTCGCCCCGCTTCAGCACATTGCGCGAGCGGCTCAGCGTGTTTTTCCGCTTCAAACTCTTGTCAATCGTCATGATTCACTCTCGACTTGCAGTCGGCCCGGGCGCAATGACCCAGCCCGAACTCCGGCCAGTTCATGGAAAGCACAGCATTCTAGGGGGCCGGCGGGCGATTCGCAATCCGAACCACCCCTCGGGAAACGGTTTTCCTAAAGCGCCCAGTGCGAGTCGCTCTTTCGACGATAGGGGCGTTTTGATTGACCACCAAGGCACCAAGACACAAAGGCAAGGCAAAACAAGCTGCGGGACGAGTTTGCCAGGCATCTTGTTCGTCAGGATTCTTTTTGGAGCAGGTCGATCAGTCCGGGCCATTGGGCGATCGCTTTGGCGACCGACGGGTGTGCAAACAGCCGCACGCGTTTGACGTAGTCGTCGAACTGTTCCCGCGCCAGCGACGCCACGACGGGGGAAGCGGCGTGCAGCGGCCGATAGACGCCCTCTTTCGCAAAGAAGATGTCGACGTTGAACTGAATCTCCTTCTCGCGGGGCGGCGCGTCGATCAGCAGTTCGCAGGGGCCGATGGGCTGCCCCAGTTCCTGGGTGAGGCGGGCGGCCAGTCGCGCGGTCATGGCCGAGAGTTCGGCGAATGGCCGTCGCGCCAGGCGTTCGAACAGGTCCCCATGAATGTACGGGGTGCACTCCGTCACACGCTTGTAGATCACGCGGGTCGGCCCGAACAGCCCTTCCAGCAGCGGTTCGGCCGGGGTTCCGCGCCCCAGATTTCGCAAGCGGTCGATCAATTCCCGTTCGCTCTGGCGGCAGGCGGCCCGCAGGTCGATCTCGCGGTGCAGTTCGTGGAATGCCCGGGCGAACATCGCGGCCGCAGCGCGAACGGTGTGATGCCAGTAGACCTCGCTGAACATCACGTACCGGGCGAACACCATCAGTTCGGCGGCGGTCTTGCCTTTGGACGTGATCGCCAATCCGTCGCCCCGCTCGTTCAGCACCAGCGATTGAATCAGCCGTTGCTTGTCGAAATGCCGGCCATAGGGGACGCCGCAGTGCAGACTGTCGCGTTCGAGATAGTCCATTTTGTCGACATCGATCGGCCCGGAAAGGATCGAGCGCAATAAGCGGAGCGTGGGGGAATCGGTCCGTGCCCGCAGGACATCGAGCACTTCCACAGGCTCGACAGCCCATTCTGATCGGAGCACCTGAGCCAAGGCGCTGTCGTCACCCAGAAACTCGGCGGCGAGCGCCTCGTGAGGGGGTAAGGCTCCGAGTCCCAGGTCTTCGATCGGATGGCAAAACGGCCAGTGCCCCAGATCGTGCAGCAGCGACGCGACGAGCAACACTTCCGCGTGATGAGTGGAAACGAGGGCGGCAAACCGGGCGTCTTTCGCCAGTTGCGCCACGTACCGCAGCGTATTGTGAAACACGCCCAACACATGTTCGAACCGGGCATGCGTCGCACCGGGATAGACGAGCGAGACCAGTCCCAGTTGGCTGATCTGCCGCAGCCTCTGGAATTCGGGGGTATCGACGAGGGCGCGGACCCGGCGTGTGAAAGGAACATCCAGTTCACACGGAATCCGCAGGATTTCAACACCCGAAGAGAGACGGGCGATCTCCGGGATTTCCAGCAGAGGATTGGCCATGCAGGGAGCCTACTCGACCGGCCTGTGGGCAAGAAAGCGAACGCCGTTTTTCGGGTAGGGTGGGCACTGCCCACCAATGCGCACCAGCACGCAATCTCCCGGTGACATTCCCCCGGCTTCAGCAGAATTCCCCCCTTTAAATCGCGACCGGTCACCCTTCAGGCCGCGCTGGTGGGCGATCCAATTGGTTTTTGGTGGGCCGTGTTGGTGAGCGCTGGTGGGCAGTGCCCACCCTACAAAGGCCCGAGGTCGTGGATGAGTTGGACGAGGTCTTTGACCTTTTGGGGGTCGGTTCCGGGGAGGACGCCGTGGCCTAGGTTGAAGATGTGGCCTGGGCGGCCGCCGGTGGAGCGGCAGATTGCTTCGGCCCGTTCACGAATGACCGGCCAATCGGCAAACAGGGTGAGCGGATCGAGGTTCCCCTGGACGGCCCGATCGTGTCCGACCACGCCCCAGGCGGTTTCGAGGTCAATGCGCCAGTCGATGCCAATCACCGAACCGCCGGCGGCGGCACAGCGGCCCAGAAGCGCGGGGTTTCCGGTCAGGAAGTGGATGACCGGTGTTCCAGCGGGGACGCCGTCGATCACCCGTTTGGACCACGGTTCGACGTATTCCCGATAGTCGGCCGGGGAGAGACAGCCCGCCCAGCTATCGAACAGTTGGACCGCCTGGCAGCCTGCGGCGATTTGCTCGCGCAGGTAGCCAATGAGCGACCGGGTCAGCTTGTCCATCAGGTCGTTCCAGGCGCCGCGATCGGTGTACATCAGGGTTTTGGTGGCCTGATAGTTGCGCGACCCGCTTCCCTCGATAATGTACGACGCGAGCGTGAACGGCGCTCCGGCGAATCCCAGCAGGGGAATGTGGGCGGGCAGGTCCCGCCGAATCAGTTTGACTGCCTCGAACACAAACCCCAGGACCGACTGATCTTCGATCGCCTTGACCCGGCTCACCTCGGCGGCGGTTTTGACCGGGTTGTGAATGATGGGGCCTTCGCCCTGGGCGTATTCCAGATCCATGCCCATCGGTTCGAGAATCGGGAGCAGGTCGGCGAAGAGAATGGCCGCATCGACCCCGAGAACCCGCTGCGCGCTCAGGGTGACTTCCGCGGCGAGATCGGGCCGCTTGCAGAGCTCGATGAACGTCACCTGGCGGCGGACATCCATGTACTCGGGCAGGTAGCGACCAGCCTGCCGCATGATCCAGACGGGGCGGGCATCGACCGGTTCCCGGCGGCAAGCCCGCAGGAAGCGGCTGTTGGTGAGGGGATCGGCGTGAGCAGAAGCGACGGGATCGGCGGCGGCAGGCATGGAAAGTCCGGTCAGCGGGATGCGACAGCGTTTCCCTGCAGGTTACGGAGTTCCCGCATGTCACGCGACAGACAGGGGGTCACGCGTACCGCACAAGGGGGCAGAGGATGATCGCAGGTGGAGACGATTGCCGCGGCGAATCGTCCAGCCTCCGGGCGCTAACGCTTCCGGCTCCCTTTTCACGCCACCGAACTCCGAACGATTTCGGAAGTGCTAGGCTTCGGTGGCGCCGCCTTCGAGCCGCTCGCGGAGGGCGTCGCGTTCCTTGCGGGTCACTTCAAGGTCGAACATCAGATATTTGATGTCGAGCCGAAGTTGAGACAGCGCGTCTTGCACGAGGGCAAGGATCCGGCGGCGGCGGCGAACGGAATCGACAACCTGAGTGTAATAGGTGTCGAGATCGCCCTGCAGCGACTGAGGAAGCTGACTGATCCGTTTGCCGAGTTCGATCAACTCGCGGGGAAGCTCCTCGCCGCCGTCGTTCGGTAATCTCGATTTCGGCAGCATGGCGGTATCGGATCGACACAAGAAGAATGGTGCGAGACACCCCCAGGCAGCCCGCCTTCACTTGGCCTGCACATTCTGCACCGCGCCCGATCGGTTCGCAACAAGATACAATAAGAACTTGCAGCAATTGGAATTACGGCGAGAGACGCAGGGACTGGCGGAGTGCAAGGCGCTTCGGTTCTGATGCGGATTTCCTCTGGACGAAAAATCGAAACCCTAATAGCCTGCTCAACTTAGGAAGATTTGATTCCCCCGGCAGAGCGTGTCCATTTTTTACAACGCCGATTGTGGTCTGTTCCGGTCGTGAGGCCGGTCAATCGCCATGATTTCGGAGTTTTGCTATCGGCACCGTGCTACGGATGCCGATTAGGCAGTTTGTAGGGATTGGGCCAATTCTCCGGTTCAGAATCTGGCAATCAGCGGCGGTCACCGAATGGAGTTCGGGCGCAGGCAGCTCAGGGATGAGCGATTGAAGGACGAGCGGTCGGCCGCTGTCGCGCGAGGCGACCGGCTTGGCGGCTGCGCGCCTTGGCGTGGAGTGCCATCGTGCCTCTCACTTCTCACGGCTCTGCGGGCGGCGCTGGTCGTCTGGGCCTGTCTACTCGTGGCGTCGACGGCGTGGGCGAACCACCACGACGGGTTTGAGGGCGACGATCCTTCCTGGACGGTCCGATTTCACCGGCCTTCGGGACGGCTCTTGTCGCATCGTCGGCATCGCAAAATCTGGCAGGCCGGGCAACGCGCGGAGAACATCGAGTTCGACAGTTTCGCGGACAACGCGGAAATTCTGTTCGAGCATCCGCTGCCAGCGGCCCGGCTGATTGAAGAGTTGACCGCGTCGCTTTACGTCCAGTCGAACCGGCCGGGGCTGCAACTGGCGGTGCGGGTGGTGTTTCCGTTTCAGAAGATCGGGAACGACGGGTACCTGCGGATTTATGTCGAGGGAGAGACGTACACGAATGTCGGGTCGTGGCAGCAGCTCACCTGCCGGGATATTCAGGCGGAACTGCGGAAGAAGCTGCCGATTTACCGCAAGCAGTATCTGACCGGCGCGGGGGCGGGCAAGGACTTCGACCAGCGCGGGTTGTACGTCGACCAGATCATCGTGAGGGGGCGTGTGGGACGCGGGACGGCCGAGTTCTTCCTCGATGAGCTCGATTTTGGCCCGGTGGTCTCGATATCGGGCAGTCCGGCCGTGATGCCGGTCGGTCACGAAGACGAGCGCCCCAGCCGGGAACTGGAACAGCGGCTGGACCGGCTGGTGTTTCAGGGCCGCCCGTACTTCCCGCGGATTGTCGCTTCGCATGGGGAATCGGCCGCGGAACTGGCGGCGATGCGGTTCAACCTCGCCTGGATTCCCGACCATGAGGACCAGGCGAGCCTCGCGACGTTAAAGCAACATGGCTTGCGGGGCGTGGCGACTCCGCGCCGGCCGCGATCGGAATCGGGCGAGCTGCTGTCGGCCGAGGAGGCGAACCTCGCCCCGTTTGGGCCGGCCAGCGATGGCGTCGCCATCTGGATGCTGGGGAGCGAGATTCCCGGATCGCGGTACGAAGAGGCGATTGCGTGGGCGGAACAGGTCCGGAATGCCGACCGCCGGCTGGGACGCCCGGTCACCGCGGATGTGATGGGGCGCGAGAACTCGTACTCGCGGGAGCTGGGTGCGTTGGGGGTGAGTCGACGCGTGGTCAGCACGTCGTTCGGCTTTCGCGAGTATCGCGACTGGTTGATCGAACGGCGGAACACGGCACAGCCAGGGACGCTGCTCTGGACGACGGTCCAGACCGAGCCACGCCTGCCCGCGACGCCGGAAACGGTACCGGCCCCGGTGGTGATTGAACCCGAACTGATTCGGCTGCAGGTCTATTCGGCGCTGGCGGCGGGGTATCGGGGGATCTGTTACTGGACGGACCTGTCGCTCTCGGACCCGAACCCCGAGATTCGCGAACGGGCGCTGCAGATATCGCAGCTCAACATGGAGATCGAGCTGCTGGAGCCGTGGCTGGCGACGGGCAAGCTGCAGGCGCAGACCCGGTTCACGGCGGCGCTGCCCAAGACCGGAAACTTTGGTCAGTTGAATACCGATTTTGGCGTCTCCGATCACTCGGCGGCGCGTCGAACCGAACTGTTGGACGAGCGGGAAGACTTTCAGCGGCGGATGGCCGCTCTGGGGCAGGATCTGCAAGCGGCGACGCTGCAGACGGACTACGGTCAATTGCTGCTGCCGGTCTGGTATGGCGACAAATCGCAGTTCGTCCCGGACCAGTTGGCGGCGAACGAAGCCTCGATCATCATTCCGGGCGCAACGGAATCGGCTTCGGTCTACGAGGTGAGCACGACCGAGATTCGCAACATCAGCCCGCCCCGGAAAGAGCGGGTGGCGGGCGGGTTGAAGATCACGCTCGATAAGTTCGACCTCACGGCGGCCGTCGTGTTGTCGGAAGATCGAGCCCTGATCGAGCGGCTGCGGAGCAAGATGGAACAGGTCCGGCCGCGGAGTGCAGAAATCTCCCTCGAACTGGCCAAGCTCAAGCTGGCGCGGGTCGTCGAGGTGGATGCGCGGTTGCATCGCATGGGGCATGGTCAGGCCGACTCGGCCCGACTGCTGGCGAGCGCGAAGCTATGCATCGACCGGGGCGAAGCGCTGCTGGCGAAGCAGCAGTATCACGAGGCCCGCCTGTTGGGGAACAACTGCCTGCAGTTGTGTCGGATTCTGCAGCGGGCCTACTGGAACGATGCGGTGCGTGCGCTGAAAGGCCCGGTGATCACCAGCCCGTATCTCGTCTGTTTTCAGACGATTCCCGAACACTGGGAGCTGCTGGAACGGTTTGGCCGGTCTTCGGGTATGGGGCGACCGCTGCTCGAATCGGGCCACTTCGAGGACTTTGATCGCCTTGTGGCGGAGGGGCTGACCCGTCAGCAGACTCCCATTGAGGGAATCGAAGCGGGCGCGTTTCACCACAAGAATGGCCGGGGCGGGACGTATTGCCTGCAACTGGCCGCGGCCCCCGCGCTCAAGCAGGAACTGCCTCGGGTCGTCTCGGAGACACCGGTGCAGGTGCGGACCGGGCCTGTGCGGGTGGAACCGGGGCAGGTGGTCCACATTGAATTCTGGGTTCGCATTCCGCGGAAGCTGATTTCGAATCTCGATGGCTTGGTGATCTACGACAGCGTGGGCGGGGCGGAACAGGGGTTGCGACTGCGCGACGCGCTGCCGGGGTGGACGAAGTTCCAACTGCTGCGAGAGGTGCGTGCGCCGAGCGACCTGACGGTGACAATCGCGCTGGCGGGTTTGGGCGAGGTGCTGTTCGATGATCTGGCGATCACGGTGTATGACCCGCCGACGCTGGCTAACCCGGCGGACGTTGCCGTGGAAGGGCCGCCTGTCCGGATGACTCTCCCGCGTCCGAACGGAGAGCGGTTGGGGAGCGAGCGCGCGAATCCGGTTTCCATTCGCACACCGGCGGCCCCTGCGAAAGAACGGGCGGCAGATGGTGCGGGCCTGTCCGCCCCGGGTGGATTTGTGCCCCTGCGACCGGTGCCTGGAACCGATCGGCCTGTCGACCCGTGAGGTCGAAGCGTTGGTCGTCGTGGATCCTTGGTGGTAGCGGAAGCCGTGAGGCTTCCCCGGCGCGGCTGCTGGTTCAGACTTTGGAGTTGGTGGTGTACGGGCATCTTGGGGGGCGTCGTCTTCTGGGTTGAGCGTCGGGGGAAGCCTCACGGCTTCCGCTACGAGGCCATCGCGATGCCAGTCGCGATGCGAAATCGGCGTGAAACTGGCCGGGGATGGTGACGCTTCGACGGCAGGCCGGTTACAACGAATGGTGATCTGACCGAGGAACACAAACAGACGGTGGCGCGGGAGTGTGTCGTGGGGGCTGGCGAACCAGGGGCAACGGGCTCGCAGACCGAGCGCGGGGGAGACGGCCGGGGAAATCCGCGGTTAGGCCATCGAGCGATCCCATGCGTGTTTGGTGGTCGCGAGTCGGACCGCAGTGGCGGTCAGAGCCCACCCTACGGCTCGGGTCGTCGCCTGGTGTCAGGTTGCGTGAAGACGGAGCAAGTCAAAAGTCAAAAGGAAAAAGTCAAAAGTGAGGGTGTCGGGCTGGCCCGACCTGTTCTGTTGAGCCTCGGTTCACTTCGCGTCGCGGTGCTGGTTTTGGCGGTGCTCTGGGCCTGGGCGGGGGAAGGCTGGTGCGAGGAGCCGGCGGGGCCGCCGGTCGAGACACCGTCGGGCGTGGTGGTGGGTGGTTCGGTTCCGGAGGGGGCGACGTCGGAACCGGTCGTGGTCGACCCGCCCTTGGCGAAGCCAGTCGTTCGCAAGCCGCTGCTGAAGTTTCGACGGCTGTCGGCCTATGACGGGATGGGGACGACCGAATGGGGGGCTTTGCTGGCTTTGGAGGTCTTCACGTACTTCTGGTTCGTGACCCTCGGGGCGGTGGTGGGCAGCTTTCTCAACGTGGTGATTTACCGCTGGCCGATGGGGCTGAGCATCAGTCATCCGCCGTCACGCTGTTCCAGCTGCATGGAGCCGATTCGGATTCAGGACAACATTCCGATCGTCAGTTGGTTGAGGCTGAGGGGGCGGTGCCGGTTCTGCCAGGCGCCGATTTCGAGCCGGTATCCGTTGATTGAAGCGACAATTGCGGTGTTGTTCGTTTCGATTGCGGCGTGCGAGTTCCTCTCGGGGGGGCGGAACCTGCCGGTGCGTCCGGTGAATACGTACAGCGGGGCGGTCTGGACCGTGTGGTATCTGAAGTCGGACCTGTTGGGCCTGTACCTCTATCACACGACCTTGCTCACTGGGTTGGTTGCGGCCGCGATGACAGTGTGGGACCGCCACCCGTTGCCAGCGAAGCTGGTGGGATTTCTCGCAGGTGTGGGACTGGTCGCGGGGCTGGCGTTCGATTCGCTGCATCCGGTGCCCTGGTGGCCCGTGGGCGTGACGGGTGGAGGGACGCTAGATGCGACGTGGGTTCAGCATCCACTGTTGACGGCGCTATTGGGCGCGACGTGCGGCTTTGTGATTGGCGCCGCGTTTTGGTCGGTCGCGCTGCACGGTCGACGAACCTCGGTCGATCAGATGCTGATCTGGGGATTGGTGGGGCTGTTTCTGGGGTGGCAGGCGGTGCTGTCGGGTCTGTGTCTGGCGGCGGTGCTCGCCATTGTGGGGGCCGTCTGGACGCGACTGGCGGGCTGCTGCACGTTGGACCGGGGAAGCGGATTGGTCTCGGCGATTGCCGCGTCGGTCCAACTGCTGGCGTGGGAACCGCTGACGCACATCGCGTGGCTGCCTGGCCCGCACACCGGGTATCACTCGATGTTCTTCTGGTGGGTGGGGCTTAACTTTGTCGCCTTGGGCATCCGCTGGCTGAACCCGCCTGCGGTGCCGTCGGAACCTGTAGACATCCCGCCCGTGGACGCGGCTCCCGAGTCTTTGTAGCGGAACGCGTGAGCGTTCCCTCGGCGTGGAATGTGGGGGAGCGCTGCTTTCTGGGGCGCTGGCGCCTCCGGGCGCTGACGCTTCCGGCTCCCTCGATTGGCGATTCCGTTGGTGAATGGTGGACCGTGCGGGTGAGCGCTGGTGGGCAGTGCCCACCCTACGCGGGGGTTGCCTGACCCGAGAGGTTGAGCAGCAGACGCTCGAGCACGACGCGGTCGCCCAACTGGCTGCGGCCTTTCAGGTCGAGGTCGGCGGCGAGCAGCCAGGTGCCGATTTTCTCGGCGGT
>JAIXZD010000007.1 GCA_027489895.1 Planctomycetaceae bacterium
CGCTGGTGGATGCCAATGCGATTGACCTGGGGAATGTGTCGGCGTCGAGCTTGAGCGTGACGGCGGGTGGCGCGGTGACGGACTCGGGCACGGTGTCGGTGACTGGCACGACGACGGTCGCGGCGGGTGCGAACGACGTGACGCTCAACAGCGCGGCGAATGACTTTGGTGGGGCGGTGAATGTCACGGGCGGCGCGGTGACGCTTGTGGACGTGAATGCGATCGACCTGGGGAATGTGTCGGCGTCGAGCTTGAACGTGACGGCGGGTGGCGCGGTGACGGATTCGGGGACGGTCGCGGTGACGGGAACCACGACGATTTCTGCGGCTGGTCAGACGGTCACACTGGACAACTCGGGGAATGACTTTGGTGGTGCGGTCAATGTGACGGGCACTGCGGTGACGCTGGTGGATGCGAACGGAATTGACCTGGGGAACGTGACGGCGTCGAGTTTGAACGTCACGGCCGGTGGAGCGGTCACGGATAGCGGGACGGTCGCGGTCACGGGCGCGACGACGATCAGTGCGACGGGGCAGATGGTCGAGCTGAACACGGCCACGAACGATTTTGGTGGGGCGGTAAATGTGACGGGCGCGGCGGTGACGCTGGTGGATGTCAACGCGATTGACTTGGGGAACGTGACGGCGTCGAGCTTGAACGTGACGGCTGGTGGCGCGGTGACGGATAGCGGAACGGTCGCGGTGACGGGTGCGACGACAATCAGTGCGACGGGGTTCGCGGTGACGCTGGACAGTGTCACGAATGATTTTGGTGGGGCGGTGAATGTGACGGGGACGGCCGTCACGCTGGTCGATGCGAACGCAATTGAACTGGGGAACATTGGTGCCACCAGTCTCAATGTGACGGCGGGCGGGCTGATTTCGAATGGTGCGGGCGCGACGATCGCCGTTTCGGGTTTGGCAGTGTTCTCCGGGGGCGAGCTGGGTCTCGGGGAGCAGGCGGGGGATACCGTCAATGTGGGGAGCGTGACGTTCTCGATCACCAATGGCGCTCGGTTCCGCGAAGATTCGGACACGGTGCTGACCGGGGTCAATTCGGCGGCGGGGTTGTTCCTGACGAGCACGGCCACGATCACCGATGCGGCAGTGACGACGCTCAATGTGACTGGTGACGCCTACCTGATCGCGACGGCGATCACGCTGGGCAACGATCCGGCCGATGTGACGAATTTCGGACGGATCAAGTTCGAGGCGACCGGGGCGGTGTCGATCCAGGAAGATTCGGACACGGTCTTCTGGGAGGCGAGCCAGGCGGATTCGCTGGTGCTGACCAGCACGGGGACGATCACGGACGATGGGGCCGATGTGACGGTGACGGGCAACGCGCATCTGACGGCGACGGCGATCACGCTGGGGGACCAGATCCCGGACAACACGCGGTTCGGGACGTTGACGGTGACCTCGGCCGGGGTGGTGGCGATTGAAGAAAACGACGACATGCTGTTCACGGGGGCGAGTACGGCCGGGCAGTTGACGGCGCGGGCGTCGGGGATCTCGAACACGGTGGGGGCGAGCCTCGCTGTCACGGGACATGCGCGGTTCGATTCGCAGGTGAACATCGATCTGGGAACGAAGGCGGGCGACTCGATCACGGCGGGGTCGTTGTCGCTGCAGGGTTCCACGGTGACTGTGGAGCTGGATAGCGCGGCGCTGCTTACGGGCGCAACCGGGGCGGAGGCGTTGACGCTGGAATCGACGGGGGCGATCTCGAATGACGGAACGGCCAACATTCTGGTGGGGAACCATGCGCGGTTTGTCGGCACGAGTATCAATCTGGGAACGCAGGCGGGGGATCAGTTCAACGCCGGGACGCTGTCGTTCTCGAGTGGCGGCGCGGTGACGATCGAGGAAGACTCGGGGCTGATCGTGGGCGGGGCGGTGACGAGCACGGCGACGGGGCTGGTCACGCTGACGTCCACGAACACGATCCAGTTCGCGCAGAATGTGACCGCGGGAACGGGTGTGTTGGCGACGGCCCTGGAGGGGGCCGCGGTGGATACGGAGAACGTGGTGATCCGTGCGGGCGTGACGGTGACGGCGACGACCGGTGACATCGAATTCCGGGCGGGGGATCGCATTGAGGTTTCGGGGAATGCCACGGCGACGGTGGGCAATGTCGTGCTGCGTTCGGGGTTTGGGGACGTCGACGATGACGGGTCGCAGCAACTGAATGGCGAGATCTCTGCGGCCGTGAACATCGTGCTCGATCTGGGAGCCGAGGCGGGGAACGCGGGTCGACTGTCGGCAGCGGGTTTGCAGTTGAGCGGCACGGGGCCCGGCGCGTTTGTGCTGGATGCCTCGACGACGAACGATGTGGCGGTGATCGCGGGGAATGTCGGCGGGGCGGTGGATTATCGCGACGCGAACGCGCTGGAAGTGGGGACGGTGCTGACGAGCGGGATTGTCACGACGGATGACAATGTGACGCTGTGTGCGACGACGATCACGCTGACGCAGAACATCACGGCCGGGACGGGGACGGTCCGGCTGCAGGCGAATGATGGACCTGTAACGCAGACAGGCGGCGCGATCACCGCATTTGCGCTGGGAGTGCGGTCGAGCGGGGTGACCGGGGCGATCACACTCGATGCGGCGACAAACGATGTCGACGTGTTTGCGGCGACGGCGACGGGCGCGGTGATTTATCGCGATGTGGATGGGTTCGCGGTGGGGAGTGTCGCGGCGTCGCGGTGCTTCACGCCGGATGTGGATGGGATCACCACGGGGGCCGACCTGACGCTCTGCGTCGATACGGGAGATCTGGAGATCAACGCACCGATCAATCTGACGACGGGCGGCAGTACGTTGCGACTGACGAGCGTGACGGGGGCGATCACGCAGAGTGATACGGGGTTCATCACCGCGACGAATGTCGGGGCACAGGCGGCGACGGGGATTTCGCTGGGGCAGTTGAACAACGTAGGTGGGACGGTGTCGCTCAATAACACGACGGGCGATGTGACGTTCCGCAGCACGTTGGGCTATGTGATCGGCAGTATTGCAGCGGCTCGCTGTTTCGCGGGGACGAGCGAGGTGTCGACGAGCGGGACGGCGACGCTGCGTTCGGACGGCAGCATCAACGATGCGGAAACGGATGCGCTGGTCGATGTCACCGCGAGCGTGATTGTGCTGGATGCGGCCACGGGCATTGGGGATGCGAGCTCGCTGGAACTGGCGGGTCAGACGTTGACGATCGATACGGATGACGGGGCGATTGATGTCGACAACAGTTCGGCGATGGCGGTGACGGTGACGTCGCTGACGACGGGGGCACCGGCGGTGGGGACCGAGACGGGTTCGATTCTGTTCGACCAGACCGGCGGCGGAAGTGTGAACTTTGGCGTGGTGTCGACGTTTGAGGGGGACATCGGGCTGACGAATACCGGTGCGAACCTCGTCGTGGGGACGAGCGTGACGGCGGGCGGCGCGGGGAATGCGACGCTGACGACCAGCACCAGCGGCGATGTCGTGCTGACGGGGACGACGACGGCTGCGGATGATGATGTGACGATCAACTCGGTGGGGAGCATCAACGGGGCGGGGTTGGTGACGGCGAGCGTCATTGATCTGGATGCGGCCACGGGGATTGGAAACACGACGCAGTTGGAGCTCGCGGGGTCGACGATCTCGGCGGATACGACGACGGGGGCGATTGATATCGACAACGCGCTGGCGACGCCTGTCAGCGTGACGAGTCTGACGACGACTGCGGGTGCGGTGACGTTCGACCAGTCGGGCAATGGGAGCGTCACGTTTGGCGTGGTGTCTACGGGGAATGGGGACGTTCTGCTGACGAATGCGGGGGCGGACCTGACGGTGGCGACGAGCGTGACGGCTGACAGTGCGGGGAGCGATGTCACGCTGCGGACGACCGGGTCGGGCGATGTCGTGCTGACGGGGACGACGACGGCGGATGGCGACCAGGTGACGGTCAACTCGGCGGGCGCGATCAACGGAGCGGGGCTGGTCACGGCAAGCGTGATTGATCTGGATGCGGCCAGCGGGATCGGGAACACGACGCAGTTGGAACTGGCGGGATCGACGATCTCGGCGGATACAACGACGGGGGCGATTGATATCGACAACGCGCTGGCGACGGCGGTGAGCGTGACGAGTCTCACCACGGGGTCTGGGGCGGTGACGTTCGACCAGTCGGGTGGCGGGAGCGTCACGTTTGGTGTGGTTTCCACCGGGATTGGGAACGTGCTGCTGACGAACGCGGGGGCGGACCTGACGGTAGGGACGAGTGTGACGGCCAGTGGCGCGGGGAGCGATGTCACGCTGCGGACGACCGGGACGGGCGAGATCGTGCTGACGGGGACGACGACGGCGACCGACCAGGTGACGATTGACTCGGCCCTGTCGATCAATGGGGCGGGGCTGGTGTCGGGAAGCGGGATCGATCTCGATGCCCAGACGGGGATTGGGAATACGACGCCGCTGGAGCTGGCGGGGTCGACGCTGACGATTGATTCGGCGGATGGAAACATCGATGTCGACAATGCGCTGGCATCGCCGGTGCAGGTCAACACGTTGACGACGGGGGGAACGACCGGGACGGGGTTTGTGCGGTTTGACCAGACGGGCGGCGGCAGCGTGACG
The DNA here is from genome assembly GCA_027489895.1 of Planctomycetaceae bacterium. Lineage (GTDB taxonomy): Bacteria > Planctomycetota > Planctomycetia > Planctomycetales > Planctomycetaceae > JAIXZD01. The sequence goes on from JAIXZD010000007.1 coordinate 4,623, forward strand.
TTCACGACGGTGGCGACGAATGCTGGCAACGTGACGCTGACGAGTGACGCTGGTGATCTCGTGAATGGCACCGGGGGTTCGATTGTTGCGGGCGGGGCGGGGGATGTGTCGCTGGTGACGACGGGCGGCGCGAACGTCGTGCTGACCGGGACGACGACGGCGGATGGCGACGATGTCGTGATCAACTCGGCGGGAAGCATCAACGGGGCGGGGCTGGTGACGGCCAGTGTGATTGATCTCGACGCGGCGAGCGGGATTGGGAATACGACCGCGCTGGAGCTGGCGGGGACGACGATCTCGGCGGATACGACGACTGGTGCGATTGATGTCGACAATGCGCTGGCGACGGCGGTGAGCGTGACGAGTCTCACTACGGGGGCGGGTGCGGTGACGTTTGATCAGTCGGGCGGCGGGAACGTCACGTTCGGCGTGGTCTCCACGGGGAATGGGGACGTTCTGCTGACGAATGCGGGGGCGGCCCTGACGGTGGCGACGAGCGTGACGGCTGACGGTGCGGGGAGCGATGTCACGCTGCGGACGACCGGGTCGGGCGATGTCGTGCTGACGGGGACGACGACGGCGGGTGGCGACCAGGTGACGGTCAACTCGGCGGGCGCGATCAACGGAGC
>JAIXZD010000573.1 GCA_027489895.1 Planctomycetaceae bacterium
CCCAAGGTCACCTCGCCCTCAAGCACCTCGCCACCGTCCGCAGTCGTCGCGCCGATCACAACCCCACCCGCGACTCCGCCACCCGCGAGCAGCGCACAGAACGGCCCTCGGGCATGGTCGCGTCCGCCCCGGCTGTTGAACTGGGCCGAGCGACCCAACTCCGTCACCACTCGCACCGTCGTCGTCGACCACAATCCCCGACCTTGCAGTTCATCAAACACCGCACAAAGCACCTGGTCGAGTTGCGGGCAAAGCGTCTCCCGATAGTCCGTCAGCGAGATCGGCAGTCCCGCCCCGTTCGCATGCATGTCCCACGACAGACAGTCGAACACCGTCGGCGCGAAGTGGACACAGGCGGAGTCTGCACCCGCCACCAGTTGCGAAACAGCCGCCTGACACAGTCCGCCAAACCGGCTCGCCCCATAGTCGAAACCGACCCGCTGCCGGGACCGCACCCGCGCTGGCGTACGCGCTGTTCCGAGAGTCGCTCGCCGCCGCATCTCACTGCGACTCACCGGCCGGACCAGCAGGTCACTTTGCGAGCCGATGTCGCCCTCGGAAACCGTGGCCGCTGGCACTAGCGCCAGCCCCGCGTCATGCGTGGCCGGGGCGGAACCCAGCGTCACTGAGCGGACCAGCGTGAACTCATGGGCCCGCGCCGCCAGGCGCGGCAGCCAGCTCGACACACAGACGCCCGGCACGCTCGTCGCAATCGCCCCGGCCGGTCCGCGTCGGTCCACTGGCCCCAGCGGCTTGGGGTCAAACGTCTCCTGCGAACTCATCCCGCCCGAGAGGACAAGCGTCAGTTGCGATTTCACAGACCCAGTACGAGCGAACGCCGTTCTCGAAACCCGTGGAGCCGCGTTAGCAGTCGACGCGGCCAGCCCTAGTCCCATTGCCGATGCCCATTGGCCCAGAACGGCCCGCCGTGTTGTCCGGTTCGACATCGCTCAGATCTCCCAGGAACTCGTGCTCCGATCGTCTCCGGATCATACCCGATTTCCCGTCAGCCATGTCAGCGCTGCGCCAACCGCCGTGCCAGCTCGTCCCGGTCCGTCGCCCCATCGACCGGCACCGCGCTCAACTCCTCCAGATTGCGGAACCACGTGCACTGCCGCTTCGCAAACTGGCGTGTGTGTGTCTGGATCGCCTCGCGACAGCCCTCCAAGCTGCTCTTTCCCGCCAGATGCTCGAGCACCTCCGCATAGCCCAGGGCCTGCGCGGCCGTCGGCCCAAACCCACCCGCGGCCAGCACCGCCTGCGTCTCCGCAACCAGCCCCGCCGCCAGCATCGCGTCGACCCGCCGATCAATCCGCTCCTGCAGCCACGCCCGGTCCGGTTCCAGCCAGACCAGCCAGACAGGTCGCTCGTCGGCCTGCAACGGACCCTGCCTCTGTTGTTCCGAAAGGGGCGTTCCCGTTAATTCAAACACCTCCAGCGCTCGAATCACCCGGCGGACGTCATTCGGGTGCAGTCGCGCTGCAGCCACCGGGTCCACCGCTTGCAGCCGCCGGTGCAGGGCGTCTGGCCCAAACTGCTGCGACTCCACCTCCAGCCGCCCCCTCACGGCAGGATCGGCCTCGGGCCCATCGAACAGGCCCCGCAGAATCGTCCGCAGGTAAAGTCCGCTCCCCCCCACAAACACGGGCGCCCGACCCCGCGCCAAAATCTCCCGGCAGACCCGCTCCGCCTCGACCACATACCGCGCGACCGTGAACTCCTCCCAGGGATCGACCAGATCAAACAGATGATGCGGCACGCCATCCCGCTCGACGAGGCTCGGCTTGGCCGTCCCGATCTCCAGTCCGCGATAGACCGTCATCGAATCGAGCGCGACCACCTCGCCCCCCAATCGCCGCGCCACCTCGATCCCGATCTCGGTCTTCCCCACGGCCGTGGGACCCACGAGAAACCGGCAGGCCCGCAACACCGTTCGATCAAACTGCACGATTCACCGCATCGCCGATGCGCCCGACTCGGGACCCCGTTCCCACGCTCACCACATGCCCCCTGCTTCACCGACCCCTGCCGACTTCTGACACGGTCGGCTCGCCTGCCCCACACAATCGACCCACCCACAGACCTCGTCTCGCACCCGTGGCCAATTCTCGCGTCGACACATTCTCGCGAAGACACCGCCTTCGGCGTAGCATAATCCCAACGAGGTCGGGCTGCGTTCGTCCCGGCCGCGATCCTACCGGAGAGCGCGGGTTTCCTGAGGAAGTGGGTGCGGTGATGTCTGACAGAATTCGAGTGGGTGTCAACGGGGCCGCCGGACGCATGGGGCAGCGCGTCGTCGCGCTGGTCTCGCAAGATCCCGAACTCGAACTCGCCGCCGCCCTCGAATCGCCCGGATGTTCCAAGCTGGGTGTCGATGCGGGAGAACTCGCGGGTGTCGGCCGGAAAGGCGTGGCGATCACCGCAGGCCTGATCGAGCGCGTCGATGTCATGATCGACTTCTCGACTCCCGTGGGTGCCGCCGCCTGTGCCCGCCTCTGCGGCGAACGGGCCGTCCCCCTCGTCGTCGCCACCACCGGACTGCATGGCCCCGAACGGGACGACGTCCTCACCGCGAGCCAGACGACCGCCATTCTCGTCTCGCCCAGCATGAGCCTCGCTGTCAACCTGACGATGAAGCTCGTTCGGGAAGCCGCGCGGGCCTTGCGAACGATCCCCGGTGGCGTCGATGTCGAGATCATCGAACGGCATCACCGCTTCAAGGAGGACTCGCCCAGCGGCACGGCCCTCAAGTTCGGAGAGATCGTCGCCGAGGAGATGGGCCAGACCGATCACGTCCACGGCCGCAGTGGGCGGCCGGGTGCCCGCCCCGTAACCGAAATTGGCTACCACGCCGTCCGGGTGGGCGACAATGTCGGCGAGCACACGATCGTGTTCGGCCTGCTGGGCGAATCGATCGACCTCGCCGTCAAAAGCAGCTCCCGCGACGCCTACGCCCTGGGAGCGATCGCCGCCGCCAAGTTCCTCGCCGCCAAAAAAGCCGGCCTCTACTCGATGAACGACGTCTTAGGCTTCTAACTCCCGCCCGCGAAGCGCGCATCAAGGTAGCGGAAGCCGTGAGGCTTCCCCCGCACAGCGGCCCCTACCAATCGACACCCCGCTTCGCCCCTCAACCCGCCCGAACCATCATCGGTTTGGGCGGGACGCTGCTCGTCTTCGGCCCGAGCTTCACAGCTGGAATTACGGCCGGGGTCTCATGTCCAGCAGGGACCACCACCGACTTCTCGGCATTCTCCTTCACCATCTCCGCGACGGCCTGCGTCGTCGTGCCATGGCTCCAGCAGGCCGCCTGGTAGTAGAGCGGAATCCCGGCCGTCAGATTGAACGGGAATGTGATCACCAGGGCCGCGGTAAGCGACAGAGTCGGGTTCGCTTCGGGCAGCGACATCCGCACCGCCGGCGGAGCCGCGATATACGAGGCACTGGCCGCCATCGCCCCCAGAATCGTGCAGCCACCGATCGACAGCCCGGCCCACTGGCCCAGCAGCACCGCGGCCAGTCCATGAAAAATCGGCATCACCACCCCAAACCCCAGGAGGAACGCCCCCGCTTTCTTGAGGTCGCCCAGCCGGTCGGCTGTCAGCAGTCCCATTTCCAGCAGGAACAGCGTCAGCGCCCCCTTGAACCCCCCTTCGAAGAACGGCTTGATCGGCTCGTACCCCTTGCTCCCCGAGAGATACCCCGCCACCAGCCCGCCCATCAGCAGCATCATCGTCCGGCCACAGAGCACCTCGTGCAGCACCTTGCCGAGCGGCGACTTCGTGTCGCCGGACGCCGCCGCGGTCTGCTTCGCCCGGCTCATCACCCCCAGCGCGATCGCGATGCTCAGCCCCGGGCTTTCCAGAAGCATCAGCAAGGTCGGCATAAAGCCTTCCGGTTGAATGCCTTGAGCCAGCACGAACTGCGACGCGGCGATGAACGTGACCGCCGAGACCGAGCCGTAGTGCGCGGCAATCCCCGCCGCATCGGCCGTTCCGAACTTCCCAAGCCGCCTCAAAACAAGGAACGCCGAGAGCGGCGTGACAATTCCAATGCAGAGCGTGGCCACCGCCGGCCAGGCGATCTCGGCCAGAGCAGCGTGCGACAGCTCGACACCCCCCTTAAGTCCAATCGCGAACAGAAGATAAATCGAAAGCGCTGTGTACAGATCCTTGGGAAGTGCCAGGTCGCTTTTCACCACGCGGGCAAAGATTCCTAACAGGAACGCAAGCACAAGTGGTGACAGGAGATTGACTTGCAGAATTTCCGTCAGCGACATAGCGTGTCCTGTTGCTTGGCAGTTGTCACGAATAACAAACCACGTTTTTATTGTCGTGTATTTCTTATCGTGATATTACCAGCGCGGCAAGAGTGCCAATCATGAATTCTCCGTCTGAACCGAAATCCTTCCGACCCGAGGCCGCTGAATCGCCTCCGGCGGAACCGCCTTCATCGGACGCAGGCCGACCGGATTCTGCGGGTGGCGGCGCCGTCTGGACGTTTCTCAGCAACCACACGCATGTCCTGCTGTGCATTTACAAGCAGTCGGACATCACGGCCCGGCAGATCGCCGAGTCGGTCGGAATCACCGAGCGGGCCGTCCAGCGGATCCTCTCCGACCTGATCCAGGCCGGGTATCTCGTCCGTGAAAAGCGCGGGCGGCAGAACGTCTACGCGATCACCGCGAGCGCTCACCTCCGCCATCCCCTCGAACGGCATTGCGAAGTCGGTGGCCTGCTCGCGTTCCTGATCTCAGGCCGAGCGAACCCTTAGCCCGGCTTATCGCGCTCCGCGCACGGCTGCCGGAACCGACTGCCAATGCGGGGCAGGGACGCTGATTCCCGTCGTGGAAGCAGGTGTCACCGGTCGCGACAGAATCGTCGTCTGCTGCGGGCCGACCAGACGGTACCGGATGCCCCGCCACTTCAGCGTGCGTCCGACCGAACTTAAGCCCAGGCCCACCAGGTGAATCAGGGTGATCACAGGCCACGCCCAGACGATCAGCCGACAAACCGGTTCGATCGACCGGGCGGCATCCCGCTCCCGTGGAATGAAACCCCCCACGGCGCTCATCCCAACGCCCAGTCGACAGGCGGTCACCAGGTAATGGGTGACACCCACACCCAGCGCCACCTGCCAGTAGCCACCCGTCTGCAGCAGACGGCCCGTCAGCACCAGACTGAGCGCGGGAATCGACAGCGAGAGACAGGCCGCCAGCACACCCCACGTCCACCAGACCGGCGCGCAGACGCGCGTCACCAGGTATTGCCGCCTCAGGAACTCGAATGTTCCCGCCCAACTGGTTTCCAGGGGCGAGGCGACCAGGCAATGCGGTTCGTAGGCGACGCGTAGACCGGCGTGCCGCAGATGCCGCGACAGGACGAGGTCATCGGAGAGGGCCCCGTTCCAAGCCCAGGGCAGATCGAGTCGGTCGAACGTTTCGCGGCGAATCGCCCAGGCGCCACCCCACACCAGATTCAAACTGTGGCTGCTGGTGAGGGTCGACAGCCAGTTGTTGGCGCTGGCATGCAGCAGATTGACGACCGTCCGCCGAGCGGGGAGGTGCCAGCGGTAGCCGGTCGCGATGGCGTGCTTGCCGCTTTCCAGGCGATCGACCAGCCGACGCAGGAACGACGGGTTGGGCCGGGCGTCGGAATCGACGAAGGCCAGCACGCGCGTTTCGTCCGGGAGTTGGGCGGTCGCCTTCTGCAGGTTATGCACCTTCTGCCCGCAACCCTCCGCCAGACCAGCCACCACGAGGGTCGACGGAATCCGGGGATTCTCGCGCCGCAACCGCTCGATCAGGGGCACGGCCGGGTCATCCACCGACTCGACGACGAAGCAAAGTTCGTAGTCGGGGTAATCCTGCTGGAACAGAGCGGCGAGGTTGGCTTCGAGATCAGTCTCGCACCCTTTGCAGGGGACGAACACGCGGGCCGGCAGTGACGACCCCGCAGGCAGCGGCGCCCGGGCACGGGCAGCATGAAACCGGCGATGTTCGCCTGCATGAATCAGCATCAGCACGGCCTGCGTCAGCGCGCAGACCGTGAGGCCAGTCAGCAGCGATCCCTCGACCCAGGCGTCCATGCTGTCGATCGAACCAGAAACCAGAATTGATCCCGTCTTGTCTGCCGCGTCCACACACCCGCCGCATGACCGGAACTCGAACAACCCGAACCCGGATCACCCGAACCGCCCAGTCATCGCTTTTTACCAGATCGTCCTGTCTGGTCTCGGTTGGCCCTCCGAGGTCGACCAGGCACACAGGGAGTTATCGTCAGATTCCCGAGTCTGCACCAACCCCGTTTTCTGACTCTCGTGCCAATTCGGACCCCGCTCCCGTCGGTTGAGCCACAAACCGATAGCCCATCCCGCGAACTGAGAGAAAATGGCGAGGATGGGAAGGGTCGGTCTCGAAGTACTGCCGCAGCCGGACAATAAAATTGTCCACGGTTCGCGTCGTCGGGGTCGCGTCGAACCCCCACACCTGGTCCAGCAGTTCCGCCCGCGAGAGCAGTTTCCCTTCGTGTTCGATGAAGCATTTGAGCAGCTTCATTTCCAGGGCCGTCAACTGCTTCGACTCGCCCCGGACGGTCACCTCGTGCCGGGCAAAATCGATCTCGGCCGTGTTGAAGGCGTACCGTTCCGATGCGCCAGGAACCGCCGCGGCCGCTGGAGCCGCTCCTTTCACCGCCGCATGGCGGGCGATCAGTCCCCGCACGCGCGACAGCAGTTCGGGCAGTTCGAACGGCTTGGTCATGTACTGGTCGGCCCCGCAGTCGAACCCGCGAATCTTGTCCTCCGACAGCGTCCGGGCCGACAGAATCAGCACCGGAACCTGCACACTCCGCGTTCGCAACTGTTCGAGAACCGCATACCCGCTCATCTCGGGAAGCATCAGGTCGAGAATGACCAGGTCGAACGGCGCGGGGCCCGCTTCCAGCTCGGCCAGGGCCTTGCGCCCGTCACCCACGAGCACGGCCTGAAAGCCCTCGGCCTCGCAGTTGAATTTGATGAGCCGTCCAATGTGCTGCTCGTCTTCGACGATCAGAATCCGCGCCTTCATGTCTGGTTCGCCTCGCTCTCAATCGGGGTCTCGCGCTCGCTCTGCTCTTCGGCCGGAGCGACTGGCGTTGGCTCCGCGGCCCGCTCCTCGGCAGCGAGCGCCCGGCCGGGCAGCTCGACCTCGAACGTCGCCCCCGACAGCGGACCCCGGCCATGCACATGGATCCCGCCCCCCATCTTTTTGACGAGCGACCGGACGATAAACAACCCCAACCCCGTCCCCTGGGTCGTCCGTTCCAATTCCGAGCCGCCCCGGAAAAATCGCTTGAAGATCTTGCCGCGGAGCTCATACCGAATGCCCGGCCCGTTGTCGCAAATCCGCGTGACGATCCGCTCACCCTTCGGCACCACCTCGACCACGATCCGCTGCGGCCGCCCCCCATATTTCGCCGCATTGTCCAACAGATTGGTGAACACCATCTCCAGCTCCCGAGGCCGGCCTCGCACCAGCGCCGGTTCCCCGGAGAGAGCAATCCGATCGGGTTCGAGGTCGTACCGCCTCGAGACCACCGCGATACACAGCCGCAACAGCGGCTCCAGCCGAACATCCTCGACGTCGGGCGGGGCGGAGACCGCGTCCAGGCGGGCCGCGACAAGCAGGTGATCGATCAGCGCATCCAGCCGCTGCACATCCTCGAGCATGTAGCGGTGGAACTCGCGCTGCTGGTCGGGCGGAACCGTTCGCAGGTCGAGCGTCTGCAGGCAGAGCTTGATCGAGGCGATGGGCGACTTCAGCTCGTGCGTCACACTGTCGATGAAGTTCGCCTGCCGCTGGTTGAGGTTGATCTCCTTGATCGCCAGCACGAGGTACAGCACCACGCCCACGACGATCAGCACGAAGAAGATCGTGCCGACCGCCAGCAGCCCCCACTGCCGACTGGCCGACTGCACGACGATCCACAAAATCGTCAGCGCCAGCAGCATCGCCAGCAGCAGCGACGCCAGGACAATCGGCCAGGTGATCGACGAACGACGGATCATGCTTTCCCCCGGCCACTGCAGCGCAACAGCCCCCGCCCCGGGAACCCTCTTGTGTGGCCTGTCTGCGGCAGTTTACCTCCCCAATCAGTCTACCGGGAAACTCGCTGGCGAGCCGACCCCGCCGCGTTGTACTTCCGCCGCATGCCAGACAGACTGCTGGCTCACCACCCGTCGACCAGCACAACCTCTCTCGTCGCCCCGCTTCTCCAACCTGACTCTGAAGGCGTCGCCGATGTCCGACCCCCAGGCCCTGCCCCTCATCGAGACGATCGCGGTCGAGAAGCGGTATGGGGACCACACGATTCTGCGGGGCGTGACCCTCGATGTCCGCGCGGGTGAGACCGTCGCCCTCATTGGCCCCAGCGGCGGCGGCAAGTCGACCTTTCTCCGCTGCCTCAATGGCCTCACCCCCTTCGAAGCCGGCACGATTCGTGTGGGCAACGAGACGCTGCCCCCCGGCCCCGAAACGCCGGCCCATCGCGCCGTTCACGCGCGGGTCCGCCGATTTATCGGCATGGTGTTTCAAGACTTTCAGCTCTTCCCACATCTCACGGCCCTGGGCAACGTGGCCGAGGCACCCCGCACCGTCCTGGGTCTGCCCGCCCGCGAGGCCGAAGGACAGGCTCGTGACCTGCTCGCCAAAGTCGGCCTGGCGGACCGGGCCGGGCATCTTCCGGCCCAGCTCTCCGGCGGACAAAAGCAGCGCGTGGCGATTGCCCGCGCGCTGGCGATGCGTCCCAAAGCCCTGCTCTGCGACGAAGTGACCAGCGCTCTCGACCCGGAACTGAAGCACGAAGTGCTGAACGTGCTCGAACAGCTTCAGGAAGAGGGCCTGACGCTGATTATGGTGACACACGAGATTGGCTTCGCCCGCCGGGCCGCCGACCGCGTCTTCGTGCTGGCCGATGGCAAGGTCGTCGAATCCGGTCCCGCCCAACAGCTCATCGACCAGCCCCAGGTCGAACGCACCCAAAAATTCCTGCGGTCGGTGTTGGGTTAACTGTCGGGTTGCCTCACCCAATCAATGGATGGAACCGGCCACTACTCCCGGCCGATTTCTGACCGTTCGCTGTCGACGAGTCGGGCGAGATCCGCCGCTGACAGTGCCCGACGGTAGACCCGCAGCGAATCGAGTTCGCCCGCGAAGTACTGCGATTTTCCCGCGTTGTACC
>JAIXZD010000256.1 GCA_027489895.1 Planctomycetaceae bacterium
CACCATCCCCAGCACCGACCCGTCACCCGTCGTTCCGGCGGGACCCACGGCGTAGGTCGCGGTCAGAACGTCCCTCACGGCCGTGAGGTTCGTCGCGCCCGTCAAACCGTACACAAAGCTGAAGCCATACAGCAAAATCGCGGCCGACAGCACGCTCAAGAGAAAGTACTTCACCGCCGACTCCTGCGACCCGTAATCGCGACGTCCCGAGTAGAGCAGCACGTACGTCGGAACCGAGATCAGCTCGAGCGACAGGAACAGCAGCACCAGATCATTCGCGATCGAGACGAGCATCACGCCGGACAGCATGAGCAAGAGCAGCGCGAAAAACTCGGCGGCGGTCTCCTCGGTGGACTGACTCGACAGGGCGGTAAGCACCAGCAGGAAGCCCAGGACCAGCGTCGCCAGTTCAACCGCCACCGTCAGACCATCGACGACAATCAGCGAATTCAGACCCGCCCCATGATCACCCGACCGGGCGATGACGGCGGCGAACGACAGAGCCAGCCCGATCAGCGAGGCCACGCCCCACGTTGACGAGTTCACCTGTTTCCACGTGCCCCCCAGGAACACGAACGAGGCAACCACCCCCAGGATGATTTCCGGCAACAATGCAGTGAACGTGGCTGACACAGTCGGTTCTACTCCCTCTCGGCACCGGGTTTGATTTCAGTTCGCGTCTGGGCCATCAGCCTGCGGTCGGGTCATGCTCCACAGGTCACTCACCCGTGAATCCTGCTCACCGAAACATCGCTTCGGCCCAACCAAACCTCACCAAACACCGATCGCACGAGTCTGCGATCAATCGATCTTCCAGATGACAGCCCACGGACATGATTCCGTCAGGCCATCGCAACCTCGGCCAACTCAATTCGGCCAACTCAACTCAATCCTTCTGAGACTGCTTCCAACCAACCAAAGCGACATCGGAACCGGCCTGACCGGCCGCCTCCGCACCATTTGCGGCAACTTCCACTCGTTTAGCCCGCATTTCGAGCGCCGCCTGCCGTGTGTCCTGCATCCGCTTCTCAATGGGTGCCAAGCTCGGCGTGATCCGATCCAGAACATACTGGGGGGCCAGTCCGATCCAGAACATGCAGGCCACCAGCGGCACCACCGCGAACAGTTCGCGAACATTCAGATCGCCAATTGAGGGATCACCCACCGGGCCGCGCGGAGCGGCATGACCGTGACCGCCATGGCCATGATCGTCGTGCCCACCATGGCTTGCGCCGTGACCATGTCCCGCACCGTGCTCACCACCATGACTATGAGCTGCCGCGGTAGTCGGGGCACCCGGAGCCGCGTGGTACGCATGCTCGACGATCGGCTCGCGGAACTTTCCGAAGAACGTCCGCTGCACCAGCCAGAGCGAGTACCACGCCCCGAGGATGATCCCCGTCAGCGCGAACATCGCATACAGCCGGTCCGCTTTGAACATTCCCATCAGCGCCAGCAGTTCCCCGGTGAAGCCATTCAGCCCCGGCAGTCCGATGCTGGAGAAAATGACGGTCACGAAGAAGAACGCCATCACAGGGAACTTTCGCGTCATTCCCCCGTAGGCTTCGATGTCTCGCGTGTGGTACCGCTCGTAGAGCAGCCCCACGATGGCAAACAGTGCCCCGGTGGACAAGCCGTGATTGATCATCTGCAGCACACCACCGGCCATGCCGGTCGTGTTGAAGGCAAACAGCCCCAGCATGCAGAAGCCCATGTGGCTGACCGACGAATACGCCACCAGCTTCTTGATGTCGTCCTGAGCCAAAGCGAGCAGTGCCCCGTAAATGATGCCGATCAGCGAGAGCCAGGCGACCCAGGGCAGCATCGTCCAGCAGGCTTCCGGCACCATCGGCAGCGCAAACCGCAGGAATCCATACGAACCAATTTTCAGCAACACGCCGGCCAGCAGCACCGAACCAGCCGTGGGCGCCTCAACGTGCGCCAGCGGCAACCAGGTATGGAACGGGAACAGCGGCACCTTGATCGCAAAGCCAGCAAACAGTGCCAGGAAGATCCACGGGCCAACCTGCTCCCAGTACTCGTAATTGGCGCGGTTGGCGGGAGCCGTCAACTGGGTGATGTCCGCGACGAGTTTGGGGATGTTGAACGTCAGCGGCTGACCAGGTTGAGCCGACATCGTCTGATGCGACAGCACGATGAACAACAGACCCAGGAACGTCAGCACGCTCCCTGCGAATGTGTAGATGAAGAACTTACGGGCCGCCCAGCGGCGGTCGTGACCGCCCCAGATGCCGATCATGAAGAACAGCGGAATCAGCGTGAACTCGAAGAACAGATAGAACAGGATGATGTCCTGCGCGGCAAACACACCAACCAGCCCCGCCTGCAACAGCAGCATCAGCGAGTAATAGGCCGCCGGGTTCTCGGTCACCGCCGTCCAGCTGACGAGCACGCTCGTCACCATCAACAGCCCCGTCAGGGCGATCATCCACAGGCTGATTCCATCCACACCCAGCGAAAACCGGATGTCGGGACCATCTCCGCCGCCACCCAGCCAGGGGTAGCTGACGACCATCTGCAGCACCTGCGGCTCGCTGCCCGATTTCAGACCGGGGTCGTACGCCAGCACCATCTGCACGCAGAGCGCCAACGACAACAACGTGTTCACCAGGGTGAGTGCTCTGGCCCGCTCGGGATTTGTCCTCCCCAGGAACCAGGTCAGTCCCGCACCGGCCAGCGGCAACAGCACGAGAATCAGCAGCACTTGCGTCATTCCCAAAATCCTCAGGTCCGGCCGCGGAACTCACCGCGGATCGACACATAAACTTTTAACAGCATTCACCGGGCAGAGGCATCGCCCCGCAGGACAATCCACATGCCTGGCCTGGAGATCCTTCCGGACCAATGGATCACCCTGACCACCGGCCCATCCCCTCGCTTCAACTCACCCGATTCCATTCCACGACTTATCGTTGCTGCCAGACAAGAGCCACGAGGAGCACCCCCATCGCCAGTGTCATCGCCAAACCGTAGAACTGCACGAGGCCGTTCTGCATCGGGCGAGCCGGTTTTCCCAGGAGGAACGCCGGCAGCTTGCTGATTCCGCCCACCAGGATCGTGTCGATCAACATCCAGTCGAGAAACCGCGACAACTGGGCAATTACCCAGAGCGGCGTCACGAACAGGGCGTTGTACACTTCGTCGATGTAGAACTTGTTGTAGCTGGCACGCGTCAGACCCCCGAGCGAGTCAAACAGCTTGGCGACCGTCGCCGGTGCGGTCGACGGGCGACCATACATCAGGTAGGCCACCCCCACCCCCAGCGTGAACACCACACCGCTCAGCCCCACCACGAACCAGTTCGTGGCGTGATGCTCGGAAAGGCCCGGCAACGTCCGATCGAGGAACCCATCGAACAGCCCCGTCGGATGGCCCAGTGCGGCCCCGATGCCGATCGCACCGATCGACAGGATCCAGAGCGGGATCGTCATCGACGCCGGCGACTCGTGGGCGTGATGCCCCGCCTCGTCCGGAATCTTCGTTTCCCCGTGGAACGTCATGAAGAACGCACGGAAGGTGTAGAACGCGGTGAGCAGCGCGGTGAGCGCCGCCATCCAGAACAGACCTTTGTAGACCACCTTGGGATCCAGCCCCGCAAACCGAATCGGCTCCCGCTCGGCCACCTTGGCCGAGGCAAGCGACAGTCGCTCCACCGGATGGGCACTGGCCGCATGGTCCCCGCTGCCATGTCCCTCAGCACCATGTTCACCGGTGCCATGTTCGCCAGCACCGTGACCGTCGGCCGCATGGGCCGGCTCAGCGTGGTGACCGTCCTCGTACGCGGCCGAGTAAGCCGCCGAGAGAATCGTATCCTTGCTCCAGAACCCGGAGAGCAGTGGCATCCCCGCCAGCGCCAGCGAGCCGACCAGGAAGGTCGCATACGTTTGCGGCATGACCCGCCGCAGACCGCTGAACCGCGTCATATCGATCACGCCGCCCATGGCATGCATGACCGACCCGGCCCCGAGGAACAATAGCGCTTTGAAGAACGCGTGAGTCACCAGGTGGAACATCCCCCCGGCAATCCCCAACATCGAGCCCGTCCCCAACCCGAGGAACATGAACCCCAGTTGACTGACCGTTGAATAGGCCAGCACCCGCTTCAGGTCGTTTTGAGTCAGGGCAATCAAGGCCGCGAGAATCGCGGTGAAGCCACCCATCACGGCGACAAACAACTGAATGTCGGGCACCACCATATAGAGCGGCGTGCAACGGGTCAGCATGTAAACGCCGGCGGTGACCATTGTCGCCGCGTGAATCAACGCACTGACGGGCGTCGGCCCTTCCATCGCATCCGGCAGCCAGACATGCAGCGGGAACTGGGCACTTTTGCCCATCGCCCCGGTGATCAGACAGAGGCAGGCCAGAGCGATCTGGGCCGGATCGGCATTGGCGATCTTCACCGGGTCCAGAATCGTTTCGAAGTTCACCGAGCCAAACGTATCCCACAAGAGGAACACGCCCAGCGCGAACCCGAAGTCCCCGATTCGATTGACCAGGAACGCCTTCTTGCCAGCGGCCGCGGCCTCGGGCTTTTCGTACCAGAACCCGATGAGCAGGTAGGAGCAGAGCCCCACCGCTTCCCAGAACATGAACAACTGGATCAGGTTTGCCGAGAGCACCAGCATGATCATCGAAAACACGAACAGCGACACTTCGGTGAAGAACCGGAAGTAGCCCGGGTCGCCATGCATGTAGCCCGAGGCGTAAATCGCCACGAGCGTGGCGATGAACGTCAACATCGCCAGCATCGTCACCGAGAGACTGTCGACTCCCAGCGAAATCGAAATGTCGACCGAGGCATCGCCGCCAACCAGCATCCACTTGTAAATCTCGAGCGTCTCCGGATGCGGACTGGCCGCCACCGCGAACACCAGAATCCAGGAACAGACGCAGGACGCGCCGATGCCGATAATCGCCGGAAGATGGCTGAGTCCCTTGAGAACCTTCGGCCCCAGCACCAGCGTGATCAGGCACGCCAAAAGGGGAAACAGGGGGATCAGAGGAGCAAGCGTGCGAATCACGAGGCACCTCGCTTTTCCGCCAGTTTATCACCGGACAGCTTATCGCCGGGCAGGGCCGACGCAGGCAATTTCAGAGGCAACGGAGCACGCGGATTGGTCACAGGGTCAAGAACAGCCGGCAACCGGCCGGCCGGGAACAGATGCGGCCACTGCTGTTCGGGAATCTCTTCGATCGAGCCGGTGTCGTCTTCGATCGACGGCTGGTCTTCTTCCCGCAGATCCTGCCACACCGACACGTCGAGTGACTCTTTTCGCCGGAACAGCACGACGATCAGTGCCAAGGCGATCGCGGCTTCGGCCGCGGCAATCGCCAGACTGAAAATCGCGAACACCTGCCCGCCCCACGTCCCGTGGTACTTGCCGAATGCCACGAACGTCATCGTGACGCCCTGCAGCATCAGTTCCGCGCACAGGAACAGGATGATCAGATTCCGCCGGGTCAAAAACCCGACCAGGCCCAGGGTGAATAGGATCGCCCCCAGGACCAGACTATTGTTGAGAAGGACTGCAGGTTCCGGCATCGAGTCGCCTTTGGATCAGGCCTGTTCACACGTCTTCGTTTCTATCCGTCTCGAACAGCGTTTCGCCGCTGCCCTCCCTTTCGACCTTCACTTCACGTCGCATTTTTCGCCGTGCGTTCGACGCGGTGCGTGGCGATAAGCAGCGCCCCCACCACAGCCGCCAGCAGCAGCACGCCCACAACTTCGACACTCATGTAATGTTCGAGGAACAGCGAACGGCCGAGGCCTTCCACATGCCCGCGGGCCGGATCGATTTTTGTCGGGAGAGTCGTCGCCGAAGCGACTCGGGCGACATCGGCCACTGACGGGCGCCGCGAACCAGTCCCGGCGGCCGCCTCAATTTCCGTCCCGGCCGAGAACGTGAGGGTGGTGAGCAGGACGACCCCAATCACCAACCCGCCCACGCAGGCTGCCAGAAACGGCTCTCGTGTCAGACGGTCGTATGCCGCAGCCCCATTCGGCTGGGCCAGCATCACCACGAACAGGAACGTCACCACCACTGCCCCGGCGTACACAATCACCGTGGCTGCTGCGAGGAATGACGCGTCCATCAACAGGTACAGCCCGGAATTCGACATCAGCACCATTGCGAACCAGAGCGCTGAATAGACCGGATTGCGACTGGTCACCATGAGCACTGCCGAAACGAGACTCAGCCCGGCCAGAAACCAGTAACTCGCGTTCCAGCCCAGGTCGCCATACGCGTAAATGAACCGAACCCCGGCGTCGCCCGAGGCGGACATCGTGGCCAGAAGAATCATCGAAACGATCAGCAGCAGCCCACCGACGATCCGGGAGCCCAGTTTGCCGGACGCCTGGCCGCGGGGCAGCATCAGATACAGCCCCAGCGACCCCCAGATGAGGCTGGCGACAGCTCGGACAAAAACGCTGCTCAATTCCATTCGACCACTCCGCCAAACCACTCCGACAACCGGATTCGCCCAAACCACTCGCGCCGCCAACAAAAACAGCCGCGGCACCCTACCGAACGCGGCCGCGGCTCGACGATCCCGCACTCGTGTTCCGTCACCCTCGCTTCATCCGCGTCCCGTCCACTCACACGTCCAACACACGCCGGCCCCAGCCAAAGGCCCCGACCAACGCGAACCTGCTAGTGGGCCGTCTCCGGGCCCACCTGCGTCGGCTTCGCCTTTGTCAGACCCGAACGGCTTTTCATCGGTTCCTGATCGATCGTAATGTCATACACAGACAGGAGTTTCTCTTTGTCGAAGATCATTTCTTCCCGGCTGGCACCGGTCAAGTCAAACAGACTCGTCAATTCAATCGCATCGACCGGACAGGCCTCTTCGCACATGCCGCAGTAAATGCAACGCAATTCGTCAATCACAAAGCTCTGGGGATACTTCTCGCGATCGTCCCAGGGAGCTTCGGTTCCAATGATGTCGATGCAGTGAGCGGGGCACGCTGTCGCGCAGAGGAAGCACGCCACGCACTTCACGCGACCTTGCTCGTCTTTGTTCAGGCGATGCACACCGCGATAGATCAGCGGGTTGCCGAACTCGGGCCGCTCTTCCGGGAACTGCCGGGTGAACCCTTCGCCCCGGGCCGTTTTGAAGAAGTGTTTCGCGGTGGTGGTCAGTCCGTCGATCAGCGGAGTGAGAAACATCCGGCCAGCCAGGCCGAGCTGCGGCTCCTTGACCCATTTCAGATCGCGATCATCCAGCTTCACGATTCAACCCCCCACCGACGAACCTCAGACTCGACATCGCCCCGGTTCAAATCCCGCAAGCCATTTTGGCGTTTCAACTTATCGAACAGCGACACCGCCCCGAACCCCGGTTGGGGCCGGGTCGTGGGCCGTACTGTACACGGCGTATCCGAACAGGGCGGCAATCGTCGCCCATGAAATCACAGCCTTCATGAGAAATGCGTCGCCTGGCAGAAACTGCTGAGCGGAAGCACTCACCACAAGATTCACAACGCCCAGCGGGATCATCATCTTCCACGCCAGATCCATCAGCTGGTCATAGCGGAACCGAGGCCAGCTCCAGCGAACCCACATGAAGAAGAAGATCATCATCAGGATGTTGAACGTCAGCACGCCGATGCAGAGCAGCGCACCCAACAGCGTGACGTCGCCCGGCTCCACGAGCGGAGTGACACCCCACAAGTGCCAGCCGCCGAAGTACAGAATGACCGAGAGGAACGAGATCGTGATCATGTGCTGGTATTCGGCCAGCGCGAACATCCCGAATTTCATCGCGGTGTATTCGGTGTGGTAACCGCCCACCAGTTCCTGCTCGCACTCCGGCAAGTCGAAGGGCAGCCGGGTGCTTTCGGCAAATCCGCTGATCAGGAACACGGTGAAGCCCAGCGGCTGCAGGGCAATCCACCACCAGCCCGATTCCGCCTGCATGTTCGTGATCTTCTCCAGGTTCATCGACCCGGAGAGCAGAAACACGCCAATCACCGACAGACCCAGCGGAATTTCATAGCTCACAAGTTGCGCACTCGAACGCAACCCGCCCAGCAGACTGTACTTACTGTTGGAGGCCCAGCCCCCGAGAATCACCCCGTACACACCCAGACTGCCGACCGCGAACACGTACAGCAGGCCAATGTCCACGCCCGGTGCCACGGTCAGCACGATCGGCTTTTCGAAGCCGGGAATCGGCAGGGCGGGCAGCATGTTTCCGAAGGGGACGGTCGCGAAGACAAAAGTCGCGGTCGCCAGAATCGAAACAGGGGCCAGCATGAAGACGACTTTGTCGACCCCGTGCGGAATCAATTCTTACTTCAGGACGAACTTCAAACCGTCGGCGATGGGCTGCAACAGACCCCACGGGCCGACGCGGTTCGGACCGAATCGGTCCTGGAAGTAAGCCGCGGCTTTCCGCTCGACGAGAATCAGATAGGCCACCGCGCCCTGCAGGGCTCCAATCACGATGGCGATCTTGACCAGCGGTTCCAGCCACTCTTGCATAATGCTCACTGCGTCCGAAATTGTGCGGCAAATCCTTCTGCCACATCAGGTTACGGAATTCCACTGCGGTTCGAAACAGGTCCCGATGCCGCTCCGTGCGAGAGAAGGATAGTTGGTTGTCGCGTTAGCGGCAACCAACATGGCGTCAAGAACCTGTTCCGCACATTCTGCCGCACATTCTGCCGCACATTCCGGTGGCCCGGACTCTCCTTTGTCAGACCGCAATTTCCTTGAGGTCTGCACGCACCGCGGCATAGGTCGTGTTGAAGGCGAGGGCCGCCGGATCGGGTTCGATCCCCTGCGTCGCACACGCCGTCGCATAAAACTCCGGCCACCAGTTGCGATGCCCCGTCAATCCCTGGTCGCGGTACGACTGCCAGTGACTCATCACCCGCGACCAGCAGGCATCGCCGTACGCCAGGGCCTCTTTCAGGTCTTTGAACTCGGAGACATACCACCGCCGGCCCAACTGAGCATGCAGCACCTCGTCCGCCCAGTCAAAATCCTGAATCACCCCGGCCAGCGGCACCCCCGATTCCCGGGCGACTTCCCACTCGTACCGTTTCCCGGTGCGGGGCATCAGTCCCTGTTCGATGAAGAACAGCACCGCATGCCGTTCCTGCGGTGAGAGTTGCGTGTTGAGATTGAGCGACCAGGTGAAATTGACGGGAATCTGCGTCCAATCCAATCCCAGGGACACAAAGCCAACCTCGCCCATCAGCGAATGGCGGGCTTCGTCCCAGAGCTGTCGGGACATGTCGAGCGTAAACGCCCACGGTTTTCCCGAGGTCTCGCTCAAAATGCTCGCCATCATCTCCGGGACATCGATTTCCCGCAGCCGCTTGTAGAGCATCATCAGCAGCTTGTCGCGGGGCTGAAACCGCTCGTCGTAGAGGAACGCTTCGGGGTTAACGCCCGCGTTGTACGAGTCCTGAAAGCGGCTGTCCCGCTTCGGGACACGGTCGTAGACATACGGTTGAACCGAGTGTTTTGGCGCAGGGCAGGGCGTTTCCGGCTGCAATCCCAGCGGACCACCGGCCGCGGCCAGACAGGCGGCAAGCGTCTCGGTGAATAGGTGGCTGTCAGAAGTCGGTTCCGCTGTGCGCAAGGCCGCCAGCGCCTCGACCCCAAATTGTTTCAGATCACCCAGTTCCAGGGCGGCGAATCTCAGTATTCGGGCGGAGGGTGCGTCGGGCAATCGATTCGTACGACCGATAGACTCGGCGATCCCGACTTGCAGGGCCGGAACGACCACCACATAGACCCCCGCCACGAACTCCAGCGTGGTCGGTGCCTTCCGAAGTTCGTCGCCCAGTAACTGCAGCGCGGCGTGGGGAACAACATCCAGCCCCAGCGGCGGCTCACGCATTTCGCTGACCCGCCCGCGCAGGGCCTGGACATGCTCGGCACACAGATACGCGTGCAGACTGTACGCGGTCTTCAACTCGAATTGAGGTTCCGACGTAATTCGCTGCGTCAGCACCTCGTGGAGTCTGCGAAATAGATAATGGAGCCGTTTCAGAGCGGAAACGCACTCTTCCACGCTCCATTCAGAGCGCTGCGCCTCGGCAAACGTACATAGACCGGCCAGAGGGGGAATCCCTCGAACCGCAGTGGGGGGAACAGTGCCCGGCTGGGTGTCCATTGCGTCGTCCTGGAACAGTCGAGTTCGATCAATGCCTGTGCATTGATTTAACCGATTGACCGGCGACTGACCAACACCACGGCTTCCGCCTGAATCGCCTCGCCCCGCCCGACCGGACCAACGGCCTCCCCCGATTTCGCCTTCACGCTGACGCGGTCAGCCGGCAGCCCCAGTAGCGTGGCGATGTGCGCTTCGATCTGCCGCTTGAAGGGACCGAGCTTGGGGCGTTCCGCGTGGACGATCGAATCGAGATTGACGATCTCCCAACCACGATTGACCAGTTCCGTCGCGGCATGCCGCAGAAACAGAGCGGAATCGCCGTCTTTCCAGCGCGGATCGGTGTTGGGAAACCAATCGCCGATATCGCCCAGTGATAGCGATCCAAGGATTGCGTCGGTGATCGCGTGAAGCAGGGGATCGGCGTCGCTATGGCCAATCAACCCACACTCGTGAGGGACCAGCACGCCCCCCAGCAGGAGCGGCTTGCCGACCGCTCCCAGCCGATGCGTGTCGTGACCGAGACCGATCCGAAACTGCGGCGGATTCATGACCACTCCGAGCCGAATCCAAGCGCGCGCAACGAGGCGCCTGTCGCGCTATCCGCAAAAACGTCACACATCTTGTGCGGGGACTGGCGCTTTAGTTGCCGGTCAGCTTGTGGCAGGTCTTGCAGCGCACACGGCGCATCACGATCACACCACACTTGGTGCAGCG
The DNA here is from genome assembly GCA_027489895.1 of Planctomycetaceae bacterium. GTDB lineage: Bacteria > Planctomycetota > Planctomycetia > Planctomycetales > Planctomycetaceae > JAIXZD01. Next base: position 10,870 of record JAIXZD010000256.1, read on the forward strand.
CATCGTCTTACGGAGTTTCTTCAACGCGGTTCGGGGACGGTAAACCATGATCCAGCCTGACACCTTTCTTCCGACCTAAAAAATCCAAGACGGCAGTCTAAGCCGACATCGCGCAACGGGCAAGTCGAACCCCGCACGTTGTGCCGCAGAATATGGCAAAAACAGATCAGCGAAGTTCGATCTGTCTGATTGGGCGGTTTCTCGATGGGTTTTGTTTCGACTGTGGCACCGGGTGAACTTTGGCGGGGCGCGGCAACGGTGGAACTCTCACGCGTTCCGCTACACTCTGGGGCAATTCCTGGCAGGCGTCCGCTCGACCGGTCGCCCTGCGAATGTTGAGACCTTGCAGCGTTGTGATTGCCATGCTTGCCGCGATTGCGCCCCCGTGGACGGGTGCTCCTCTGACAACGCTTCCCGCTGTTCCGCGGCTGATTGTTGCGGCGGTGGTGGGGGGATTGCTGGGGCTTCTACTTCGCGTCTGGCTGCGGCGGTTGGCGACGCCGGTTGATCGACTCGGCGAGACCGGCCTGAAACACGTGGCCCGAACCTGGTCGAGCGCAGCGGGGCCGTTCCCCCTGCTGGAAGTCGTCACGGCCGGACTGGTGGCGGGTTACGTCGGCCTGGTGACGCTCGCAGGCGTCCAGCAACTTCCGGAGCAGGGGCATCCCGACTGGCTCGGATTCCGGATCGCACTGCATGTCGGGTTGATCGTTTTGCTTCTGGCGGCCACGTTTGTCGACCTCTGGGAGTACATCATCCCCGACGAGATTGTGCTGACCGGGCTGGCGGCAGGATTCCTCGCCGGGGCGTTAGTCCAGCATGTCCACCTGGTCCCGCTCTGGATCGACTGGAACCAGGAGCATCCGATCACCGGACCGTACATTCCGGAGTGGATGAAGCAGTATTCCCTGGCGCATGGATTGGCCGTGGCGGCCTGTGGTGCGGTCGTGGCGGCCGGCGGAACCTGGCTGCTGCGGCTGCTTTCCGCATGGGTTCTGGGCCAGGAGGCTCTGGGATTTGGCGATGTCACGTTGATGGCGATGATCGGCTCGATCCTGGGGTGGCAGGCGAGTCTGTGCGTGTTGCTGCTCGCGCCGCTAGTGGGGGTTGTGGTGGCTCTTCTTGTGCGGGTGCAGAGCGGCCGGGTCGCGTTGCCGTTTGGACCGTTTCTCGCCGTCGCGGCGGTCGGGGTGCTCTGCACTTGGAAATGGATGTGGCTTCCCGGACGGCTGATCTTCGGGCACTGGCCGTCGCTGTTGGGGCTGTTTGGTGGCGCGGCGGTCGCCCTGGTCCTGCTACTGGGACTGGTCCGCGGCCTGCGGGCGCTTCCCACGCGGTAGGGTGGGC
>JAIXZD010000208.1 GCA_027489895.1 Planctomycetaceae bacterium
ATCTCCGACTTCTGTTCCCGCATGAACGTATGCAGGAACGCTTCGGCCTCGGCCACTTCCGGAACAGGGATCGTATCGAACGAACCCACGTTCCCCGCGAAAATCGCAATCACCTGATCCGCAAAGTGCAGCGGCCGATACTGCGGCTGCTTCAGCACTTCGACCATGCGATAACCGCGGTCAAGCTGCTGCTGCGTCGCCTTATCGAGTTCGGTACCCAACTGGGCGAATGCTTCCAGTTCGCGGAACTGGGCCAGTGCCAATCGCAGACCACCGGCCACCTTCTTCATCGCCTTCGTCTGGGCATTTCCACCCACCCGCGACACCGAAATCCCGACGTTGATCGCGGGACGAACCCCGGCGAAGAACAGGTCCGGTTCAAGATAAATCTGTCCGTCGGTGATCGAGATCACGTTCGTCGGAATGTAGGCCGACACGTCACCCGACAGCGTTTCGATAATCGGGAGAGCGGTCATCGACCCGCCGCCCAGTTCATCGCTCAGCTTGGCCGATCGCTCCAGCAGACGGCTGTGGGCGTAGAACACGTCGCCAGGGTACGCTTCGCGTCCCGGCGGACGACGCACCAGCAGCGACAACTGCCGATACGCCTGGGCCTGCTTTGAAAGATCGTCGTACACCACCAGCGTATGCTTGCCCTGATACATGTAGTACTCGGCCAGCGCTGCACCGGCGTAAGGGGCGATGTACTGCAAGGGGGCAGCGGCGGAAGCCGGGGCACTAACGACGATCGTGTAACTGAGTGCGCCGTTGGCTTTCAGAGCTTCGATGATCCCCGCCACGGTCGAGGCACGCTGGCCACACGCCACGTAGACGCAGACGACGTCCTGGCCCTTCTGATTGATAATCGCATCCAGGCAGACCGCAGTCTTACCCGTCTTGCGGTCGCCGATCACCAGCTCGCGCTGACCACGTCCGATCGGCGTCATCGCGTCGACAGCCTTGATCCCCGTCTGCAGCGGCTGCTTCACCGGCTGACGACCGGCAATGCCCGGAGCAATCGACTCCAGCGGACGAGATTCCGAAGCCAGAATCGGCCCCTTCCCGTCCAGCGGGTTCCCCAGCGGGTCGATGACCCGGCCGACCATCGCCGGACCGACAGGAATCGACAGCAGCTTGCCGGTCGAGCGGACTTCATCCCCCTCCGCCACCTTCAGCGGGTCACCGAGAATGATCACCACGACCGAGCCTTCTTCCAGGTTGAACACCTGGCCCGTCACTCCTGACGGAAACTCGACCATCTCGCCCGACATCGCGCCGCTCAGCCCGTAGACGCGCGCAATCCCGTCGCCCACTTCGAGCACCCGACCAACGTCGGCCGACTCGACCTGTCCGCGAAAGTCACGAATTTCCGCTTCAAGAACCGAAGCGATCTCGTCCGCATTGAATTTCATGCAAGCTCCTCTGACGCAACTGGTGCGACAGTTGATTTAACCGGCTGCGCAGCGAATTGTCGTAAACGGTGTCGCCCACGCGGACCTTCAGGCCCCCCAGCAGCGACGGATCCACCACAAGGTCGAGTACCGCCTGAGTGGCGAGCAACTCCGACAGCCGTTGTTCCACGGCCCGGCGCTGTTCATCATTCAGCGGCACCGCGCTGGTCACTTGAATCGATCGACGGCCCGACTGCTGCTGACGCAACTGTCGACACCGCTCAACAATATAGGGAAGGATTTCAAGACGCTGATTGCTGGCCAACACACACAGCGTGTTGCGTGTGTACGTCAGGCACTTGCCTTCCAGGCCCTTCTTCAGCAACTCCACCTTCGCCTCTTGCCCCACCGCGCCCGACTTCAGCACAGCAGACAATTCCGATGTGCCCCGCAGAATGTCCCCATCGAACGAGGCCAGTTCGTCAATCACCGTGTCAATCTCGCCCGGCGGAACAACCTTCAGCAGGCTGTCTGCATAGACCCGCGCGGCGGAGACGGACTCGGGTTCGTCAAACACCGTGGGGACTTTCGCGAGATTCGGATCGATGACTTCAAACATGGACAATCGTTCCACAAGGTTCCCGCTGGACCGTTTCCGCCTCGCGGCAGCACACAGAGTCGCATTCGGCGAGACAGAACAATCAGGCCTTCAAATTCGTCAATCCCGCCAGTGATTCACGCACCAGGCGGTCATGGTCTTCCGGCGACAGCGAGCGACCAATCACCTTTTCCGTCGCCCCCGACACCGTCTTCGAAACCATCTCGAACAGTTCAGTCAACGCCGTGGTTCGGGCCTGCTCAATCTCAGCCAAAGCCCGCTGGGTCGTCGCCTCGGCCGCCTGTTGCGCCTCGGTGAGAATCGCCTGCTTGGAATGTTCCGCATCGCGACGGGCTTCATCCAGCATGGCTCGCACCTGATTAGCCGTCTCCGCCAACTGCGATTCATGCTTGGCCAGCAGACTTTCGGCCTTCGCCTGAGCCTCCTCGGCCGCTGCCAGACTATCCCGCATGGAACGTTCGCGCTTGTCCAGACCTTCCGTCAACGGCTTCCACGCCGCCTTCGTCAGAACCAGCAGAAACACCACGAACGTGACAATCGTCCACACCGCCAGATCAACGTCTGCCTTATCCGCAGTCATTGGTCCCTTCGGCGCGTGGCCGTGGTCGCCCGCCCCATGACCATCCGAACTGTGTTCAGCGTCCGCATGAGCAGGCTCGGCGGCTTGCGCCCAAACCGGCAGACTCACACTGACAGCCGTAAACAGCCCAAGCAGGACGAACAGTGTTCGAATTCCCGACATCACAGGCACCCTCGAAAGGTCATCAACGTCCAGTCAGCCCAATCAGCCAGTCGCCCTAATGAGCAGCGGCAGGACGGTTCAGGCAGATCACACAGCCGGGCCTGTGTCCCGAAATCCGGGAGACAACCGCGGTTCGGAAATCCCACCAAACGCGGAGCCGAGCCGCTCGCGCAGCAGGCGCCTGCTTCAGTTCCGAACAGGACAAACACTTTAACGCCCTGCCCGAACGCTCGGGACTCCCTCAACAGTTTCTCACTACTTGATGATGCAGACGATCAGGGCGAAGAACGTCGCCCCTTCGATCAGTGCTGCCGCAATGATCATCGCCGTCTGGATGTTCCCGGCCACTTCCGGCTGACGAGCAATGCTCTCGACGGCCGAAGCACCAATCTTGCCGATGCCATAGGCGGCACCCAGGATGACCAGACCGGCCCCCAGACCCGACAGCGACGTCGCAGCCACAGCAGCGGCAGCAGCGCCACCTTCCTGGGCAAACGCTGGCGTGGCCAGACACAGAAACGCGACCAGCACCATCATCAGGTTACGAAAACGATTCACGAGCCTTGCTCCTCTCACTGGAACGGACAACTTCCCGCATATCACCGCATGAAGACTCACGCCCTCATGACGTCAACCTCTTCGGGACCTACCACGCCTCAACTAACCCCAACCAATCCGTCTCGTCGCAGCGGACTTGAGCCGCAAATTTGTCTCTTTCGCGTCCGCGATCAGTGCGGATGCACGGCCGTCGCGATAAACAGTGTCGCCAGGAAGGCAAACACATACGCCTGCAGGAACGCCACGAACAACTCCAACAGCCCAATCGCCACCTGCCCCAGAATGCTCGCCGGAACGACGAGATAGAACAGTTGCGAACCGGCCACCATCCCGATGAACCCCAGCATCGTCGCAATGACGGTATGACCGGCCATCACGTTGGCAAACAGACGAACAGCGAGCACGCTGTGCTTAATCAGCAGTCCGAAAAACTCAATCACCCACATCATCGGCAGCAGCAGAACCTTAAGCGCGGGCGGCAGCTCCATCGAAGGCACAAGAGCCTTCCAGAACCCGACCACACCCAACTCTTTCGACCCAGCCAAAATCGTCTGAATCAGCACCGCAGCCGCAAGCACGCCGGTTACCCAGATATTGCCCGTCGGAGAGCCCAGGAACGGAATCGCGCCCAGGAGATTGCAGAACAGAATGAAGAAAAACAGGGACCAGATGAACGGCAGGTACTGGTCACCCGGGTGGGCATAAGCCGCCTGAGACGCAACGCCATGACCGTGGCCTTCATGGCCATGCCCGGCGTGACCGTGCTCTCCGTGACCGTGATCGTCCCCGTGGTCATCGTGATGGCCGGCCCCAATCGTGGGGCGAACCACCTCGTCTCGCACGAACAGCGCCACGCCTTCCCAGAAGTTCCAGAACCGACCTTGCACAGCCCCACCAGCGGCCACACGTCGAGCCAGCCCGGTGAAGATGAAATAAGTCAGACCCAGTGCCACAACTTCCAGCAGCATGAACTTGGTCAGCAGAAAGTAGCCGCCAAAAATCTGCGGAATCTCGATCAGCCCATCCGGGCCGCCGAGAAACTTCGGCACCTCGAACGCGATCGAATCGCGAACGTGGTGGAAAAAATCGCTGGAATGATCAGCCGACATGCTGGTGCAACCATGCTGCGTCGCGGCCAGAACAACAACCAGGCCCATACCCGGTGTCTTCTGCCGCCGTCGGTTAAATCCCGTCAGTCAACGTCTCGTCAACTTCGCCTCACCAGCCAGACCGCTTCAAACGCGAGACTGACCAGATAACACGCCACAAACGACACCCAAAACAGCATCGTCTGATTCAAACCCGCCAGAACCCCGATTCCAATTCCCGCAAACACCACCACGGGACGAATCACCATTCCCACCAGGAGCGGTGTCACCGAACTGGTGACCGCACGATCGGGGACAGAGAGATACCGTCCCGTCACGCCAAATACCAGCCATCCAGCCACCAGACAACTGGCAGCGCCGACAGCCGCTTCCGTCCACCCATCCACCTTCACCACAGGGACGACTCCCACGCCGTCCCCGACAGTGTTATCTCCAATCGGTTTCCGCAATGCAGCCACCGATCCAATCACCAGCCACGTCAACCCGACCAACGCCGTCAGCCAGATCGCACCCCAGAGCAAATCCCACAGTGCCGACTTCCCGGCACCAGGCATTGCTCCAGCGGATTCTCCGGGAACCAGTCCGACCTGACCCGCCGCCATCATGTTACTCTCAACCGGACTCGACTCAGCCATGCTGGCTCACTCTAGCCCTGTTGACGGCCTGACGGATCAACTCGATCGCGTCCGGCATCTTTTGACTTACTTCGATTCCGCTCATCGGCCTGATTCAGCCCCTTCGTCAGCAGCACAACCTGCTGTAAGGCCATCAGCGAGCCCAACACACCACCCCCAATCACGCCCCAGGGAGAAACTCCCTGCCAAACATCGATTCCGTAGCCAGCCACCGTGGGAACCGCGATCGACAAACCAATGTTTGTGATCTTCGACACCCACCGCATCGCTTCGGCGATCGACTCCTGCGGCGAGATGCGTTTCATGCGTCACTCCGAACCGCTTCTCGCTCAGACGTTGCAGAAGAGTAAGCCGCAGCACCGCCCCTCGTCAAAAGCCAAACGCTCCACTTCTTGCTTTTCCCACAGGTGGAAAACCCGTTCTAAACACTTGCCCCGCGGCGTAACTCCAATGCCCCTGCATCTCACACGGTTGCCGGAATTCGCCCTCTGATCAGAATGGTTCCCGCGAGAAAAGCAGGCTCTGGCAACCAGCCCCACCCCGCAAGGTCACCTCACTCACGAGCGATCCAAAAATTCAGGTGCGTACTACGAGCGTTTCTCAAAACAGAGAATCAACGCTCGCACCGTTGCCCAAGTCACGACCGCCCATCCCATTCGCTGAAGAACCGCTCCAAAAACGCTTCCATGAACCGGTGTCGCTCGGCCGCAATCCGCTGGGCTGCCTCGGTATGCATGCGGTCCTTCAGCAGCAGCAGCTTTTCGTAAAAGTGGTTGATCGTCGGGCCGCCGCGTTTCCGGTACGCCTCGGCCGAGTCGTGCGGTTCCGGGGGATGGTCGGGGTCGTACATCAGTCGACCGGCATGTCCCCCATACGCAAACGCCCGTGCGATCCCCACCGCACCAATCGCGTCCAGACGGTCCGCATCCTGGACAATTCGTCCCTCCAGACAAGGCATCTCATCGGGCACCCCCGCCCCTTTGAACGAGACGCGGGACACGATCTCGACCACTCGACCGCGCACGTCTGCCGGAGCACCGAGAGAATCCAGCCATTCACCCGCTTTCCGAGGACCAACACTCAGATCGCCGTCGTGAAACTTCCAGTCGGCAATGTCGTGCAGTAAGGCCGCCAGTTCCACCACCCGTAAGTCCGCCCGCTCTTCAATCGCCAGCCGCCGGGCCATCTGCCAGACGCGGTAGATATGCCACCAGTCATGCCCCGAACTGTCGCCCGACATCGTCGCCCGAATGTGTTCGGCCGTGCGAGAGACAAGCAGATCTGAGGGAACCTCCGAATTGCCGACTCCGGTCATTCTCAACCTGCTTTCCATCACGAACAACGACACACACGCGACCAACCGAAGCAACCATCAGACAGCGGCGGTTCCCCATAATTCCGATCCCGGCGGGTATCCACTTTAGTGAATCGCGTCGCACGTTCACTGCCAGTCGCCCCCGTTCGCATTGACCAACGCGTTGCGCGCCGCGACAGTCGCCTCATGGCCCCTCTCCCAACTGCCACCGCCGCCTCGCACCAGGTGCTTATCATCGGCGAGCTATCGGCTCCCGAGATGAGTTCCGTTCGCGACTGGCTCGCCCGGCGGATCGGCCCCTCTGGCCCACGCCTCGCCGTCGATCTGCGGGCCGTCCGTCGCCTGCGCGACGCCGAAGGCTGGATTCCCGACCTCATCATCGTCTGCCAAACCTGGCCCGACCAGTTTTCCGGCGTCGACATCCATGCCCTGCTGACCTGGTTTCCCCTCACGCGGCTCGTCTGCGTTTACGGGGTCTGGTGCGATTCCGACGGCCGCTCCCGAACCGACTGGCCCCTCGCCGTCCGCATCCCGGCCTCACGCGCCACCTCACGACTCGACCGGGAACTGGCCTCCTTGTCCATCGGCGCGGGGGCCAACAGCCCGGGGTCCATCGGTGACGCGCTCCCCCTCACTGCCAGTCGCGGCGAGATTTTTGCCTGCGATTACTTGCCACCCGAAGGGCAGGGGACTTCACTCGCCGGGCGTTCCATCGTCATCGACAGCCCGGATACACCGCTCGCCTCTCTCTGGCAAACGGTGCTCACCGCGCACGGCGCACAGGTCCGCCTCACCTGCACACCCGCCTGGGACGATTCTCCCGAGAACGTGATCGGCGTTCTCAACTCCGAAGGACAACGCGTCGCGCGAACCTGGCCGGCCGATCCGCTTCCCCCTGATGTCGTCCTCTTCGACGCCGATCCGCACGACCATCGCATGCCAACCGCCGCATGCCAAATCTGGCCCGCCGCCCGGCTCGTCGCACTCGTCGGGTTCCGCCGCTCGGACCACGACGCCGAACTGCGCACCGCAGGTTGCGACCTCATCCTCGACAAGCTCGCACCTCTGGCCGAACTCCTCGCCGCTGTACGTCCACAGGCCGCCTCCTCACAATAGAAATCAAGGTCGCACGCTCACCCTGCCCGAATCACGGCCGCCCCGCACGCGTCGCCTGTCCACAACACCTCGACTACAAACTACAAGATCCCCACCGGGAGCCCCTCATGCCCGCCATCGACTTCCGCGAACGACTTCTCGCCGGCCTCGGCGGCCCCTGGCCCGATCCCTGCGACCTCAAACCCGTCCTTCGCGAGACGATTCGCAAAGACGGCTACCGGATCGAATCGCTCACCTTCGAGGCCGAACCCGGCGACAAAATCCCGGCCCTGCTGCTCGTCCCCGACACCGCCACCTCCTCTAAACCGGCCCCCGGCATCTGCGTCTGGCATCAGCACGCGGGCAACTGGAAAAAGGGCAAGTCGGAACCTGCGGGCCTCGGGTTCGACGCGATGCACCATACGGGCGCAGCGCTCTGCCGCCTGGGCTACGTCGTGCTCTGCCCCGATGCGCTCTGCTTCGAAGAACGTCAGGACCCCACTGGCAAACTGAAAGACGGCAACTACGAGCGGTTCAAATTCCTGGAATACGTCGTCGCCGGCAAAAGCATGGCCTGGAAAAACATTCTCGACATGCGCCGCTCTGTCGACTTCCTCCAGAGCCGACCCGAGGTGAAGGCCGAGTCGATCGGCTGTTACGGCCACTCGATGGGCTCCACCCACACCTGGATGGTCGGCCCGTGGGAGCCGCGCTTGAAAGCGCTCGTCGGCAACTGCTGCCTGCCCACCTACAAGGCGATCCATCGCGAGCACATGCTCCACTGCTTCCCCAACTTCGTCCCCGGCATTCTTCAATACGGCGACACGCCCGATATCGCCGCCCTCATCGCCCCGCGTCCGCTGCTGCTCAACTTCGGCGAGACCGACTCGGGCAGCCCGATCGACGAAGTCCGCGCCGGGATCGACATCATCCGCCGCGCCTACGACAGCATCCACGCCGAGGCCAACTTCCAGGCCTACATCGAACCGGGAACAGGCCACGTTCTCTCCGATGAAATGTGGCGTCGAACCACCGCCTGGTTCGCCAAACACCTCGGCCAGCCCCGCACCTAGCCTCCCCCCAATCCACTTCATCCGCATCACACCGGATCGCGACATGCCCCTCGCCTACGCCGAACAACTGATCCGCTTCCCGACGGTCAGCCGCGACTCCAACCGGGCCATTTCCGATTTCGTCGCCGCCCTTCTCCGCGACTTGGGCTGCGTGACGGAAACGTTTGCCTACTACGACCAGGCCGGGGTCGAGAAAGTTTCCGTCGTCGCCAAGTACGGCGAAGGGACCGGAGGCTTCGCCTACTTCTGCCACACCGACACCGTTCCCGCCGAAACCTGGCACGACGACCATGGCCCCTTTACCCCCGTCGTTCGCGATGGGCGGCTCTACGGTCGGGGCAGTTGCGACATGAAGGGCTCGCTCGCCTGCTGCCTCGCCGCCCTCCGCGCAGTGCAGGGCAGCCGACTCGCCCGCCCCGTTTACGTCGTCTGCACGGCTGACGAAGAGATTGGCTCAGGCGGTGCCCGCGATGTCGCTCTCCGCTCCCCTCTCTTTCGCGAGATGGTCGCCCATCAACCCGCCGGAGTGATTGGCGAGCCAACCAATCTCGACGTGGTCTACGCCCACAAAGGCATCTACGGCTTCCGTGCGGTCGCCCGGGGCCTTGCCGCCCATTCCAGTCTCGCCAAAGGGATCAATGCGAACCTTGCGATGATTCCCTTTCTGGTCGAAATGAAGGCCATTTACGACGAAACATTGGCCGATTCCCGCTGGCACAACACCGAGTTCGATCCGCCCCTCCTCAGTTGGAACATCGGCATCTGCGACCACAACCCGGCCGTCAACATCACGGCCGAGCAAAGTGTCTGCACCGTCGCCTTTCGCCCCATGCCCGGAATCGATGTCGAGCCGCTCATGGACCGCGCCCGCCTGGCGGCAGAGGCCCTCGGGATCGAGTTCACGGTGCTCTATCGAGGCCGCCCGCTCTATACCGATCCAACGTCCGACCTGGTCCGTGAAGCGCTGGCCCTCACCGGAACCACCCAGCCACGCACCGTCTCCTACGGCACCGATGGCGTCATGTTTGGCGACCTGAAGCGACTCATCGTCTGTGGTCCGGGCGGCATCGCCCAGGCCCACACCCGCGACGAATACATCACCCTCGACCAGCTCGATCGAGGCGCCGCCCTCTACCTCGCCATGATGCATCACTGGTCCGGTTGATAACCCCAGCCCCGCACCTGGCGCCATGTCCTGTTTGTCGAGAACGCATGCGAACAAGGGTGGCCCGACCACCTCGTGGTCGGGTCGCGCAGCGACAGGAAGCCGCGCCTTCCGCGAACAACCACCAACAGAAGCCACCTCGACAGGTCCGTCTCTCCCGACGAACGTGATGTGAACAGCGTTCACAAGCCGCCGCGCCCAACCTCTCCAGATCAAACCCTGCCAACCGTCCCCGCTCCGGTTGTGCCGATTGATCGGACGAAACCGGTCTCGAAAATCCCTCGCGCCCACCTGTCCACCTCGAAACGGCCGGTCGGTCCTCTCACGAGTCGAGAACCTCTTGCCAACGCTTTCGCCGCCCGGCATCCTGCAACAACCGGGAAGAAGAGATCGGATTGAGAAACAGGTCTCGTCCGCAACCGTCGCTGGGATCAGGTCGAGAGTGCAAGCATGGGCAAGTTGGCGCTGTTTGGAACGACTCTCGTCGCGGCCGTCCCCGCCGCGTTCATTGGCTATCTGTTCTTCACGTTCCTGACGCAGTACTCGGGGAACGCCCGCGGCGGCCTGCAGGCGCTCGCCTGGTCGACGCTCGTCGTGGCAGTTGTCCCCGTAGTGCTCCCCATTGTCGCGCTCCTCACCGGTGGTCCCGCTGCACGAGCCAAACCGAAGGCGAAAGCGGGAGAGGCTTCAGCCGCAGCAGACAAAGGCGATGTCGCCACGGCCGGCGAGTTCGGAGACGCCGAGGAACTGGGCGAAGTCGAAGAACTCGGTTCAGGCGACGTGGAAGCCTTCGACGACACGGGCGAGTTCGACTCGGGCGACGAGGTCGAAACGGCCTCCGGTGGCGAGTTTGAAGTCTTCGAAGAAGACGACCAGAAGAAGTAGCCAGCGTCGACGCAGGGACCAAAGACAGTTCTCAGGCGAGCCGACCCTGTCAGGGGGCGGTGGAAACCCGCGACGCCGTCGGCCACCGAACCGTACAACGGACTTCCAGTCCGTCGTGAAACAGTCGCGAATTCGACGGACTAGAAGTCCGTCGTACAATGAGAGTTCACGCACCGAGCGACTTCTTCAACAGCCCCTGACAGGGTCGGCTCGCCAGGCCGTCTCAC
>JAIXZD010000314.1 GCA_027489895.1 Planctomycetaceae bacterium
GACCTGTCTCTGATCGCGCTGATCGGAATCATTCTGCTCATCGGGATCGTCAAGAAGAATGCGATCATGATGATCGACTTCGCGCTCGATGCGCGGCGGACCGATCGTCTCACGCCGCTTGCTGCGATCCGGCAGGCCTGCCTGCTGCGATTCCGGCCGATCATGATGACCACGCTCGCGGCGCTGCTTGGAGCGGTGCCGCTCGCCCTCGGGACAGGCTCTGGTTCGGAGCTGCGCCGCCCGCTGGGCATCACCATTATTGGGGGGCTGTTGTTCAGCCAGGTGTTGACGCTCTACACGACGCCGGTCATCTATCTGGCGTTTGACTGGCTGGCCGAACGGTGCGGTTTCCGCCAGTCGCCTGCGGAACCGGTAGCGTCCGAAAGGGGGGACTTATGAGCCTCTCCACGCCCTTCATCCAGCGGCCGGTCGGCACGTCGCTGTTGACGGCGGCGCTGGCGCTGTCTGGCATCCTCTGCTACGGGCTGCTGCCCGTTTCGCCGCTGCCCCAGGTCGATTTCCCGACGATTCAGGTGAGTGCGAACCTGCCCGGCGCCAGCCCGGAGACGATGGCCGCGACGGTCGCAACGCCGCTCGAGCGGCAGTTCAGCCGGATCGCCGGTGTCTCCGAAATGAGCTCCTCGAGCACGATGGGTTCCTGCTTCATCACGATCCAGTTCGAGCTGACCCGCGATCTGAACGCGGCCGCGCGCGATGTCCAGGCGGCGATCAATGCCGCGCGGGCACAACTGCCGCCCAACCTGCCCTCCAACCCGACCTATCGCAAATTCAACCCGTCCGATTCTCCGGTGATCATGCTGGCGCTGACGTCCGAGTCGTACACCCGGGCCCGCATGTACGATGTCGCCGCGACGATCCTGCAACAACGTCTGTCGCAGGTTCCCGGGGTGGGGCAGGTGAGTGTCTCCGGCGGGTCTCCCCCGGCGATTCGTGTCTCCGTCAACCCGACGCTGCTCAGTCACCTGGGGTTGGGGTTCGACCAGGTCCGCACCACGCTCGCCAGCGCCAACGCCAATCGCCCCAAAGGCAGCATCAGTAGCGCCGGCCAGACCTGGACGATTGCCGCGACCGATCAACTGCTGCGGGCCAAAGACTACGAACAGTTGATTCTTGCCTGGAAAGACGGCGCTCCTGTCCGCGTTCGCGATGTCGCCAGCGTGACGGAATCGGTCGACAACATCCGTGCCTCGGGCTATCTCAACGAATTACCCGCGATCACGCTCGAAGTGTTTCGTCAGCCCAACGCCAACATCATTGATGTGGCCGATCGCGTGCGGGCGCTCGTCCCGGTCCTCGCGGCCCAGATTCCCGCCGACATCGACCTCACCGTCACGGTCGACCGCACGACCACGGTGCGGGCCTCCATTCACGAAGTTCAGGTGACCATTGCCATTTCCGTGGCGCTGGTGATCGCGGTGGTCTATCTGTTTCTGGGGGACTGGCGGTCGACACTGATCCCCGGTGTGGCCGTTCCCGTCTCGCTGCTGGGCAGTTTTGGCGTGATGTATCTCGTCGGGTTCAGCATCAACAATCTGTCGATGATCGCGCTCTCGATCGCCACGGGGTTCGTTGTCGACGATGCGATCGTCGTGATGGAGAACATTGCCCGGTACCGCGAACGCGGGGCCAGCCCGCTCGAGGCCGCTCTGGTTGGCGCTCGGGAAATTGGCTTCACCGTTCTCGCGATCAGCCTGGCGCTCGTCGCGGTGTTCATTCCCGTCCTGCTGATGCGCGGGCTGGTGGGGCGGCTGTTCAACGAGTTTGCGGTCACCCTGTCGATCGCCATTGGCCTCTCGCTGGTGATCTCCCTCACAACGACCCCCATGATGTGCGCGCTGCTCCTCAAGCCGCACAACCCCGATCTGCCGCGGCGAAAACGCTGGTTCGAGCTCGCGTTTGACCTAATCACCCGTCTCTACGCCTGGACCTTGCGGGGTGTGCTGCGATTCCAGCCTGTCGTGCTGCTGACAACCGTGGGCCTGGTTGCGCTGAGCGTGTACCTCTACGTCGTGGTCCCTAAGGGGCTGTTCCCCAGGCAAGACAACGGACGACTCATTGGCAGCCTTCAGGCCGACCAGAGCATTTCGTTTCAGGCGATGAACCGGCTGATGACCCAGGCCGTCGCCATCATTCGTGACGACCCGGCCGTGGAGCTGGTGAACTGCTCGGTCGGGACGACGGGCGGGGCGGTGAACAATGCCCGCATGTATGCCCTGCTCAAGCCCAGGCATCTTCGCAGCGCCTCGGCCGATGAAGTGATCGCCCGCATTCGCAAACGCAACGCCGAGCTGCCCGGCGGCACGATTGGCCTGCAGGCCGCGCAGGATGTGCGTGTGGGCGGGCGGTTCTCCAGCGCCGCGTATCAATACACGCTCACCGGGGAAACGCTGCGCGAACTGAACGAGTGGGCGCCGAAACTGCTCGCCGCGCTCCGCGAGATTCCGGGCCTCGTCGATGCGAACATCGATCAGCAGAGCCGGGGACTGCAGACCCGGCTCGATATCGACCGGGTCGCCGCGACACGGCTGGGCATCGACATCGCCGCCATCGACGACGCCCTCTACGACGCGTTTGGCCAGCGGCAGGTCTCGAAGATGTATCTCCCCCTGACCCAGTCCAACGTCGTCCTCGATGTCCCGACCGAATACTCGCAGTCGCCTGACGCCCTCAAATACGTCTACGTTCCCGCCCGCGATGGTGGACTCGTGCCGCTTTCGGGACTGCACACACGGCGCGTCGAAAACATCCCGCTCAGCGTCAATCACACCGGCCAGTTCCCCAGCGTGACGCTCTCGTTCAATCTGTCGGCGGGGACCACCCTGGGCGACATCATCCCCCTGATTGAAACCGCCTCCGAGAAACTCGAACTCCCCAAGACGATTCGCGGCCGATTTGAAGGGACCGCTCAGGTCTTTCAGGTCTCGCTCGCCAATCAGCCCTGGTTGATCCTCGCGGCCGTCGTCTCGATCTACATCGTCCTCGGTATCCTCTACGAAAGTTACATCCACCCGCTCACCATCCTGTCGACAGTCCCCTCGGCCGGAGTTGGCGCACTCGTGGCCCTTCTGGTCTGCGACACGCCGCTGGACGTCGTCGCCATGATCGGCATCCTGCTGCTCATTGGCGTGGTGATGAAGAACGCGATCATGATGATCGACTTCGCACTGCAAGCCGAACGTCAGGACGGCCTTTCTCCGCGTGACGCCATCTACGCCGCCTGCCTCGCCCGGTTCCGCCCGATCATCATGACTACGCTCGCGGCCCTGCTGGGCGGCTTACCCCTGGCCCTCGGGACGGGGATCGGATCCGAACTGCGAAGGCCTTTGGGCATCGCGATCGTGGGCGGCCTGCTCCTCAGCCAGGTCCTCACGCTCTACACAACGCCCGTCGTCTACCTCGCCCTCGCCCGGCTCACC
>JAIXZD010000507.1 GCA_027489895.1 Planctomycetaceae bacterium
AAAGGCACGCTCCTCTCCCGTCGCGGCGATCCGACAGGCCGTCTCGTCACCTCCACCGCCGAGCATCGCGCCACCCTCGACCCCGCCCGCTCCCTCTCCCGTCGCAGCGTCCCCGTCACCTTTCTCCCGGTCGACCCGCTCGGCCGCATCTCCCTCACGGAACTCGACAGTGCCCTGACCGATGTCCTGACCAGTGCCCCAGCCAGCGACACCCGCCTGGTCTCGCTGCTCGCTGCCAACAACGAAGTCGGCACGCTCGCCCCCCTCGCCGAAATTGCCGACCTCTGCCGCCGCCGGGGCGTTCCATTTCACACCGATGCCTGCGCCGCCGTTGGCCACATCCACTGCGCTGCACCCGCCTTTGGGGCCGACCTGCTCTCGCTCTCCGCGCACAAGTTCTACGGTCCCCAGGGCATCGGGGCCTTGATCGTACGCGACGGCGCCCGGCCCCTCGTCCCCCAGATCGAAGGGGGCGGACACGAGCAGCACCTCCGCAGCGGCACGCTGCCCGTCGCCCTCATCGTCGGCATGGGAGCCGCGGCCGCCATCGCCCAGAGCGAGCTCCCGTCCGAACAGACGCGACTCGCCACCCTGCGCGATCACCTCTGGGCCCGGCTCCACACCCTCGTGCCCGACTTGATCCGCAACGGCGACCCGGTCCACACGCTCGCCGGGACGCTCAACATCTCTGTCCCGGATGTCGATGGCGATCGACTACTCGCGGCGATCACCGACCTCGCCGTCAGCTCGGGCGCCGCCTGCAGCAGCCGCGACCCGGAGCCCAGTCACGTGCTCCGCGCGATGGGCCTCTCCGAGCAGCTCGCCAAAGCCAGCCTCCGCCTCAGCCTGGGCCGCTTCACCACCCTCGGCGAAGTCGACTTCGCCGCGAACTCCCTCGCCCAAACCATCCGCCAGCTTCGCGGCAACCATGGCCGACCGTAGCGGAACGCATGAGAGTTCCCCCGCTCTTGTAGCGGAAGCGGTGACGCTTCCCCCGGCGACGAACTCGCCCAGCAATTCACGCAGAAGGGACCTGTTTGGTTGTGTGCCACTGGCTCTGCCAGTGCCGTGTTTGCGTGTCCCTGCTCACACTGGCGAAGCCAGTGGCACACAGATTGCCCCCGAAGAGACTGTCCCGCAACTTCAGGTCGGCACACTAGATCAGCTCGGCAATCGCCTTGCCCTCATCCAGAATCGGCACAGGCCGCCCCGCAAAGTCGTTGAACGCCATCGCCGGGTCAATCCCCAGCACCTTGTAGATCGTCGCCAGCACATCGCCCGGCTTCAGCGGTCGCTCGGTCGGGTACTCCGCCTTCCCAGTCGTCGTCCCCACCACCTGACCGCCCCGAATCCCACCGCCAGCCAGCATCACCGAAATCGCGTCGCCCCAGTGGTCCCGTCCCGGAATCGGAATCCCGGGCTGACCGGTGTTGATCCGCGGCGTCCGGCCAAACTCGCCCATCACCACGACCAGCACCCGCTCCAGCAGATCTCGCGAGACCAGGTCCTCGATCAGTGCGTACACCGCTTGGTCGACCGCCTTCAACTTGACCCCATGCCCCACCGCGATGTTCGAGTGGTCATCCCAGTGCGGCATGTCGACCGTGACGAACGTCACCCCCGCCTCGACCGCCCGCCGCGCCATCAGGGTGTACATGCCCCAAGGATTCCGGCCGTATTTGTCGAGCGACCGCGGGTCCTCCTTACTCAGATCGAACGCATCCCGCGCCCGCCCCGACATCATCATCGACACCGCCTGCTGCTGATACTTGTCGAGCGAATCCATCACGCCCGACTGGTCCACGTTCCGCGCCATCCGGTCCAGCCCCGACAGCAGACTCATCCGCTTCTTCGTCGCCACGGCATCCGGAGGCGTGAACAGCTCGAGGCACCGCGGCGGCCGCGAGGGCAGGGGATAAGTCACCCCCAGATACGAATACTCGCGGTCGACCTCAAACGGGTTGTACGCCGCCCCGAGATACGCCGCACCCTGATAGCCCGGATAGAGATAAATCGACTCCGCCGCCGGCAGCCCGACATAGGGCGGCACCCCGGCCGCATTGGCACCCCGCACCTTCGCCGCATAACTCCCCACCGACGGGAATTTTTGGGCGAGCGACTGGCTCGTCGCCCCGAACTTGCCCGTCAGCATCCAATGGCCGGCAGCAAAGTGATCGCCCGTGCCATGATGCACCGACCGCACAAACGCCATCTTATCGGCATGTTTCGCGTGCAGCGGCAGAATCTCGGAGACGAGCATCCCCGGCACGTTCGTCGGAATCGCCCCCCACGGGCCGCGATACTCCGACGGCGCCTCAGGCTTCGGGTCGTACGTCTCCAACTGGCTCGGACCGCCATCCAGCCACAGCATGATGACGGCCGTGTCTTTCGAACCAGTCGCGTTCGACTCGGCCGACCCCTCCGCGCGCAACCGCAACAGGTCGCCCAGCGTCAGCCCCGCCAGGCCCAGCGTCCCCAGCTTCAGCGCCGCCCGCCGCGTCGCCCCCGCACAGTTCCGCGCCGCCGATCCACCGGTCAAATTCAACCCGGTAATCTTCACCGACCCCTGCGGCAAACCCATCGCGCGCTCCCCTCCACTTCATCCCCCCGGCTGGGTGCGAACCACCCACCACCGCTCACCAACCCCCAAACCACCCATCAAAAGAAACAGGTCGGGCCCGCCCGACACCCTCACTTTTGACTTTTTACTTTTGCCTTTTGACTTGCTCCATGCGAACGCAACCTGTCACCAAGCGACGAATCGAGCCCTACACCAGTTCCTTCATCGGCTCGATCCCTTCGTCCACCAGCCACTGCGGCGTCCCCGCCTGGTCGAAGATTCGCACCATCTTGGGGTCGATTCCCGCACAGCGGTACAGCGTCGCGAACACTTCCTGGAACTGCACTGGACGATCCACCGGATGCTCGCCCAGCCGGTTCGACCGACCAACCGTCTGACCCGTCCGCATCCCGCCACCGGCGAGCAATGCCCCGTTGTTCTGCGGCCAGTGGTCCCGGCTGTTGTCCTTGTTGATCTTGGGCGTCCGCCCGAACTCGCCCCACACGACCACCGAAACGTCTTTGTCCAAACCGCGCTCGTGGAGATCGGTCACCAGCGCCGCCAGACCCTGGTCGAGAATCGGGAACTGCTCCCGCGACTTCGGGAAGTTCATCCCATCGGGACCATGCCAGTCGAACCGGCTGAAGTT
>JAIXZD010000165.1 GCA_027489895.1 Planctomycetaceae bacterium
CGGGGCTGCCTCCGGGCGCTAACGCTGCCAGCGGCCGCATCTCTCGTTCCTTTTGCGATCGCTTCCCCCCCCCCGCCCGATGAGATCGGAGCAAAGCCCCTTGCCCTGCCTTTCCTTGGTGCTCTTGGTGTCTTGGTGGTGAATGAGCCCGACATTGGCGACTTTTCGTGACGGGGACAGGTTCGAGTCGGGGTGGGGCGAAGGGGAACTCTCACGAGTTCCGCTACAGGCCTGTGAGAACGGATTTAGTCGTCGGTGTTGGCGTGCAGCCTCAGGATTTCGCGTTGCCAGCCGGGTTCGTCGACGGGCCAGATGGTGACGCACACTCCGTCTCGGGTGAGTTTGCACGGGCTGCGCCGGGTGGCCAGTTGTTGGCGGGCTTCTGTTTCGATGGGGAACAACCGTTCGCGTCCGGCTCCGCAGTTGCCCCGGCGGGCGGTCAGTCGTCCCTGGTCGAAGATGCTGACGATCATGCCGGGGGCGGCGTCGAGCATGCGCCAGGCGATCAGCTCGTGACTGGCAGTCGAAAAGGCCTGCTTCAAGGCCCACAAGTCGCCGCCACTCGTCTGCCAAGTCGAGCGGAACCAGAGGGTGGGCAAGAGCAGGCGGGTGGCGAAGAGGTTGGCGACCTGTTCGCGGAGACGATCCTCTGTCACATCGCCCCCGGCCACGCAGGCCGCGATTTCGGGAAAGAGGATCTCGCCCAATTCATGCGCGATCGTCCACTCGCGGCGTTCGGGGCGATCTTCCGCGGCGACCACCACAAGCGGCGTCGCCCCGATGCGCGTGCAGCGGCCGCGTGTGGCGAGTCGACGATCTTCGACGATCGAGACGCCCAGGGCACGGGCGACGTCGCTGGCGGACACCGGGGGCTCGGACACACCGGCCCGGGCCAGACACCCGGCGACCGCTTCCTCGACCGAGACACTCCAGGCCCCCGCCGCGTCACTCAGCATGATCCACCTCGCCCCTCACTCGACCGCCCACAAGATAGTGTACTTTAGATCACTATGCTAAATTGGGGACGGGTGTCGAGTGAGTTTTGGGGAACCACCAAGGCACAAAGGAAAGGCAGGGGGGCGCGGTGGGGAAGGTGGTCGATCGCGATGCGCGAGTTGCCCCGCGAGCGATGGTTTTCACTGACCCCTCACCGGGTCGGCTCGCCTGAGATGACGGTTTTCGCCGCAAGGGCTCGTTGCGGGGTCTTGCTGCGGGCTATGCGAGCCAGCGCGTGGCGAGCTGGTTGGTGAGCCAGGCGGCGGCGTAGGCGAGCACGGTCATGTAGACGAACGTGAAGGCGGGCCAGAACCAACTGTTGGTTTCCCGCTTGATGACCATCAGGGTCGACGCACACTGCGCACAGAGGGCGAAGAAGACCATGATCGACAGCGCGACGGGCAGACTGAACACTGGCCGTCCATCGGGCCAGGTCGACTCCTTGAGCGCCTGCTGCAGACCCGCGTCGCCCGCATCGACCTCTCCCCCCAGGCTATAGATCGTCCCCAGGGTGGCGACGATCACTTCGCGTGCGGGAAACGAGGCCATCACTCCGACGCCGATCTTCCAATCCCAGCCGAGCGGTTTCACCAGCGGCTCGATCGCGTGGCCCATGCGTCCGAGGTAGCTCCGTTCGAGGAGCGCCGCGGCCAGTTGATTCCGCTGGGTGACCAGGTCGTCGTACGCAAGCAGGTCGGTCTGGGCGAGGTCGTCGAGTTCCGCGCGAACGCTTTTTAGTTCTGCCGCGACTGACTCGTTCGGTGCGATCCCGCGGGACTCGATCTCACTCGCCTCGGCTTCCAGTGCTTCGCGACGGGCCAGCGGCTCGGCCAACTGGTCGCCCAGAGTTTCCAATTGCGTCGCCAATTGGTTTTCGCGGGTGTGGTCTTCCGGGAAGTAGCCGGCGGCCCAGACGAGAATACTCGTCGCAAAAATCAGCGTTCCCGCACGGACGACAAACGCCTTGGCACTGGCGTAGACGCGGGAAAAGACGAGCCTGGGGGAGGGCCATTTGTAAGGGGGTAGCTCCATCACAAACGGCGGCGTCTCGCCGCGGAACAGCGTCGCCTTGAACAGCCAGGCGATGGGGATGGCGACGACTGCGCCAAGGCAGGTCATCCCGAAGAGCGTGAGCGACTGCACATCGAGCCAGCCACCCGCGATGGTCGCAGCCGGGACAAACGCCCCGATCAACAGGGCGTAGACAGGTTGCCGGGCGGAGCAGCTCATGAGCGGCGCGACGAGGATTGTCGTGAAGCGGTCGCGGCGGTTCTCGATGACGCGTGTGGCCATCACCCCGGGAATCGCACAGGCAAACGAAGACATCAGCGGCAGGAAAGACTTCCCACTGAGGCCGACTTTGGTCATCAGCTTGTCCATCAGGAATGCGGCCCGGGCCATGTAGCCGCAGTCTTCGAGAATCGCGATGAACAGGAACAGGATGACGATCTGCGGGAGAAAGATGAGTACCCCGCCGACACCGCCGATGACGCCATCGACCAGCAGACTGCGGAGCGGTCCGGGCGAGGTCCGTGCGGTGACGAGTTCGGACACCAGACCCTGGCCGGTTTCACAGAGGTCCATGAGCGGCCCGGCCCAGCGATAAATCGCCGTGAAGACCACGAGCATGAGCAGGGCGAACAGAGCCAGCCCGAACACGCGATGAGTGAGGATGCGGTCGAAGCGGTCGCTGCGGGTGATGGGTCGGGAGACCGGACGGGTGACGACGCCGTCGAGCAGGGTTTTGATCCAGGCGTACCGCACGCGGGCTTCGATGGCGGGCACTTTGCAGCCGGCCTCGGCGAGACGACCGCGGGCGGCGGCGAGCGTCTTTGACAGGGCGGCCGGGTCGACGCCTGAGACATGCTGTTCGAGGTAGCCGCCCACATCGAGCAGCAGCCGGGCGACGAGATAGGCGGGGAACGCCCCCGCGCCGTTGTTCGCCAGCCAGTCGGCCAGTTGGGTCTGCTCGACTTCAAACGCGGCAGGGAAGAGCGGCCGGTGGGGGGGCCGAACCGGGTCCGCGACGAGTGCTTCCCGCAGTGGGGCGACGCCTTCACCGCGATGAGCGGCGAGGGGAATCACGGGAATGCCGAGGCGTTTGGAAAGTTCTGCGAGGTTGATTGTGACGCCGCGATCGCGGGCGACGTCAACCATGTTGAGCGCCAGAATCGTGGGGTGGCCCAGGTCGAGTACCTGCGACACGAGGTAGAGGTGGCGCTCGAGATTCGAGGCATCGACGATGCAGAGCACGAGGTCGGGCGGCGGTGAATCGGACTGCCGGCCGAGCAGGACGTTGACGGCAACCATCTCATCGAGCGAGCGGGGAGCGAGGCTGTAGGTTCCCGGAAGATCGACGAGGGAGATCTTGCGCTGCCCGACCTTGAACGACCCGATCTTCTTCTCGACCGTGCAGCCGGGGTAGTTGCCGGTGAGTGCCCGCATCCCCGAGAGGGCGTTGAACAGGGTGCTCTTGCCGGTGTTGGGATTGCCCAGCAGGGCGACGGTCAGGGGGACCTGGGACGTTGCTTCGGACGTGGCGGACATGAGACGGCGCGGGCTGGGGAAGGATTTCTTTGAGGAGGACCGGTGCGGCGGGGATCACGCTGCGACAGAATCGCAACGTCGCCTGGGTTCAGGGATCAGGTTCAGGAGTCGATGACGACGCGGCGGGCTTCGGCGATCCGCAGGGAGAGGCGATACCCGCGCAAGAAGAATTCGAGGGGGTCACCCAGCGGGGCGGCTCCCAGACATTCAATCTCTTCGCCTTCGACGACGCCCATTTCCAGCAAGCGCATCGAGAGTCCGTCGTCGCCGGTGACGTCGACGATGCGGGCGCGGGCCCCACGGGGGAGTTGATCGAGGGTCGGCATGGGTGGGGCGGGCAATGAGATAAAGGGAGGGCAGGCTCAGGGCAGCAGATCAACAAAAATGTCGTCGCCGTCGCCGCCCCGAAACGTGAGACGCTGGTCACCCAGGGCGACGAGACAGGGTGTTCCCGATTGGATCATGCGGACGAACACGCCTTCCCGGAGCCCCATTTCGGCGAGCCGGGCCGTGGCCTCGGGCGAACCGCAGACATCGTGAATCCGGCCGGATTCACCGGGTTGCAGCAGGGCCAGAGGGACGATGGGCGGCACGTCGGGGAGGAGTCCGGTCGAAAGGATGATTGCGACTTGCGATTCAATCTCAAATCTTCTCACATCCTAAACGTCTGGTGGTGAACCCGAAAGGGGGGGCGGTTGTTGTCGTGCTCGGTCCATTGATCAACGTCAGGTGGCGTCGGCAGGGAGCAAGGCAAAAGTCAAAAGTCAAAAGTCAAAAGTGATGGTGTCGGGCAGGCCCGACCTGTTCTTTTTGACTGACGCTGATCGGTAGACGGACTTGTAGGGTGGGGATCGACGACAGCGTGAATCCTCCGGGCACGGACGCGTCCGGCTCCAGGGGGCGCGGCGGTCGCCCTGGCGGAGGCGGAGTTTTCGGGTGACCGCCGTCGAGATTCTGATACGCTGGCGCCTTCGCCCGTGGATCTGTCTCGATGCTCGCTCTTCGCCCCGATTGCCTGACTTCGGTCGCCTCTGTGCCCGCCCGTTGCGGAGAGGGCCGACCATGAATACCGCGCCCCGAGTGCGCTCCCGCCGCCGCTGGTGGCTGGGGCTGCTTGTCCTTCTGGTCGTGGCCGGACCCGTTGCCGTCTGGACGGTACCGGGCTGGCTGTGCAGCCGAGTCGAGACGGCGCTCCGGCGGCAGGACTGGCTGGCGGTCGAGCGGGATCTCGCCTGGGCCCAGCGGCTCGGGGCGGGCCAGGCCGAGGTGCTGCTGGCAACCGCCCGAGTTGATCGGAAACTGGGCCGCTATCCGCAGATGGAAGCGGCACTCATGGCGGCCCGAATCGCCGGGGCACCGCGTGAGAAACTGGATATCGAACAGTGGCTGGCGGAGGCGGAATCGGGAAACACGAAGAATCTGCAGCGGGAGTTGTCGCGACTGCTCCTCAAGGGCGACGACTTGCCGGCGATCTGCGAGGCCATGGCCTTGGGCTGTATCGCGACCTACCGCCTGGACGACGCGCTAC
>JAIXZD010000445.1 GCA_027489895.1 Planctomycetaceae bacterium
ATGGTGATGTCGTCCGGCAGGGCGGTTTGCAGGGCGAGACGCCAGTTGGGACCGGGAATTGTCGACTGAGTCCGAAAGCTGGCGACCTGTCCCAGCGCATGGACACCGGAATCGGTCCGACCGGCCGAGAGCACCTGCACCGTTTCGCCAGTCACCTTTTTGATGGCCTGCTCAACCGTCGTCTGCACCGTCCGCTGGTCCGGCTGGACCTGCCAGCCCGCGAACGCCGAACCGTCATACGCCAGCGTCATCCGAATCACCGGCATCCCGGAGGCCTTTTCCTGAGATCATCTCTTTGGGGCAGGGTGGGCACTGCCCACCAATGCTCACCCGCACGGACCACCAGACATCCATTGGATCGCCAACCGACATCACACTCGACCGTTTGGACGATTTTGTTGCACCTTGGCAGCGTCGGTTGAAGCAGGGAGAAACATTGATCGTTAATCGAGAGCTGGTGAGCCATGGTGGGCAGTGCCCACCCTACAACGCCCACCTTAGCGCGTGGTGTCTAACGGGACAACGTTACTGATCTGACGGCGGGTTGGAAGCGGGTTCAAGTGAGTTGGCGGCGCTGGCAGGGGTTGTCGGCGGGACGAGACCTTCCGCGGGGAGCCAGAGGTCGGTCCCGGCCCCCGGTTCGAGGAAGGCCACGCGGCGCAACGTCGGCAGCGTCTTTTCGAGGAATTCGAGAAACAGGCGCCGCAGGAGCAGGCCACGATTTCGAGTCCGCTCGTCGGGCGAAGGGGACTGGGCATCGAGCGCGGCGAGGAGCTGCGTCGTGGCGTCGGCTCGGGCGCGGGCACCTTCGACCCGCGCAACTCGCTCGGCCTGGGCACGGTCCTGCCGGGTCAGAGCCTCGGCCTCCGCGGCGGCCAGCCGCTGCTCACCAAGCACCCGTTCCCGGGCGACCAGTTGATCCCGTTCCGCCCGGGCCGTGCTCACATCGAGGAACGCGGCCTTCACTTCGACGGGCGGACTGATCTGCGGAATCGCCACGTCATCGATCAAGACTCCCAGTTGACCGAGCGACCCGTCATTGCGGAGCGCGGCCGCGAGCATCTGCTGCAGCACCGGTAGGCCGAGCGGGTGCACAAAGTCGATCCCACACTCGGCCACGAGGTCGCACAATCGCGCTTCGACCGTCCGTTTGAGCGTCTGTTCGGGAGATTCGTGCGCCAAAACCCACGCGGCGACATCGTCGACCAGATACTGCACCTGCACCTGGAGATGGACGATGTTTTTGTCGCCGGTAAGAAACTCGGGCTGACGACCGCGATCGAGGGCGATCCGTTCGGGCGGACGCTGCGGGGTTGAGAGGCGCCCCCCGGCCGCGTTCGTGGGGGAGGCGGGACGCGCTCCCCGTGCGGTGGCGGTGACGACGCCCGTTGTTTCCACGCCGACGAGCAGGGTACGGGCTTCCGCGCGGTTGATGCGATCAACCCGGCTGAACGGGGCGGGCAGGTCGTAATGCAGGCCGCTGCGAATGGGGCGCGGATCGAGTCGGCCAAACCGACGGACGATCCCCTGCTCGTTGCCGCGGATGAGATACACCCCGGACAGCAGATACCCGCCGATCAGCAGTCCCAGCAGCAGCCGCATCGCTCCGGTCTTTCCTTCGCTCTGTTTCATTCGTGATTCCGCGTCTGACTCGGTGTCAGATTCCGCGAGAATCGCCAGCAGATCGAGCCTAACACCCCGTGGAACCGTTGTCTCGGGTTGAAATGGGTGTCTCGATGCACAGAATCGAGGGATCGGGCGTGGTGTACCACCTCGGCGGGGGCGGGATGGAAAATTGCTGTCCGAGAGGAGGGGCCATGTCAACGATCGGGATTCGCCGTGCGGCGGGTTGGGCGCTGCTGACGAGTCTGGTGTGTGGGGCCGGGCTGGGTTCCGGCTGGATCGTCTGGCGCGATGGCCGGGTCCAGGCCGATGAGCCACCGTCGACCTCGGCACGCACGGCTCGAGAGGAAGCGGCCGAGGCGGCGCGAGTGCCGCTGGAGGTCGCCCGCGACCGCGCGAAGCTGATGCACGAAGTGTACGTCGCCGCCCTCGAAGCGATGCATCAGCGCTACTTTCATGGCGATCGCGCGGTGGTTCCGGCCCGGGCGATGGAAGATGTCTTCGCGGACATGCAGCGAAAGCACCTGGGCGAGGCGCGGTGGATTTCCGCGAGTTTTCAGCCCATGAGCCTCGACCACGAACCGGAGACCGAGTTCGAGAAGAAGGCATCGCGCGAGATCGCACGGGGGGAAGAGGCGATCGAACTGGTCGAGGCCGGATACTACCGGCGGGCCGGACGCGTCTCACTCCACGGGGGCTGCGTCACCTGTCACCAGGGATCGATCGGCCCACCCTCGCCCGGCAAGAAATCGGCGGCGCTGGTGATCAGCCTGCCGATTCGGGCGGAGTAGGAGAGAAGGGCGGTCCGTGGGCAGAGGCCCGTGAGTCTGAGTTGTTGATTGCAGCCCGACGCGTGAGCGAGGGGAAGTGCATTCCGGCTCTGCCAAGCAGAAGAAGTGCCGAGCATTCCCCAGGGATTGAACGCTGGATCGCGACCGCCCTCGCTGACGCGTCGGGCTACAAACAAGCTCACATCCTCTCAGTGGGCGGTTGGTCAGTCGTCAGAGGGGTTTGAATCGGCCGGGTGAAAACAGAAAAGGCTCGTCTCGGGAAGGCCAGGGACCTTCGTCGAGACGAGCCCGTCACTCGAAGACAACACCCGTCCACCCGAAACAGTCGGATGTCCGTTGCCAGCGGTCGGCCTCTTCGTGACCTGACATCTCCCCGCTGTCGCCAGCAGATCGACGCGAAGGTCTCTCTATGAAAGTCCCGTGCCGAACGGCACGGCTGAGCGAACCGGTGCATCGCAAGTCGCCTGGCAACAGCGGTTTACGGTTTTGACACGGTTCACATTCCGGGTACGGTGACCGGCCTGGGCTGTTGTCAGATCTGCAACGACTGTTGTCGGTTTGACATCGCCAAGAGGCTGTGAAAAAAAGTGGGATAGGCTTCCAGCCTGTCATTCTCTCTCCGGGCCGCTTGGAAACTCGAACTCCCCGAGTCTTCGCGAATCTCGCCGTCGATCAATCTTCAGAACATCGCACTCGAAAAAAGTGCTTCCCACCGACCCCGACAGGGTCGGCTCGCTTCTCGCAAACGACTCGACGGGATAGAGCAACGGATTTCTAATCCGTCGGTCGGCTCACGGGCACGGATCGCATCCCGCAGTCGATTCGATCGACCACGATCCACCGTCGCCAGTCCAGTCGCTCCTCGCTACTGACCGGCCCAGAGCAACGCGAGTGTCTCCTTAGCGAGCGGTGCGGGCAGGACGACGGCGAACCCCAGCCGGTGCCGCTGCGTGACTCGCGACATGATGCCCGAATGCTCTTCGGAAAAGATCCGCTGACCGATCACCACGCCCACAATCAGGAAGCGATCGCGACCGGGTTCCGGAGAGCGTGCGGGCTGGAACCAGACCGGTCCGCCGCTATCCCCTTCGTGCGAGTTGCAATCGAAGAACCAGTCGCGATAGGTGGCCGAGGGAAGCAAAGGCCACGTCGCCACCGAAAGTCTCCGCGTGAGCGGATGCCCCACGGGGCTGCCCTCGTTGGCGAGGGGATAGCCCGTCGAAAGAAGCGCATCGCCCGGAGCGAGGTCGAGCGTCTCCAGATCGGCCTCGCCCGCGATCGACGTTTGCTCGATTGCTTCCGGCGTAAAATCTTCGGGGAGATTGAGCGGGAGCGCGGCCAGATCGACCTGCGGATGCGGCTTCCAGAGCGGCTGCCCATCCTGTCGAATCCGCAGCGGCAGGTCGCGGCGACGGAGCAGCCCGTCAGGACCCGGTTCGCGAAACTTGGCCACCATGAAGTCGCCCGTCGCCTGATCGAAGACATGCCGGGCCGTGAGTAACGCCCACACCCGTGGCTCGGCCGGACTCTTCCGGACGATGAGCGCGGTCGCCGTCGATTTCGGATTCTCGACCTTAATCGTCGCCGAGACAACCTGAACCGACGCCGGTCGCAGAGCAGGAGCCGCAGGAACGACGGCCGGGGTGTCTGCCGGCGGGTCAACCGGCGTTCTCACCGCGGACTCGATCGGCGAATCGTCCGCACCCACCGCCGCACCAGCGGCCAGCCACAAACAACCCGTCAGAAGCAGACATCCGAACCATCGAAACGGCATGGTGATACTCAACCAGAAGACGAAAGGAACCTCTGTGCGCGGGAGCCGCCCAAAGATCCCGCTGTAGCGGAAGCCGTGAGGCTTCCCCAACGTGGACGACACCCCCCTCGCGAGACAAATCCGCACCGGCAACCTACGCCGTCTCGATCGCGCGGACAATCACCCGCAGCGAATCGATCTCCACGACTTCAACGCGCGTGCCCGCAGAGATCATTTCCCCATCGCTGAGCACGTCGACCAGCTCGGTCCCGAACATCGCCTTCCCGGCGGGTCGGAGCAGTGTCGTGGTCGTCCCGGCCTGTCCCACCACCACCGGCACGAACGAGTCGACCGTGGGGCTGGCCGACGTGACGAGCCGGGGATCAAGTCTCGGGGCGGCGAGCGTCCCCTCTTCGGCCCCAGGTGGATGCAGGACGAGCCCCTCGAACAACGGAATCGCGGGCAGGAAGCGGCCCAGAATCCCCATCAGCAGGATCGCACCGGCCAGCGACCCCAACAGCGACAGCGACGTTTTGCCGAGCGATTCATAGTCGCCGGGGGTCAGCGGGACGACGAACGTCTGCGTAGCCATCACGAGGGCGAACAGCATCAGCAGCACACCCGACAGACCAAACACCAGGAACCCCGGCAGCAGGAACACCTCGATCGCCACGAGCGAAGCTCCCAGCAGGAACAGCACCACCTCCAGCCAACCAGCCGTGCCGCCTAAGAACCGGCTCCAGAAGAACAACGCAAAGCAGATGGCCGACCCAATGCCGAACAGCCCAATGGGCATGTGCAGTTCGAGGTAGATGCAGACAATCCCCAACACAAACAACAGCGCCGTGATCGCGCTCGTGTTGAGCAGAAAGACCAGATCATCGGCCCACGAGCGGGCGGCCGTGGGAACCGCGATATCGGCCGAAAGCCCCAGCCGCTGTTTCAGTTCATCGAAGTTCTCGACAGGCGTTTCGGCCAGTTTCAGTTCATGCGCGCGGACGCCGTTGACGGTGAGTAACAGCTCCCGGCCCGATTCCGGAATCATCCGTCCCTTCACCCACACGCCGGCCGCCTCGTGGATCTCGTTGTCGGTCATGTAGGCCACTTCGCCTGTGTCGCGATGCGTCGCCTGAAACACTTCCAGCTTGCGGTCGGCCATCGCCTCGCACAGGGCCGGGGGACGCTTCTTCTTCTGCGCCATCTCCCGCTGGAACCCGGTCAGAATGCTGAGAATCTTCTCCGGAGCGCGCTCGGCCCAACCACCCGGCCGAACCTCGATGGGAGCGGCGTCGCCAATCTTCCCCGTGGGGTGCAGATAGATTTCGTCGGCCCCCAGCGAAATGATCGCCGCCCCGCTGATCGCCTCTTTCGGAATGTAGGCGACCGTTCGAATTCCCTGCTCCTGCAGTTCCGAAATTCGCGTGGCAAGCGTCATGCTCGCATCGAGGTAACCGCCCGGTGATTCGACATGAAAGATGATCAGGTTCTTGCCACCCGAGATGGCCCGATCGATCTGCCGCAGCACGAACTGCTCGAGAATCGGCTCGATCATGTCGTGGACATTGATCACGATCGGCTTGATGTCGTCGGCCGCGTGCTTCTCCCGCTGCGCTTCCCGCGGCAATTGGTAGAGCTGACCGACCTCGTCGCGCGAACCGGCCGTCTGCGAGATCAGAAACCCGAACGACCGCGCCTTCTCGCCACTGAACAGACCGGCTGTGCCGGCCTGCTTGATCGTTTCGTGACGCGGCACCACGGCTTTCGCCTGGAGCAGCCGCTCGAACTCGGTCGGCGTGACCAGTCGCGATTCCAGCACCGGCTGCGCACCGCCACCCGTTTCAACCTGCGCCCAGATCACCTCGGCTTGCGGATCGCACATGCCCCGCAATAGGGCCTCGCTCAAGCGGACGTTGTGTCGCAGGTTGGCCAGCCGGAGGACAAACGCCTGTTCATCGGGATCGAGGGCTTTCCCCAATCCCAGGTCGCCGAACTCCGCGGACGGAGCCATGACGATCTCACGACACGCCAGCGCCACAACCGCCTGGTTCCCCCGCACGGTCTCCGGAATCCACGCCACCGTGAGCACATCGGGCACTTCGGTCGTCAGGAACTTCGCCAGCCCCTGAACATGATGAAACTGACTCGTTCCCGGTTTCACTTCGAGCACGAGCACCGCCTTGCGTTTCTCCTTCCGCGCAATCGTCTGCAGTGAGAGCGCGGCCCGCGAAACCCGGCCATACACGGCATCGTCGACAGGACTGCCCAC
>JAIXZD010000096.1 GCA_027489895.1 Planctomycetaceae bacterium
CTCTCGGCGCTGGTTGTCGGACAAGGCCTCGCGGGCGAACGCGTGCAGGTGGAGCTATTGGGCGAAGGCGACGGGCAGTCGGAACCGGCGCTCCTCGAATCGAAAGAGGCGGTCCTGTCCGAGGCCGGTGTGCCCGTCAACGTGACGTTCGATCTCGATCCGCAGGCGACGGGGCGGCAGGTGTACGCGGTGCGCGTACGTGCCGGGAGACCGCTCGACGAGTTGATCTCCGAAGACAATCTCGACCGCGTCTCGATCGACGTGATCGACCGCAAAACCAAAGTGCTGGTGATTGCCGGTGGTCCGATGCGCGACTATCAGCTCGTCCGCAATCTCCTGTTTCGCGACAAGGCGATGGAGATCGACATTCTGCTGCAGACGGCTGCGAACGGCACGAGTCAGGAATCGAACCGGTTGCTGGCCGAGTTTCCCGCGACGCGTGAAGAGCTGTTCCAGTACGACGTGATCGTGGGGTTCGATCCCGACTGGTCCCAGATTTTCGGGGCCGATACCGCGATTTCCGATCTGCTGGCCGAGTGGGTGTTTGCCCAGTCGGGCGGACTGGTTGTGATTGCCGGAGACGTCTTCACGCCCCGCTTTGCAACGGGTGGGACGCGCGGCCAGCCTTGGGCAAGCAAACTGCTCGAACTCTATCCCGTCATTCTCGATGCGACGCTACCCGATGTGGAAGACGCACAGTCGCGGGCCTTACCCCTGGAATTCACTCCCGAAGGCGAGCAGGCCGGTTTCCTGCAGGTGACCGACAATCCCGAGTCGTCGGCACGGCTGTGGAAGGAGTTTCCGGGCGTCTACCGCGTCTACCCCACCGACGGCAAAAAGTCGGCGGCGACGATCTACGCCCGCGTCGCGGAATCGGCCTCGGGAGGGGAGCCACCCGCGGTGTTTGCGAGTCAGTTCTACGGTTCGGGGCGAGTGTTGTACGTTGGCAGTCCGGAACTGTGGCGGCTGCGGGGCGTGGATGAAAACGCCTACGACCGGCTGTGGATCAAGCTGGTCCGCGAAGCCGGTCAGGGACGCCTGCTGCGGGGGACCAATCGCGGGCTGTTGCTGGTTGAGAAGAAGGGTTATGCGCTGGGGTCGACGGTGCAGGTGCGTGCTCGCGTGCTCAATCCGCAGTTTCAAGACCTCGAGGCCGAGCGCGTGCCGCTAACGGTTCGCGACCCGGCCGGTCGGCTTCTCAGCCCGGCGGTGGAACTGGTCGCGGAAAAGGGGCGGAAAGGCAGCTTCAGCGGGGCGTTTGTCGCGTCGCGGGCGGGGACGTGGAGCCTCGAACTGCCGATTCCCGAATCGACCGAGCAGGTGCGGGATACGCTGACGGTGAAGCTGCCGAACCTGGAGTTCGACCACCCGGAACAGAACGTCGAACTGCTGAAGACGTTGGCGGCCGAGCAGGCAGGCGGTGGGAAGTACCTCACGTTGAGTGAGGCCGCCGAGGCGCTACCGCCACTGCTGGTCGACCGGACGGTTGAGAAAGTGCAGTTCGAAACACCACGGGCCCTATGGGACCGGGGATGGGTGCTGGCCGCGCTGGCGACGATTCTGTCACTGGAATGGCTCAGCCGGAAACTGCTGTCGCTGGCGTAGCGCTGTGTGTGACCCAGAAACTCTGGGCCACGCCATGTGAGTTACGGCAGCGAGGCCAGAACCTCCTGGGTCACATCGCGTCCGCCGGAAAAATTCGTCGCCAGGGCCGCGAGGGTGTGAATGGGTCCCCAGGGGATCCCCCACCAGCCGAACAGGACGGAAACGGCCGTATAGGGCAGTCCCTTCGAGAATCGGCTTTCTCCCGCCCGTACGAACTGCACGGCCGTGGGCTGCGAAAAGGTGACCACCAGCATCGAGATGCAGTACTGGTAGCGGACGAACACCGCGCCCCGGCTCACTTCGGCCTCAATCTCACTCCGGTCAAGGCCCGCGATCCCGCGAATGCTCATTGGTCTAGTCCTGGCAGTACAGAATAATCTTCCGGCACACCCGTGCGTCGGGAGCCTCCCCGGTACGCGAACCGAAGTCAACGCAGACGGCCGGAATTGGAGCGGAATCGCGGAGGTCTGGATTGACCACCAAGGCACCAAGAGCACCAAGGAAAGGCCAATGAAGCCCCGGCGGAATGATTGCCCCCGGAGAATGGACGGAGCGCGGACAAGGCGAACCGCGTGTCGCCTCCCTCGGCAGGTCGTTCGAGCTACTCCACACTGGGACTCGGGTGTGGTATTCAGGGGTGCCGGAGCGAACCGTGGGCGCGACTCATCATCACGACTTCCGATGAATCAGCACTCGTGTTTCCAGATCAGGTTTGTAACTCTCATCGGTACCAGGAACTCACGGGTCGGTCTGGACGGCCTTAACTCACGGGACCAGATCGATGGCCGACTACCTCTTTCTGATGCACAATGACGCCAAAGATGGCGACACAAATCGTGACGAGGAATGGGCCGCATACATTTCGAAGCTCCGACAGGTCGGCGCATTCCAAGGCGGAAGCGCGATCGGCGGCGGTGTCTGTCTGTCGAAATCGGGCCGTTCACCGGAAGTGACGTCCCGGCTCTCTGGTTTCATCCGAGTCCAGGCCGAAAGCCTGGCTCAAGCC
Source organism: Planctomycetaceae bacterium (assembly GCA_027489895.1). Taxonomy (GTDB): domain Bacteria; phylum Planctomycetota; class Planctomycetia; order Planctomycetales; family Planctomycetaceae; genus JAIXZD01. The sequence continues at coordinate 2,612 of JAIXZD010000096.1, forward strand.
CGGGACCTGGTTCAGGGCAATCCCGTGTTTGAAGCGGGGGGAACCGTGGAAATCCGAGAGTTACCCATCACCTGAATACGGGGTGGGGCCAGACAAGACCCTCACTCGCGTCGACCGAGTGTCGTGCTCAGCCGCGACGAAAGTCAGCGCCATCGAGCCGTGTCAGTCGTGCGACGAAGGCAGCCTGCTAGCGCAGCTTTCCGAGGACCAGGCAGGCGTTGTGGCCGCCGAAGCCGAAGCTGTTGGAGAGGACGTAATCCAGCTTCATCGGGCGGGCGAGGTGCGGGATGTAGTCGAGGTCGCAACCTTCGTCCGGATTGTCGAGGTTGATCGTCGGCGGGGCGACCTGGTTCTGCAGGGCAAGCACCGAAATCACGAATTCGACCCCGCCAGAAGCGCCCAGGAGGTGTCCCAACTGGCTCTTTGTGCTCGAGACGGCCACGCGCTTGGCACTCGAGCCGAACACCGTCTTGATCGCACAGGTTTCGGCTTTGTCGCCCTGGGGCGTGCTGGTGCCGTGCGCATTGATGTAGTGAATGTCAGCCGGATCGAGCTTCGCATCGACCAGGGCATTGTGCATGGCGCGAGCGGCTCCGCGACCTTCGGGGTCGGGCGAGGTCATATGACTGCCATCGGCGCTCATGCCGTAGCCCAGCAGTTCGGCCAGAATCGGCGCGCCGCGCTTCCGAGCATGCTCGTACTCTTCGATGACGGCCATGCCGGCGCCTTCGGCCATCACGAAGCCATCGCGGTCTTTATCAAATGGCCGGCTGGCGCGGGTCGGATCGTCGTTGCGGGTCGACAGGGCACTCATCCGGGCAAACCCCGAGAGGCCCATCGGCGTCATGGCCGACTCGCTGCCGCCCACGACACAAACATCCGCCTGGCCATGCTGAATCCAGCGGAAGGCATCACCGATGGCATTCGAGGCGCTGGCACACGCGGTGGCGACGGCGCTATTGGGACCTTTGAGACCGAAGAAGACCGAGAGGTTCCCGCTGGCCGCGTTGACCATCAGTTTGGGAATCATGAACGGAGAGACGCGGTTGGGGCCGCGATCGAACAGCACGCAATGCTGCTCTTCGATTTCGTGCAGGCCGCCGATTCCGCTGCCCGTCATCACACCGTAGCGGTACGGATCGCCCGTGGTGAAGTCGATTCCCGACTGCTTGACCGCCTTGATCCCGCCATAGACGGCGAACTGCACGAACCGGTCCATCTTCTTGGCGTCGCGACCGGGGATCAGGTCGGTGGGGTCGAAATCCTTGATTTCACCGCCAAACGTGACCTTGAACTCGGTCGTGTCGAACCGTTGGATCGGGCCAATGCCGCTTTTGCCGGCGCAAAGGCGCTCCCAGAATTCGCCCGTCTCCTGCCCGAGGGCAGTGACGACCGAAACTCCAGTGACGACGACACGCCTGGTCATCCCGTGAATCCTGCGGAGAAGCGACGAATGGGGAAGGAGTCTGCGAAACCGGAACGGCTCGCGGCGGACAGCCGGGACTTCGGGACCCGATCCAAACGAGTGGAATCGGATCCGTCGGGTTCCCGCGATTGGCTCGCCACCCGGGGAGAGTGGCGAACGGAGAGGCTAAGGCGTGGTTTCTTCCGCGCGGAGGCAACCCGCAATGGAGAGGCTCCGCCCGCGTGTCAACCGGTTACTTCTTCTTTTCGAGGATGTAGTTCACGGCATCGCCGATGGTTTTGATCTTTTCGTAGTCTTCGTCGGGGATGCTGATGTTGAACTTGTCCTCGAACGCCATCACGAGTTCGACGAGGTCGAGCGAGTCGGCCTTCAAGTCCTGAAGAAACGACTTCTCCAGCGACAACGAGCCCCGATCCACCTGAAGTTGCTCGGCGACAATGTCCATAACCTTGCTGGCGATTTCATCCGTGGACACAACAGTCTCCTTCTGATCGGCGTCCTCTCCGGGACATTCCGCGGGTTGGCTGTGATAGGTCAAACAAAGAGGCTTATGACTCGGAGGGTGTCGCTCGACCGCGAGGTCTTCCACTGTCCAACTTTAAATGTCCAATGCGGACGGACGACTGCCCCGCGCGTCTTGAACCAAGACCGCAGGCGACGCCCCCGGCCGAAACCGGATTCTGGAAGATCGCGACTGAGATACGCTCGTATATCCGAGTCAAAAAAGTGTGTAAACTGCAATCCGGGCAAACTTTTCCGTCGCGCCCTTTGCGCGGTGAGAATGACGAATTGGCCCCCTTTCGACAAGGCAGTTTTGCCGATTCCTCGGCAAGGGCCTTTCACCCGCAATCCATCGGTCGGATCAGGGGCGTCTCCGGGGTGGCCGAGACCTGCGTTACTGTCACTCGGCAATCGTCCAGCCAAACAGCCTGCGGGCGTTCTCTGTCGTCTGCCGGGCCAACTGCTCGACCGGCTCTCCCCGCAGGTCCGCGATGCAGGCCAGCGTATGCCGGGTGTAGCCGGGCTCGTTCCGTTTGCCCCGATGCGGGGAGGGGGCCAGATACGGTGCATCGGTTTCGACCAGCAGCCGATCGGCGGGGACGGTCGCGACAACTTCCCGCAGGGTTGCCGATTTTTTGAACGTCACCATCCCGGAAAACGAAAGATACAGCCCCAGTTCGAGGCAGATTCGGGCCGTTTCCAGGGAACCGGCAAACGAATGCATGAGTCCGTTGAGAGCCCCCAGCTTCGACGTGGCCACCAGCTGGGCCACGGTCTCGGTCTCGGCGTCGCGGCAATGGACGATAAACGGCAACCCCGTCTCACGCGAGAGAGTGAGATGTCGATCAAAAAAATCCTGCTGCGCCGCAAGCGGTGTGTGATCCCAGTATCGGTCGAGGCCAGTCTCTCCAATCGCCACCACGCCTGGTTCACGAACCAGTTCGCGAATTCGGTCCCAGTCGTCGTCCGCCGCCTGGGCCACATAGTTGGGATGGATCCCGACAGCGGCGAATACATGCGGCGCATAAGACTTCGCCAGCGCGATCGCCGCGCGGCTCGAGGCCACCGTCGTGCCGATCGTCACCATCCGGGTCACCCCGGCCGACACCGCCCGCGCAACGACATCGTCGCGATCAATCCCGAACGACTCTTCATCGAGATGGCAGTGGGTATCGACGAGGTGGAAGGACATGGACACATCACCGATAGAGAAGGCAGGCCTGAATACAACTCCACGTCGCGAAGCCCGGAGTGACTGGCTCGGACTGGCTGGCACTCATCGAATCGGATGCGACTTCGTCAGCGCCTGGCGGGCCGCGAGGACGAGTTGGCGGGCTTCTTCGGCGGTGGGAGCGAGGGCGGTCAGGTGGCCCATTTTCCGCCCGGGTCGTGCCGAGAGCTTTCCGTAAAGGTGCAGCTTGACGTCCGGGAAGCCGCAGGCGGCGGCCCAGTCCGGCTCGCCGTGTTCCCAGGCGTCGCCCAACAGGTTCGCCATTGCGGCGGGCCTGAGAAACTCGGTCGAGCCGAGCGGCAATCCGCAGATCGCACGCAACTGCTGCTCGAACTGACTGGTCACGCAGGCATCAAACGTAAGATGCCCCGAGTTGTGCGGCCGAGGGGCGAGTTCATTGATGACCAGCTCGCCATCGGGCTTGAGGAAAAACTCGACACAGAGCACGCCGACGACATCCAGTTGTTCGAGGACACCACGGGCAATCTCGATGGCCCGGTCACGAATGATGGTGCTCACCGGAGCGGGGCCGACGGTGATGTCGAGGATGTGGTTCACGTGATCGTTGGCCAATAGACCGAAATGCGCGAACGAGCCATCGACGCCCCGAGCTGCGACAACTGAGACCTCGCGCTCGAACGGCACCCAGGCCTCCAGCACGGCCTCGCTCGTCTCCAGCTTCGACCAGGCCGCACCCGCCTCACCTGGCGATTGAATCTTGACCTGGCCTTTGCCGTCGTAACCCCAGCCGGCCGTCTTGAGAACAGCGGGTGTTCCCAGTCGCGCCAGGGCGGCTTCGAGCTGCTCCAGGGATTTCACGTGGGCGAAGGGGGTCACCGGGAAACCGGATTCCCTGAGGAACGTTTTCTCGCGCAGGCGATGCTGCGTGGTATGCAGGACCGCTCCGCCCGGCCGGACCAGCGTGACTTCCGCGCAGGCGGCCGCCGTCGCCGCGGGGACGTTCTCAAATTCGAACGTCACCACGCGCACCTGGCGGGCAAACTCGCGGACGCGGTCGAGGTCGTCGTACTCGGCGACCACTTCGACATCGGCGATCTGGCCGGTCGGCGTGTCGGTATCGGGCGAGTACGTATGGACGCGATAGCCCATGCGGCGGGCCGCGATCGCAAACATCCGTCCCAACTGCCCGCTGCCAAGAACACCGACCGCGGCTCCCGGAAGAATCACATCAGTCACGAGAGAGAATCCCCTAGTACCTTCGCCGTTTGAGCGGCCACGAACGCCGCCAGTTTCTCGCGGAGCTCGGGCCGGGAATTGGCGAGTATCCGAATCGCCAGCAGGGCGGCATTTTTCGCCCCCGCTTTCCCGATCGCCAGTGTACCGACCGGAATGCCGCCCGGCATTTGTACGATCGACAGCAGCGAATCGAGCCCATTGAGGGCCGCGCTCTGAACCGGTACGCCCAGCACCGGCAGCAGCGTTTCGGAAGCCACCATTCCCGGCAGATGGGCCGCTCCCCCCGCGCCGGCAATGATCACTTCCAGCCCGCGGGACTGCGCAGTTTCGGCGTACTCGACCATCAGTTTCGGTGTGCGATGTGCCGAGACGACTCGGCATTCATGCGGCACACCGAACTCGGTCAGGACGTCCGCGGTATGCCGCAGCGTGTCCCAATCGGACTTGCTGCCCATGATGACGCCGACAAGGGGAGTGGGGCTGGAAGTCATAGGGCGTCACGACCGTCTTGGGGCGAATTCAGAACAACAGGCACAGAACAACCGGGACAGACCCGCTGGCACGGCACTCTACACGATTGCGAAAGCAGGGGCGCTGACGAATCCAAGCTTGCAGGAGAGCCCGAAGCGTCAGCGCCCGGAGGGATCACTGCCCGGACTACGCAGTCGGTTGCTTTCGCTCCAGCACAAGCAGCGTGACGTCGTCGTCCGGGTGGGCACCGGTGTAGCGCTCGGTAATCGCCTCGCGGATGACCCGCACGATCTCCGCGGCGGGAAGATGTTGCGACTCTCGCACAAGCTCGAGCAAGCGGTCTTTGCCAAACAGTTCCCGGCTGGCGCCTCGCTGTTCGACGGTTCCATCGGTGGCGAGTACGAGCAGGTCGCCCGGCTCGATCTTCAACGGTTCGGACAGCTCCCGACAGCGGGTCTCGGCGATACCAATCGGCATGCCTGTCGTGGCGAGGTCGTGGAACTGCTGAGTCCGCCGTCGGAACAGGAACGCGGGGCCATGCCCGGCATTCGCATACCGCAGTTCGTTCCGGATCGGATCAAACGAGGCGACCAGCATCGTGATGAACCGGCCCAGTTGCAGGTCGGGCACGATCGTGCGGGCCAAGAGATTCAAAATCCGTCCCGGCCGCGACGAGGTTTGCGACAGCACATGCAGCATGGCCCGGGCGGACGCCATGATCAGGCTGGGGCCCAGCCCGTGACCGCTCACATCGGCAACGGTCAGCGCCAGGCGGCCATCGGGCAGGGGCACGACGTCGTAATAGTCGCCCCCCACCGCCTCGGCAGGCTGCCACCAGGCGGCCAGTTCATACCCGGCCACCTGCGGCAGCCGCTGCGGCAAAAAGCTGGCCTGAACGTCCCGCGCCGCCTGGAGCGACTGCTCCAGCTCGCGCGACTGCAGCACTTGCGACTGCAGCGCCTGGCGGCAGAGCGCGGCCCCGACATGTGCGGCGTATGCCTGCAGCAGATGCTCGTCGTGGGCGTCGAACAGCGTGCGTTTGTTCCAGACTTCGAGCACGCCCAGCACGCGATCGTCCCCCGGAGCAAACACCGGCACCGCCAGGATGTTGTGCGTGGCGAACCCGGTCTGATGATCGGGCGCCGGGTTCCAGCGGGGATCGGTTTTGACATCCTGAACTGTCGCCGACTGACGGTGCCGCACCACCCAGCCCACAATCCCATGGTCGATCGAATGGCGAATTTCCTCGACCACCAGGCCCGAGGCGACACGGGTGTAGACTTCCCGACTTTCCGCGTCGTAGAGGAACAGGCTGGAGCGCTCGGCCCCAATGGCCGGGCAGCACTCGGTCGCGACGATTTCGAGAATCCGCTGGATGTCGTGCTCGGCCGCAAGGCGACGCGTCATCTCGACCAGGCGGGAGGCGCCCTCGAGCCGACGGCGGAGCGAATCGGCGGGGTCGGCGAACGAGGTCGCCCCCATGGTGAAGCCCGAGCTGGACATCGCGTCAAAGGTCTCGGGGTGGAACGCTAAGGCAGTCATGATGCTAGGAGATTCTACCAAATGAGCCCGTCCTCGCGCAGCCGCACACGGCATTTCCGGGCCCTTGGCGTCGTGAAGACAGCGTGGCGAAAACACCTCAACGTCAACGTCAGCCGGTACAGAGACTCAACTGCATTGCAGGACACGAGTTAGCGGCGGTTGGTTCGGCGGCATGAGGTGATTCGACAACACACCGGGACTCTTGATCCGAATCGAGGTCGGCCAGTGTTTCGCGTCGTAAGTCGTTTCCTGGAAGCAGCTTGAGGGGGCAGTGGATTTTTCGATCGCGAGTGGCATGGAGGCTGCTATTCCCCAGGTCGTGAACCACGCTTGACCCGACCAATCCAACCACTCGTGGTTCACCTTTCAAGTGCCACCGGCCTGACCCGCCGGTCGGCTTTTTTGATCATCTCGCCGATTCTGGCGATACGTTTGCCTGCCGAACCGGCCGGTTATTGATTCCACTGAGAAATTAGGCTGCCTGTTTCGCGACGCCTCCAGGGCGTGTGGTCAGGCTTCCTCCCGTACGGACCGTACCGTCTCGTCAGCCGCACCAACTGGAATTGCCGCCTGGGGAGGGCAATCCCGGTTGACCATGCGTCCCGAGCCGGTACGGTCCGCTTCTTTGTATTGCGGCCTGCCAATTTGCGCTCATGCCGGCTGCCCAGGTGGTCGATACGCGCCCAGTCAGCGAGGGTTGCGTTATGCGACTGTCGCGATCTTCGCGCCCGGAGGCGTCGGCGCCCGGAGGGCGAGCCATTCCCGCGGGCGTGGACTGCGACGGACATGGAATTCCGAAGCCTCAGTTCCCAATTGGCAGGGATGCCGTGACATGGCCATTAAGGAAGATCCGCCGCCGGGCGTCCCTGAATGGGTGGTCACCTATGGCGACATGATGTCGCTCTTGCTGACGTTCTTCATCATGCTCGTGTCGCTGAGCGAGTTGAAGGGCGACAAGAAGTACCAGGCGATGGTCGCGTCGATCATGAAACGCATGGGCTACGAACTGGGCCCGGACGGCCCCCCGGGCGAATCGTTCGCCAACAATTCCGCCATCAAGAAGTTGATGACGCTGGGCGCGCAGTCGAAAAGCGAACGCGGGCGAGGTGGCGTGAAGGTTCCCGGCCCGGATGGTCAGGACCTGCGTGTGTTCAAGGGACGGGAAGGCGCGTCGATCAGTCTGGGCGGGCCGCTGCTATTCAAGCCCGGCTCAGCCGACCTCGATCCCGCCGCTGTGAGCCTCGTCGACAAACTGGTCCTGCAGTTGGCGGGCAAGCCCAACAAGATCGACATACGCGGACACACGACGCGGGCCGAGCTTCCGGCCGACTCACGGTTCAACGACCACTTTGAACTGGGGTACGCCCGCGCGCGGGCCGTGTACGATCTACTCGCGACGCAGGGGATTGCGGCGGACCGGATGCGGGTCAGCACGGCCGGATCGACCGAACCACTTCCGGGCGGCAACGATGGCCAGCCCCAGTACATCGACCGGGTCGAAGTCTACGCGCTCGACGCATTCGCCCGCGAATTCATCGGCCCGCGCGAGTAGCGAACATCGGTGGGCGGTGGGGCAAGTCACCGGCAGGCCGAAACGCTCCATCCCATCCTTGCAAGGTCAGCTCGGCTCACTTCGCGGTTTCGTTTTGGCGGCGGCCTGGCTGACAGCCGCCACCGTGAAGCCGCCGACGAATTGCCCCTGGGGGTCGATGTAGCCCCAGTCGTTCAGTTCGCTGCTTTCGACGGCGACCTTGGACCCGAGCTTCAGTCCGCGGAGCCGGAACGGCTCGTTGGCCAGTTGGCCATAGACCTTCGTCCCTTCGATCGCGGTCACTTCCACCCAGATGAACTCGGTCGCATCATCACGCGTGACCGGGGCCTTGACCCCAAAGTTCTCTCCCCGTTTTTCCTCAAAGGCCGCGACAAACTCGGGGAACTTCGCCCGCGCCTCGGCCACGGCGGCGGCCAGTGCCGGATCGTCACCGTCCACATGCACAAGCGGGACCGTCGCGGTGGCTTTCAGCTCGCCATGCGGATCGGCCGAGCGCAAGGCGAGTTCCGTCTCTTCGTTGAGCGCGAACAACTGGTCGGCATCCGGCAGGAACAACAGCAGACACTGTTCATCCAGCAATTCGGCAAACAGGGGCCCCAGTCGGCGATACCACTCGCGGACCTCGTCGTCGGTGCTGCTGGCGGTCACGCCCATCGCATCGATAGAAAACCACGCCTTGTGTTCGGCGAACAACTGCGAGCGGCGCATGTCGCTGATTGAGGCGGCAACCTCGTCGACATTGGGCACGTAAGGCGACGGAAACGAATTGATGATCATCATCCGTCCTTCGGCATGAATCGCCGTCATCGGCCCGACGTTTCCCACGACGAATCCGTCCTCTCCGGGGCTCGACCCGTCGCCCAGATCGAGCGACCAGACCTTGCCCGCCACGCTGGCCACGATCGCCGGATCGAACAGTCTTGGCGCCGAGAGCAAGGCGACAATCGAGACCAGCCGCGTCTCGTCTCTGCGCCGCGCCCGAGCACGTCGCCAGAGGAAGATGGCGACGACAAGGACGAGGAGAACTGTGACCGAAACAGATACCCAGAGCGTATCCAAAAGCTGCTCCTGTGAACTGAAGCCGCGACAGGCAAAGACCGCCAAGATCAGGCAACGCGAGAACCGCGCCAAGAAGTCCTGATTGTGGTCACCACGCCCCCACGATTTCCACCCTGCGGCAGGTCGCAGTCCGAACACCGCACAAACGGGACCGGGCGCGATTCACAGCGCGTCCCTCGCGATCAGGCATTTCGCGCAATCAACAAGAGCCGGAAGCGTCAGCGCCCGGAGTTCGGACCAGCATGGCCTTGCTTCCCGACGCTGAACTCCACGGGGGCAGAGCGCGAAAACGTGCTCCCACCCGCTCCAGGGGACAAGCTAGCCCCGGTTCACTCGGGCGTCATCACCTCGGGCGGTTCCGGGGTCGACATCGCCCAAGCCACCGCCGGATATCCGACCATGGCCAGACCCACGGCCAGCAACACGTACCCGAAGAATTGCGGCACACGCGTGGCCAGGGTGATTCCTGGCTCGAGCACGTTGATATCCGGATTGCTGGGGTCGTGGTAGACCTGCACCGCTTTCCCCGCCGGGTACTTCGCGACGATCTTGTCGTATTCAAGGCGACTGGAGGACTTGGAGCCGCCGAACGAGATCGTCGACCCCGTCCGCTTCTGGCCCTGGGACTCGAACTCGTAGCTCACCACGGCCCAGTACTTGGTCTTGCCCTTCTCCTGCTTGGTCGCAACACGACTCGAAAGCACAACGCCCGGCGCCTGGGGCCAGGTCACGCTCTTCAGAGCGCGGTCGACCAACCCCTGTCCATACCAGGCCAACCCACCGCCGCCGCCCACAAGAGCCAGCCCGATCAGCAACGTATACCAGGGTGAGCTCTTCTGTGGAGTGGTCATGTTCGGCTCCCGCGTCGTGCAGTGAGATGTGAATGCGGCAGGCTCCTGCCCACCGGTCTGGTTCGGTCGACCGGAGGAGTCTATCCAGCCGATTGAACTTGCGGCCAGCATTCGCCGCAGAGATTTGCCGTGGCGTGTCCTACGTGACTCTTGGCGATAGCGATTCGGAGGATGGTTCCCGGTTCCCCTCGCTGACGCGTCGGGCTATGGAGGTTGCCCGATTCTTCGAACGCCTGCTTTGTTCCTGTCCTGGCCTTCCCTTGTATAGACGATCGCGCATTCGAGCGCGGAATCGTCGAACAATACTCGAACGCTGCCTCGGCCTGACCACCAATTCGAACGCGACGCGTCATGCCGTTCTTTGAGCCGCCGCGTGGTCCACGCCTTGAGATCGCCCCTGACCTTATCAGGAGGTGACATCGAAGCGCTCACGACCACGTGGACGTGGTTAGACCGGCAATTCACCGCCAGAAGCGTCCAACCTCGCCGCACGCAGGTCTCCTCGATCTGCTCTTCGACCGTCCGCCTCTGGTCGGCATCGAGTAGACACTTCGATTCCGACATTCGTCCTGCCGCTTCCAGCTCCAACATCAACTCGGGTTCCTGCCAGCCGCCCCGATACTCGACCCACCCGCGTTCGTCTCCGGGCAACCATGTCCCATAGGTAGTCCACGTGAGAAAGTATGCCAGCGCGTCTCCCATCGTCGCCACTCCCCTCCGATCGATGCGGGAAGGACTTTAGCCCGACGCGTCAGCGAGGGCGCGCGTGATCCGACTCCCGACCGCATATCAAAAACTATACACAGCAGTCAGTGCAGTATGCATTTGGTGTATCATAGAGTGCTATTTAACAAATACTTGATTTACCCCTTTTGTCGGGTTTAGTGATAACGATTCGGAAGATGATCCCCGGTTCCCCTCGCTGACGCGTCGGGCTAGATTCGAGCCATCGAGAATCCACGGCGATTGGGGACCCGGCCCTAAAACACATCCGCATAGAGGAATCCCAGGATGAAGGGGCCGATGATGATGATCACGGTCGAAGCCATCACCAAAATGCCCGGCAGCAGCATCTGCACGCCCGCTTCTCCGGCGATCGTTTCGGCCCGCTGCGTGCGTTTAAGGCGCAGCACATCGGCCTGGGTGCGGAAGAGTTTGGCGAGCGGCGTTCCGAGCTGTTCGCCCTGCAGGATCGAGCCGACGATGCTGGTGATCTCGTCGTCGTTCAGGCGATCGCGGAGTGCCTCGAACGCGCCGATCCGGCCTTTTCCCATGCTGATCTCAGCCAGAACGCGGCCCAACTCCTGACCGACCGGATGGCCCTCATACTGTTTGACGCCACGTTCCAGGGCATGCAGGAACGTCGACCCGGCTTCCATCAACAGCGTGACCAGGTCGAGCATGAACGGCATGCGGCGCTTGATCAGGACGAGTCGTTCGCGGGCGAGCGCCGCGAGCCGTCTTCGCAGAAAGACCGCCGTGAGCAGCGTGAACAGGATCGCCATCACCGTGCCGGGTGGACCGAAGAACTGCACGAACAGATACGCATAGAGCGGTCCCAGCAGCAGGGCAATCACCTGGCACTTGCCGAGATACTCCTGCGGGGTCCAATAGCGGGGAAAGCCGGCGGCTTGCAGCTCGCGCGCCATCAGCGGCATCTGGTCGGGAAAGGCGACGCGGTTGATCCGCCCGAACAACTGGATGATCGGCTGCAGGTAGCGGTAGAGCAGGTCGATCTGCCGCAGCTGGTTGATGCGGGAGACATCGTAGCGCCAGGCGGCGTCCTGGGTGAGGTCGTCGGTGGCGAGCAGGCCAAACACCGTGCGGACCGCGAGGAACGCCCCGCCGCCCACCAGTCCCGACCCGACAATTGGCAACAACTCGACCATGCGGTTCTTTCCGACGCGATCTGGCAGCGAAGACTACTTCTGAGAACGCCGGGCCGGAGGCGGTTTCAACACGGTTCGATTGATTCCCCGTCGTACTGGCCAGGCGGGTGTCGCACGCTGTCTCCAGAGTATGACAGGTGCTCGCCCGGCAGGAAACCACGGGGAACCTCGCGTGGTCAGCGCGCTTGAAACGCTTGACCCGCGATCCGCGCGGGGGGAAGCCTCACGGCTTCCGCTACAACTGTCAGGGGCGGCGCTTGACCGTTTCAAGCCGACTGCCTGAGATGCGGTGACGAAAACCGTTCCTTGAGGCTGCATTTTATGACTGAATCGTTGAGGCCGGGGTGGCAGGACTGGCCCGTCGGTGGCAAGTCGACCGCCGTGTTTGTGCCGTCCCGACTGGTTGAGCCGGCCGGGGCGGTGCTGTATCTGCATGGGCATGCGGAGATCACGCTGCGGGACAACCCGGTTTATACGCCGCTCCTGGAGAGTGCGGGGCTGGTCTGCGTCTGTCCTCCGGGCGGGAAGGCCTGGTGGGTCGACCGGATCTCACCCGACTACGATCCGCAGGTCACGCCGCACGCATATCTGATGGACCGTGTGCTGCCCTGGATGCGGTCGACGTGGAATCTGGGCGACCGGCGGATTGCCCTGCTGGGAGTGAGCATGGGGGGGCAGGCGGTGCTCCGACTGTCGTTCCAGCGGCCGCTGGAGTTTCCCGTGGTGGCGGCGATCGCTCCGGCCATCGAGTATCACATCTGGCATGGGCGGGGGCTGCCTCTCGACGCGATCTACCCCACGGCGGAGGCGGCGCGGCAGGATTCGGCACTGCTCAGCGTGCAGGGGGTGGGCTGGCCGCGTCACCAGTTGATCGTGTGCGATCCGGCGGACGAAGAGTGGTTGCCCAGCGCCGAGAAATTTCTGGGCAAGTTGTCATCGGCGGGAATTCCTCATGAATCCGACCTGACCACCACGGCCGGGGGACACACCTGGGACTACTTCAATCATGTCGCCCCGCGGGTGATCGGGTTTTTGTCAGAGGGATTGGCGCGGGAATCGCGGCGGCTGCCAGTGGCTTGAAAGGTGTGTCGGGAGTGGACACCAGACGGAGTGCCGCGGCCTGCCAGCATCGGATTGGAGTTCGTTGAATTGACGTGGTCGTTTTTCCTTTTGGGTGGGCGACCGACTACACTTCCGTTCGCGCCCGTTTCCGAGATCGAGCCATGCCAGGATGATCGAGTACAACCGCAAAAGCTGGTGGAAGAACACGTTTTCGTGGCACGGTACCGCCGTGCGCATCGCTGGCCGGCGCATCCTCATCATTATCGTCTATGCGCTTCTCGTGCAGGCGATTTATGAGGGGGCGGTCGACTTTGGGCTGTTCGACGACAAGCACTTCCTGCAGTTGGATCCGCTGGGGCACACGTTTGTGGGGTCGCTGGTCGGATTTCTGATCGTGTTCCGGATGAACGCGTCAAACGCCCGGTATTGGGAAGGGCGATCGCACTGGGGGATGATCATCAACACGTCGCGGAACCTGGTCCGCGTGGGTTGCGAGCAGACAGATGGCGGGGAAGAACTGGCCGGGCTGGTGACGGGCTATGTCATCTGCCTGAGACGGTCTCTGCAGGGGCAGCGCGACATGCTCGAGGCGGACGTGTATCTCTCCGGAGATGTCTGTCGCGAGGCGATCCGGTTTGGCAATCCGCCGACGGGTGTCGCGGCGGCGATCTCGGAATGGATTCACCGGTACCGCCGGAACGGCCAACTCGAACCGCAGATGGTCCGCCACATGGAACAACTGCTGAGCCTGCTGGTTGATGCGCAGGGAGGCTGCGAAAAGATTCAAAAGACGCCGATGCCGTTCGCGTATGTGGTCATGCTCAAGCAGATTATTCTCGCGTATCTGTTAACGCTGCCGCTGGTGCTCTGCGAACGCTGTGGCTGGTGGACGCCTTTGCTGGTGGGGATTGTGTCGCTGGGCCTCCTGGGGATGGAAGAGGCCAGCGTCGAAATTGAAGACCCGTTCGGAACGGAAGAGAACTGCCTGAACCTGGAGGCCCTGACGCTGACGATTGCCCGCGATACCGGTCAGTTGGCTGATTTTGCGGAACGACGACGCAGGGCCGCCCTGGCCATTCCGCAACCGGTGGTCGCCCAGGCGGCGATTCCGCAATAAGGGCGGGTGGTCGATTGTGTTGTGTTCGAACTGGACTGCTGCCGCTGTCATCTCAAATCGGAACGAATCATGGATGTGATCTACCGCTACGACCCGTATGCCCCACTGGCTCCGCGGAGTTTCCCCACGCCAGAAGCGGCGCGGAAGGAACTGCTCTCGGGGAATGACCGCTTTGCGGGGATCGTTCGCAAGATGCAGGAGCGAACGCTGGGGCAAGGGACCCACGCCCCGATCATTATCCCGGTCTGTCCGATGTCGATGGGACTGCCGCTCTACGAAGGGGCGATGCCGAACCAGGCTCCGTTCGCGGTGGTGCTCGGCTGCTCGGACGCCCGCGTGCCGACAGAGGCCGTGTTCGATCAATCGTTCAACGACCTGTTCGTCCTGCGGATCGCGGGGAACGTCCTGGGGTCGGAGTGCCTGGGGTCGCTGCACTTTGCGGTCCGGAATCTTGGTTCGCAATTGCAGATCGTCGTGGTGCTGGGCCACTCGAAATGCGGTGCGGTGACCGCCGCCGTCGATGCCTACCTGTCTCCCGACGACTTCTCGGACATTGCCTTCACCTTCTCGCTGCGGTCGCTGGTCGATCAGATTCAGATTGCCGTGCGTGGCGCGGCCCGGGCGATTGAAAAGCGGGCCGGGGCCGACTTCACCAGCAACCCCGAATATCGCTCGGTGCTGGTGACCGTCGCGGTGTTCGTGAATGCGGCGATCTCGGCCCTCGAACTGCGACGGGAACTCGATCGCATCGGCGGCAAGACGCCGGAAGTGATGTTTGGCGTGTACGATTTCTCGACGCTGTCGGTGCAAAGTCACCCGGTCGCCGCGGGCGACAAGCGTCCGGCCCGTCTCCAGGCGGGACCGAGAAATGCCGAGGAACTCTCCGCATACACGGCCGCCGTGGTCGATCAGCTCTTTTCCCTCAATCCAGATGCCATGCTCGATCTGTGCCGGATGACGGTCAAGGTTTAGCCGGCTCTTTTGACGGCCTGTCACTCTGGGGATTTCTCCGAGCGGACAGATCTGTTTCCTGCGAGTTGCCAATCCGTGTCTGCTGCTCCCGCCCCCAGCCCCACGCTCCTGTGCGTGGTGTATCCGTCGATTGCCCGTTGGCCTGTCGGGCGCTGGCTGGGGCGGCTGTACGAATCGATCCCGCTGCGGGTCGCGGGGACGAAGCTCTCCTATCTGCTCTACTGCCTGCCGACCGCGCCGCTGGTGGCGAGTCTGTATGGGTTGCAGAAAGTGATTGGCGAGAAGTACGTGTTGACGACGTCAGCCGTTGAGCGACGGCGGTCCATCGGAAATGCATTGGTCGAGGCAGTGCCTCTGGACGACGTTGGAACCGTGGAAGTGATCCGGTCGGAGTGGGAGTCGCTGTATCGTACGGGGACCGTTCTGGTTCGATCGGCGGAAGGGACTTTACGACTCACCTGCGCAGGGGTGCCCGATCCGGATGCGTTCGCCGGCACGATTCGGGATGCGGTGGTGGCCCGGCGGACCGTAACCGCGAGTTTGGCGCACCTCGCTCGGCGGCAAGCCGGCGAAACGCTGTTGGCGACCCCGGCGAGTTAGTGCGATTTTTCCGCGTGGACACGCTCTGCCTGCTCGCACGCGAGCGGGCTCTGTCGCGGAACTCTCACGTGTTGCGCTACAAACTGTTCCCTTGGGATTCGGTCGGTCGGGGCGCGGGTTACCAGGCGGCGGACGGCGGATCGGTCAGGTGAAAGGCCGAGTTGACGGTAATGACGTGCGGCTTATCGCCGACGATCTCGATGAGGTTGACGCAGCCGTTGCGCTGTCTGAGGAGTGCCCCTTGTCGTAGCTCGAGGCCGAGCAAGCTGGCTAGCAAGACGCGGTTCACCACGTTGTGAGTGACGAGGACAAACGCTTCGCCGGCATGCCGCGCGACGAGCTCGTTCCAGACGGGCAGGACACGCTCCAGCACATGCTGGTACGACTCGCCCCCGAGCATGGGATGGACGGCCGGGTCGGTCAAAAAGGCCTGGCAGGCCTCGGGATGTCGGGCTCGAATCGTGTCCCAGTCGAGCCCTTCCCAGACGCCCACATTGCACTCCTGCAGCCCAGGCAGCGCGGTGGGCACCAGTTCGGCCTCGGCGGCAATCGCCTCGACCGTTTGCCGGGCCCGCAGCATCTGGCTGGAGTAGGCGGCCCGCAGTCCCCGCGAGGCGAAAAACCGTCCCAGGTCCTGGGCCTGGCGGAGGCCATTCTCGTTGAGCGGGAGATCGATCGCATCGCCCTGCAGGACGAACGGCTGGCGTTCGTTCGCAGACGTGGCTCCGTGACGGACGAGATAAGCGGTGGTGAGTGCGGGCATGGAGGGGAAGTGCGGTGGCGGGGGAATTACAAAGGGCTTTGGTACAGCTTAGCGGAAGAGGAGCGACGATGTGTCCGGCGGGGGTGATCGGGAGGAATGGGGCCGCTACCGCGGGGGAAGCCTCACGGCTTCCGCGATATGGAGCGTCTCCGGGTTTTTACCAAGTCAACACGCGGGGCCTTGTAAGAGGCGTTACTTCCGGAGAAATCGTTCGAAACGGCACTGGGTGGGTGTGGGTCGTACGGGGCCGAGGGAAGAAAAGGCCCTCAGACCACAGGAACTTCCGGTGGCAATTGTCCATCGCCGCCTGAACCGCGAACTACCGTTTCTGGAATAGCAGAGTTGTCGGACAGCATTTCTTACTCGGGTCGTTCTCCCGTTTCTCGACCGTTCGGACCATCATGACTGCCCAGACTGGAACGATGACTGCCCAGACTGGAACGGGGACGCGGAATTCGCCGGCCGAGGCTCTCAAGAGTCGGCTGCTTTGCGCGGGGAGGTTGCTTTCCACTCTCCTGGGGCGTCCGCTTCTGGTCATGATTCCCATCGCCGCGCTGTTTGCGGTTGCCGGCCTGTTCCTGATCACCCGCCTGGCCGAGCAACAGGTCGCCGCGCAGTTGCGATCGGGGCTGGATTCCACCTCGTTCACGCTGACCAATTGGGCGGCAGATCGACAGAGCGACGCGATTGTACAGTCCCGGCAACACGCGGTTCGAACTCACATCGACCAGTTGCGCCTGGAACAGGAAGCCGATGTCGTCACCCCCGGCGCAAGCGCTGCCTGCGAAGCCCTCAGACGTGAGATGGAAGTCTTCTGCCGGGCCTACGGCTACAACAGCTTCTTCGTGACCGACCTACGCGGCGCGGTGCTTGCCGCTCCCGGAACGGACAGTCTGTCGGGCCATGTTCCTGGACCAGGCTCCGCGGCCTGGGAAAAGTTGCAGGCGGGCCAGGCGGCACTGCTGGCCCCCGTGGCCTGCCCGATTCCCCTCGCTGGTCTCGAGGGGCAATCCCTTCAGGGCCAGCCGATTCTGTTGATCGCCGCACCGATCATGGACGAACGCGGCGAAGAACCGGTGGCGATTCTGTATCTCACCCAGTCTCCAGATCAGGGATTTTCCAGGATTCTGGAGGTCGGGCGACTGGGTGAAACCGGAGAAACCTATGCGTTCAATCGCGCCGGTTTCATGATCTCCAACAGTCGCTTCGTGGCGGATCTCAGCCGCCTGGGGCTGTTGCCCGTCGGGAAAGGCACCAGCACAACGCTGCGCGTGCGGGTGAGGGATCCCGAAGTAGATCTGACCCGAAATCCCCTGGCTGCCATTCGCGCGGGTGTCGACCGTCCGCTCACCCGCATGTGCGCCAGCGCGATTTACGGCAACTCGGGCCTGGACAGTTGGGGCTACAACGACTATCGCGGCGTCCCTGTGGTAGGAGCCTGGCGCTGGTTCCCCGAGTTCGGCTTCGGCATCGCCTTCGAAATCGATGTCGCCGAAGCATATGCCTCGACCCGCGCCAACTATCTCGTGTTTGGACTGCTGGTGGTGCCCATTCTGATCGGCACTGGAATCAGCGAATGGAATGCCGGTCGCAGCCGGCAGTCCGAGCGTCAGCAGGCGCTGTTGCTTGGACAACTGGAAAAGCAGGCCCGTCAGCTCGAAGCGAGAAATGACCAGCTCCGCGATGCGTACCGCACCGCGAACGCGGCCAATGAAGCGAAGAGCCTGTTTCTGGCCAACATGAGTCACGAGATTCGAACGCCGCTCAACTCGGTCCTGGGTTTCGTGGACATCCTGCGAGTCGAAGGCGAGACCCTCGACCGGGCCAGCCAGCTCGAGCTGCTCGACATCGTCCATCGCAGCGGAACCCACCTGCTGGGGCTGATCAACGACATTCTCGATCTGTCCAAGATCGAAGCCGGAAAGCTGCAGACCGATCGTCAGCCGACGAACGTCTCGGAACTGCTGGAAGAGATTGTCTCGACGATGGGCGCCCGGGCGCAGGAAAAGGGCCTGGCACTCAGCCTCGTCTACGACACGGACCTGCCTGCCCAGATCTCGACCGATGCGCAGCGTCTGAAACAGGTGCTCATCAATCTGGTTGGTAATGCGGTCAAGTTTACCTCGAAAGGGAGCGTCGCGATCCATGTGGCCGCCCCATCGCCCGCCGGACAGGGGCTGATTGAGTTTCGAATCGCGGATACCGGTTGCGGCCTTACTCCCGAGGGAATCGCCAAGCTGTTCCAGCCGTTCTCGCAGGCCGATGGCAGCGTCACCCGACAGTTTGGTGGGACGGGCCTGGGGCTGGCCATCAGCAAGCAATTGTGCGAAGCCCTGGGAGGAACGGTCACCGTCCAGAGCCAGGCCAACGTGGGCAGTTGCTTCACGGCGACTGTCGCGATGGGAGACCTCACCAGTATTCCCTGGGGTGCTCCGCGCCGCGAGCGGGTCCGCAGTGGAACAACGGAGGGACCGATCGAGTCGCCGCTGTTGGTCGGTCGCCGCATTCTGATCGTTGATGACGGTGACACGAACCGCCAGTTGCTCAGTCTGTTTCTCAAGCGGGCCGGCTGCGAAGTGTTCGAGGCCGTCGACGGCCTCGACGCCCTGCGGGAAGCGAGACTCCTCCGTCCCGATGCGATTATGATGGATATGCAGATGCCCCGCCTCGACGGTTATGCGACGACTCGGCGCTTAAGGGCGGCGGGATATCGCGGGGCGGTGGTCGCCTGCTCGGCGGATGCGATGCGCGAAAACATTGCCCGGATGAAATCGTGTGGATGCGATACGTTTGTTCCCAAACCGATCGAATATGCCGTCCTTATCGAACAGTTGGAGGACGCGCTCATCCAGCACGGTTTCTCCGGTTCGAACGATCGCAGCGGACCAACGACCGGCGCGGCTGCCCCATCAGATTCGATCGCCGTGATCGACACAGCCGGAGTGAGCGAACCCGCACTTGCTGTTCAGGGCGTTCCATAGACACGTGAGACTCGCATCCGCCCTGTCGCTGCGGTAACCTCCAGTTCCACCCAGTCTGGAGGATGATCGATGCGACGGGATCAACGAGCGTCAGGGGCGAACCCCTCGTTGCCAACACCCACCGAGCGAGCTGCCGATGCCTCCGCACCGGCCGGTTCTCCGGGCAGCGCTTCACAAGGAACGGCCTCCGCCCAATTTTGGCCGGAGACCGATTGGGCGGACCGGCTGTTGCGCGGGGATCATGCGGGGGTGATTCGCGAGTATGTCGCAATCTACCAGCCGGTGACGTTCCCCGAGATCGTCGATCTGCTCCGTCCGTATCTGCCCGTCGAAGGCGAGTGCGGGCTTCAGGTCGGCGACGACGAACAGTGCGTTCTCTACGGCGACCTCTCGGCCGAACTGGCAGGGATTCTCCATGCGATGCTGGCCGACCGCCAGGTGATCGCCCGCCCGGCCATTACCCTCTACTACGACGCGGCCCACCCGCTGCGGCGGCTGCCCGTTCTGATCGACGTGCCCGACCGCCCGCTCACCCAGCCGCACTGGCTCCCCTGCACGCTCCACACGCAGGTGCCGGTCACCGTGAAGCCAGTCCACCGCCCCGCCGAAGTGAACTGAGTTCGACAACAGGCACGCAGGGGCTGTGAAAAAAGCGGGATAGGCTTCCAGCCTGTCATTCCAGCGCCGCAAAGGCCGGCAACTCGACAGACGGGAAGCCAATCCCGCACCTAATCGCAATGACGGAGGCAGGCCCCCGCCTGCAGGTCGCCCTCGCAGATCGACGTCAGCCAGGTTTCACTTCGGCTGGCAGATGTCCGCCCGATCGTCTGGCAGAGATTGGCTGATGCAGTCCAGGCGCGAGTCTTGGGAACTCTCACGAGTTCCGCTACCCCTGTTTCTGGAGGTGACAGAGCCCTAGTCCCCCATCACCTCTTTGTCTTTCGCAGCGGCGAGCGTGTTGACCTTGCCTTCGTAGGTCTTGGTCAGCTCCTGCACTTCATCCTTAAGGGCCTTGAGGTCGTCCTCGGTGATCACGCTGTCTTTTTCCAGCGTCTCGGCGTGCTTGTTCCCATCGCGGCGGATGTTCCGGATCGCGACGCGGGCCTCTTCCGCCAGCTCCTTCACGCGGCCCACCATCTGCTTGCGACGTTCCGTCGACAGCGGCGGAACATTCAGCCGAATCACCCGGCCGTCGGAATTGGGGGCCAGCCCCACATCGCTATTCTGAATCGCCTTGCCGATCGCCCCCAGCGCCCCGGCGTCGAACGGACGAATGACGATCTGCGTGCCGTCCTGGACGGTAATACTGCCCAACTGCTTGATCGGCGTCTGCGAGCCGTAGTAGTCGACCTTGATCGTATCGACGAGGCCGCTCGTCGCCCGGCCGGTGCGGATTCCCTGCAACTGGTGCTGGAAGTTCCCGACCGCTTTTTCCATTCGCTCTTCCGTGTCCATCAGCACATCGTCGCGCGTCATGAGCCGCCCCTCTCTCCATCTCGAAGTTCAAACGCCTGTCGGGTTCGTTTCGCCCAGACCCTGCTCGACAAACCGGGCACTACGCTCCCGGCAGCCGGGTTTGCGCCACGATCCGCGTGCCAATCCGCTCGCCAGCCACTGCCCGTTCGATATTACCCGGTCGCGTGTAGTCGAACACCACCACAGGCAGATTCTGCTCGCGGCAGTGCTGGATCGCCATCGCGTCCATCACCTGCAGATTCTTCGCCAGCATCTCGTCGTAACTGATCTCCGAATAGCGGGCCGCGTGCGGGTTCTTGACCGGGTCTTCCGCATAGACGCCATCGACCTTCGTCGCCTTCAGCAGGACATCGGCATCGAGTTCGCGCCCGCGGAGCGCCGCCGCGGTGTCTGTGGTGACGAACGGACTCCCCGTCCCCCCCGCCAGAATCACCACACGGCCTTTCTCCAGATGCCGCATGCACCGCCTGCGGATGTACGGCTCGCAGACATTGTCGACCCGCAGTGCACTCTGAACCCGCGCCGCCACACCCAGGCTTTCCAGCACCTCCTGCAGGGCGAGGGCATTGATCACCGTCGCCAGCATCCCCATGTAGTGCGACGTGGCCGGCCGGACGATCTCTTTGTAGCCCGAGAGATCCCGCCCGCGCAGGATGTTGCCCCCGCCAACCACGATCGCCAACTGGGCCTGCGTCGCCACCCGTTTGATCTGTTCGCCAATCAGCGAAATCTGCGGAATACTCAGACCGGTTTCCCCGGTCCGGCAGCAGGCCTGGCCGCTGATTTTCAACAGCACACGCAGCCGCTTCCCGCTCGTCGGTGCCGCCAGTTCATTCCCAGATGTCGACATCCGTCGTCTCCCCGGCCAGTCCGCATCGGAACATCAGACCGTCCTAAAATCAGCACTGCCCCAAAAACAGCGCTGCCCCAAAATCAACAGAGGACGGCCCCTTCGCCAATGCAGGGGCCGCCCTCCAGGCGTCAGTTCATTCATTCCACGATCACCGCGGTCCTGCGACGTCGGCCCCCGTTTACGACTGACCGAGGTACCAGCGGGTGTAACCCACGGCCGTCACGCCCGCATCGGCGAGCGCCTTTTCGACCGTCTTTGAATCCTCTTTCACGTACGGCTGATCGACCAGCACGCCTTCGTTGGCGAAGTAGGTCCGCATCTTGCCGGTGACCATCTTCTCGAGCACATTCTCCGGCTTGCCGCTGGCCTTCGCCGCCGCCATCTGCCGGGCATGTTCTTCCTTGACCGCAACCGGGTCGAGTTCCGACGACAGGCAAACCTTGGGCTTCAGGGCCGCAATCTGCATCGCGACGCCCTTCAGCACCTCTTCGTCCTTGACCGTTCCCTTGGCCTGGAACAGCACGCCCAGCTTGCCGTCGTGGTGCGTGTAGGCACCAATCGGCCCGGGCAGACGGATCACGCGGGCCAGCACCATCTTTTCACGGATCTTGTTGAACACCTCATCGAGCATCTCGCCCAGCTTCTTGCCGGGAAAATCGGGAGCCGTCTGGGCCAGCAGTTCTTCCGGCGTCGAGGCGCCCGGACCGACGAGCAACTGCTTGCACATCTGGTCGGCCACCCGCAGGAAGTCTTCGTTCTTGGCGACCGGTGCCGTTTCGCACTGCAGTTCGATCATCACACCCAGCGAGCCATCGGCCGACTTCATCGTATGGACCCGACCTTCCGAGGTCGCTCGGTCCTTGAACTTCAGCGCCAGGCCTTTCACGCGGTCGCGGAGCAGGGCAATCGCCTTGTCCTGATCGCCATCGGCCTCCGTCAGCGCCTTCTTGCATTCCATCATCGGGAGGTCGGTGATCTCGCGCAGCGCCTTGACCGCTTCCGCCGTGATTGCCGCCATAGTGACTTGTCCTTCCACCAAAAAAACCGAACACCGCGGACAATGTTCGCCGCGAACAGAAATCGTTGTTGCCCTGACTTGATGGACCCCGGCTCGGCTCGCCCGGACCCGCAAACCGCCCCTGCGACCCAACCCCACCAACTTCCGCAGGAAGCCGGTCTTGTTCACAGATCGGGACGCCCTCTATCGCTTTGTATCGTAGGAGAGAGATCGTCTCGCCAACAGGTCCGAGCCGACCCCCTCGCCAAGCCTTCATCTGCCAGAGCCAGTGCGCCCGACCCGATCGCACCACCGCATGGCCGAGGAGTTCGCCCCCCGACGAGGCGTTGAAAAAATCGTGGGACAGGCTTCCAGCCTGTCATTTCCTCTCCAGACAGCCTGCAAACCAGACAGCCTGGAAGCCTATCCCACAATAGATCACAGCCTCGACGCGGACTCTGACCGGAGAACATCTCCGGCAGAGTCAACAGGCCCTGCAACCGGTGCCACGGGCTACCGGTCGCTGGGAACGGCCTGGTCGGCGGCTTCTTCCTTGGGCTGCTCGGCCACCTGGGCCTTGCCCTCTTTCACCGCGCTCGCCAAGTGCTGCAGGATGATGTCGATCGAGCGGATGCTATCGTCGTTGCCGGGAATCGGAAGGTCCACGACGTCCGGGTCCGAATCGGTATCGATCAGGGCGACAATCTTCACGCCCAGCAACCGGGCTTCCTTGACGGCGATCGTTTCCCGCTTCGGGTCGACGACGACGAGACACTCCGGCATCCGGTTCATCGTCCGGATCCCCGACAGGTTCGTGTGAATCTTCTTGTATTCACGGCCGAGGGTCGACTGCATCTTCTTCGAGTAGGTCGCCATCGCGCCCGTCTCGCGGATCGACTCCAGCTCTTCCAGCCGCTTCAGACGGCTGCGAATCGTCCGGAAGTTCGTCAGCGTGCCCCCGAGCCAACGCTCGTTCACGTAGGGCATGCCGCAGCTTTCGGCGGCCTGGGCGACGCGTTCAGCCGCCTGTCGCTTCGTCCCGACGAACAGCACGAGGCTGCCCTGGGCCGACACGCGGGCCAGATACTTCTGCGCCCGCAGCAGACCGCGAACGGTTTCCTTCAAGTCGATGATATGAATCTGGTTGCGGCGACCGAAAATGTACGGCCGCATCTTCGGGTTCCAGCGACTGGCCCGATGGCCGAAGTGGACGCCCGCTTCGAGAATTTCCTTGATGACGATTTCAGACACGAATCACTTCTCCGTTGGGTGCGTTCACCTATCCCCCATCAAGCTGAGGGAGCCGCAGTCAAATTGAAGAGACCAAACCTGTTCCCGCAACGTCACCACGACGTCACATCGATCGACAGAACGCTGCCCACCGTTTGACGAAAAATCCGTCCACGCGCGACACAGCGAAACTCCGAGCAAAGCAGTGTAACCCACCCCGCCCCGCCGGTCAAAGCCGGATTTCGAGCCGGGTTTCAGTATCAGACGGTCCACTCGCCGAACTCGGGGCGACAACCATATTCGTGGGAGCCGGAAGCGTGAGCGCCCGGAGGTCCAACCGTTCCGCTCCTCAATCCCTGTTGAGAATAATAGGAACCGCCGGCTTACAGACTCGCCGTCTTCTCTCGGCCGCCTGAACCGAGGAGTTGTCTTACCGCCGCGAACGGCGACGCGCCCCCCTCTCTCCAACCCCATCGATCACTCAGGTGGCTGACGCTCTGGATGCCCCCAACTCCTGTCGTTCCTTTGCGTCTTCGCGTCTTCGCGTCTTTGTGTGAACGACCCTCCCCGAGTCGACTCCCCGCAAAGCCCGTCTCGCACCCCTTGTGATGGGGGGCCCCAGACCCGTCTTGACCTCAATCGCTGGCGGGACTACGTCTCCCGGTTGTGAATGTGCCCTGCAGTGACGGTTCCCCTGGACGCGATGCCGGAGTCTGCGATGCCCTCCCCCCACCCCGGTCTGGCCCCCCGACGCCTCATCGTCGCTGGCCGCATCGCCGGTCGGGAAACTGCCGGGATTGGCGTGATGTACCACTATCTCGCCTGGGGCTGCCTCGCAATCGCCTCCGCGGGCTGTGCCTCGGCCTCCCTTTCGGGGCGGCTGGTCGACAATCCCCTCGCCACCGCCGAGCAGCAGGACGAGGTCCTCAAGCTGGTCCCGGTGGGGACACCACGGGAAGACGCCCTGGAAACGCTCGCCAACGCTGGCATCGAGGTTCACGAGGGCGCTTCGAACACCATCTACTACTGCGACATCTGGCGCCGGAAAGATGGAAGTCGCTGGCAGATGGATGTCGCCCTGCTGTTCGACAAACAGGGGAATCTCTACCGCACCCGCTCGGCCCAGGCACTCACGGAAGTCGATTCGACAGCAGGCCTCGCCGAACCAGCCGCCGCACCATCCCGAGCCACGTCTCGAGGGGCAACAGCCACTCGCGGGACCACAACCGCCCCGCCGGCGGACAGCCTCTACGGCGTCCCCGCCGCCCCATCCTCAGGTCCGGCACCCGCCCCGGCCTTCGATTCCGTGACCGGTGATTCCGCGTCACCCCGCCAACGGGGTTCGGCGCCGCGGGTTCCGTTTGACAATCGCCCGCAGGGTTAAGCCCGATCACAAACTCCACGACTTCTCCCTGCTCGAAGGAAAAGCCGCGGCTGCCGCTCAGTCCGGGTACGGACGCTTCTGGATCGCCAGAGGATATCTGGCGCCCCAGGGACTCAATTGACCACCCTACTTGTTGTACAGCCCTTTTCGGCGGATGTACTCGGTGTTAAACACACCGACACTTCCCGCGTTCTGCTCCCAAACAGACTTCAGCGGGTAGTCGTCGGGAACGGGGGCCGATTCGATCTGCAGCACCGACCGCCAGGCAATCATTGCGACCATGGCATCTTCCACGGTCTCCATCTGCTCCAGCAGTTCGGGGTACTTCCGGATCATCGTGTCGTACTTCTCCATCCCGCTTTCCAGCAGCTTCCGCGCCTCGACGAAGTCGCCCTTCGCCGCCGCCACTTCGCCGTTGTACAAGTCACGCCGGGCGTCGACCGTGTTCTGTTCGCGTTCGACGAAGCACCGCAACCGCCAGTAGCGGTAGTTGCACATATCCTGGTAACGATAGACCCAATTCAGCTTGTCGTCTTCGCCCCGATCCTGCATCTCCTTGGCGTCCTTCTCGGTCACTTCGAGATGGACCATGCCGCCAGGCGAATCGAATTCTTCCTTGCCGTACTTCTGGCTCCATTCAATCGCCGCGGTTTCCCAAGCCTGCTTGGTGATATCCCCAAACACGCCTTCCCGCTGCTTGGCCTGCGCAAACTCGATCATCGCGCGAACCGGATAGCTGCGGAACAACGGCCGCCCCATGACATGCTGTTCGATTCCGGTGTCGTCGATCGTGCGGTTCGCATCCCGGAACCACTTTTCGGCCACCTGATAGTTGTCTTTCCCTTCCGGGTTGATTTCGGGGTCGAGGCCACTGGGGAACGCTTCGGTGTTCGGGTCTTTCACGAAGTACTGTCGGAACTGCTTCCATTCGTCCGCCCGGCCGATCTTCTGCGAGTAGGTGTTTCCCGTCCGCCACTGCATTTCGCCGTACTTCTGGTTCTGCAGCACACCCTGCTGGTAGAACTTGAGCCCCTCCTTCACCCAGAAATAGCGGTCGCGCACGAGGTCCCACTCGGCCGAGACGTTGTAGGCCAGGTTCCAGGCCTGCATGTCCCACACCTTGAGAAAGTGCGGCTGCAATTGCGTGATCGACTCGGTCACCGCCCGGAGCTCGGCCCAGTTCTTCGTTTTCTGCAGGTCAATCGCCTGCTGCCACAGAATGTTCGCCGCGATCCCGCGCATGCCCAGCAGCACGAGGTTCATGCTCGCGCTTGCGGGGTCGACTTTGCCGAGGCTGCTTTCTTTCAGGTCGTACTCGCGCCGCATTCGTGCGAGCGTACCGCCCTGATCTCCCCCCGTGGCCGTGCGCCCTTCATCGGGACGCCCCAGCACAATGATGGGAATGAACAGCACCAGAATACCGACCAGGTAGACGAGCTTCCGTTGGAGTCCGGTTAACTTGCTCATTTCGCCTCGAGCTCCCGCAGGCGGAGACTGAAGTATCCCAACACAATCCACGGCAGCAGATAACCTGCCGTGATAATCAAACTTGGCAGCAACGCTCCGCTATTGGGCGGAACCGGATTCGTCCACGGCACATCGAACCCATACGCCACATACGGCGTGAGATCGAAAAACTTGAAATCGGGGAACAGGTACCGCACCGATCGCAAGAACCCGACGCCCGCGCCATCGACGAGCTGCATCACCTTGAATGGCAGTGTTGACGGCAATTCGGTCTGAGGATTCAGGTGTGCGAAAATGCGGTAGATCGATTCAAACGCCCCGCCGCCGACCCACTTGGCATCGACAATCGTGTCGAGGAAGGCCCGCCCCGTCGCCCCGACCAGCACGATGAAGAACGTCGTCATCGTCGCCACCGGCCCCTTGACGAACGTACTCGCGCAGACGCCGATCACCACGATCATCAACGTCAGCAGGCCAATCCCCAGCAGCCCTTTGGCGTAGCTGACCACGAACGGTTTGTCGGGCAGACGCACGAACAAGTCCGGACCCGCGGCCCCGATGTACTGCTGGGTCGGAAGGCAGAGCACTTCCACCCGCAAGCGGCCCTTCGAGACGAAATCCTTGAACAGATCGAGCTCGTTCCCCTCGTCGTCCACCACCCGCCGGGCCAGTTGCAGCAGATTCTCGCGGAACTCCTTCACTTCAAACGCGTTATCGGTCTGCTCGATCTTGCCGGCTTGATCGCGACTGGTCACCAGCGGCGCGACGGCACGTTTTTCCGTATCAGGATTGACCACCAGGATCTGGCAGGTGATCCCGCGGTCCATGTTCCCCTTGTAGCTGCGGAACACCTGGAACCCGGCTTCCATCGGCAGATGGTCGGCGGTCTCGAGGTTGAACGCATCCAGCCCTTCGAAATTCCAGATCATCCGCGACTTGGTCCCGCCTTCAATAAAGCTGCGGAACATCCACTCGTCGCCCGTATTGATCCCCTGCTTCTGATCGACCCCTTCGCGGTCCTTGAAGGCGATCTTTCCGTAAACGGGGACGCGAGCCACCAGCCGTTCCCGGCCCTTGGCATCGAGCTGACGCAGAATCCAGACGTAGCCCACCACACCCATGATCGCCAACAGCAAGCCGCCGATCGCAGTAAATCCAAGCACCCGGCCGATGACGATCTCCTGCCGACGGCAGGGCTTGGTCACCACGGTATGGATCGAGCGGACACGGATATCTTCCGGAATGCCCCAGCACGACAGCAGCAGCACCATCGGAATGATCAGGAACGCAATCGTCCGCATCACGAAGGCGACATACACCTTGACCTGCTGTTCCGGGTCGGACGCAGGCTGAGCGAGGAACCAGCCCGCAAACAGGAACAGGACCGCGAACACCACGCCCACGAGCAACGCCTTGCGGCGAATCGCTTCGAGAATCGTCAGTTTCGTGATCGCCCAGATCCGCCGGGGCGAGGTCGACAGCCAGTCTTCCACCGCCAGCCTCAGGATGGACAGGACCGCGAGCGGACCGGTTTTGCCGCCGACAACAAAGCTGCCCGCCACGCTGACCGTGATGATCGCAAACAGCAGCGAGCCGATCACCGAGATATAGGTGATCAGCGCTCCGCTGAAATCAAACTCAGACCCCATACTGGGCATACTGCACCATTCACCTGCGAAAGCTCACCTGCGAAAGCCCACCCGCCGTTTGTCGGCTGTCGTCTCACCGCACCCGGGTGATCCCTCTGCACGCTGCAGACTCGGGACCACCGACCTCAATCCGACCGTTCATTCCTGACAGACCGACGTTACGAAGCCGCTGTCGGCTTTCCGTCGGCGACATGCCGCTGGCCGGGGCGTTCCTTGCTTTCCCGAACCGTCTTGATGAACAGGTCTTCGAGGTTGCTGGTGGGATGATCGACATTCATCAGGCTCGCGCCGTGACGCTTCAAGACCTCTTCCACTTCGCGAATGACGTTCTCGGGCAACTGGCTCGTCTTGAGCTGCGTGACGCCCTCATCGACCAGCAGCTTGTCCACCCGGTCAAGCACCTTCAGGTCGCCTTCAAACAGAATCGCAATCCGGTCGCACACGTCCTGCACGTCGGCCAGCAGGTGGCTGCACATCACAACTGTCTTGCCCTTCTCCTTCAGTTTGTCGATCAGGTCCTTCATGTCCCGCGAACCGAGCGGGTCGAGGCCGCTGGTTGGCTCGTCGAGCAAAATCAGGTCGGGATCGTTGATCAGCGCTTGCGCCAACCCGATGCGGCGGGTCATCCCCTTCGAGTATTCACGCAACTGACGGCGACGGGCATGCTTGAGGCCCACCATCTCGATCAGTTCCTTCGCGCGATCCTTCCGCACCTGGGCGGGAATGTTGAACAGCCGGCCGTAGAAGTCGAGCGTCTCTTCGGCATTGAGGAACCGGTAGAGATAGGTTTCCTCGGGCAGGTAGCCGATCCGCTCGTTCTTCGACACGTTCGTCGCCGGCTCGCCGAGGATCTTCACCTCGCCCTCGGTGGGGAACAGCAGCCCCAGCAGCAGCTTGAGTGTGGTCGTCTTCCCCGAGCCGTTGGGCCCCAGCAGGCCGAACACCTCGCCCTTTTTCACGTCCAGCGTGAGCTGGTTCAAGGCGCGAACCTTTTTACGACCCCAGAAGTCACGATAAATCTTCGTGAGGTTTCTGATCTCGATGACACTTTCCGATTCCATGCCACACCAACCACGCCCAAGGGATGCATTCGCGGCGAAAAGGAAACCCGCGCGACTCTTAGAAGAAACTGACTTTAGGCAATCACCGCATGCAAAAACAGCGAAAAAGCTCGACGGCACCGGGGTTACGCAAACAGCTCACGTTCAGTTGGTGAAAAACTGACGATCGACACGATCGACAGAGCTTTCCAATTCGCACCGCCCTCACAGTCCGCCGCAGGGCGGACCCTGGTCTTCGGTCGCAACACCATGAATTCAAGAGTGTTATGACGTTTTGAGGCGATCGGCGTCCAAGCTCGGGGCCTGCGTTCGACTCTGTCGCCCAAGGCCTCTGGGAGGGTGCCCGGGGTACCGGGTTCAATTCTGGCAGAGGACTTCGCGTGGCAGCAAACGCGGAAAACAGGGGGTGGCCCGACCACCTCTTGGTCGGGTCGCGAAGCGACAGGACGGCGCGCCTTCCGCGAGCTTCCACCAGAACAGGCGCTGTTGCCGGAGGAGCCTGTGAGCGACGGGCGAGTCGTGTTGTCCCCGAGTTCAACCAGATATCGCGGTTTTGGCGAGGGGGGATATCTTCACCCTGTCGGCATGCTTGCCCCGAAGCGGTGCAAGCATGGCACGCGCCGAGGTGCAGTTGACGCTCGCACTAACCTGAACGCAGTGAGGCACTTGCGGCGTATCTGGCACCTTTTGAGGAACCGAGCCTTACCGCCCGTTCGACGGCATCGCGGCGGGGATCTGCGCGGTCGAACGGAGACCGGCCGCGCGGTCCAGCAGTTCGCCCGTCGGCACAACTTCTTGCCGCCGCATACGATACGTGAATTCACTCCGGTCGGTCTTGTGCGTCAGAAGGGTGTTGTCCGCGAAGAACTCCACGGGAGTGTACTGATACCACGGCGTCCGCACCTTCTGCATCACCGTCAACGTTTCGTACCCGTCCTTAATGAGAGTCAGCTCCCGCGTGCCGTAGTGCGTAAAGTCGACGGAGCAGGGCGTGTAGCCAATCTCCTCTCCCTCCAGCATCACGAGGGCACCGGGGGGATCCGAATGAATCGTCAGGCGGCGATGAATACAGCCGTTTCCCGCCAGCAGCAGTCCCGCCATCAGTCCCCAATAGAATACGGAGCGTGTTGTCAGACAGCGGGTTAGGCTGTGTGACTGCGGTTCCGGGGACGGTGCGGCAAAAGACATGGGAGACGGCATCGCAGTTCGAGACGAGAGACAGCTCTGCTCGGAGCAGACGTCCGTTTTCCAGCGTCAGATCGCTGACAGACCCTCCTCCGACCCGGTATCTACCCCGAACAGCCCCTGCGAGGCAAGACGAGGTCGAAACGCAAAACTGCCCGACTTCCCGCCCCGGCCAGGAACTGTTTCTTAGACCACCAAGCCACAAAGGCACCAAGAGAAGACAAAACCGAGCCCTTTACTGACTCACGTTCGCCTCGATGCACACAGGCGAGCCGACACTGTGAGGGGGCGGTGGTATCGACCCATGCGGAGGGGCAGTGCTCCCTCCAGCGGTCTTCCGTGCGACCACTCCGCGTTGGCGGATAGGAGGTGGGCTGGAGTTTTTCGTAAGGGGGTTTGTCGATTCACGTTCGGCATGCTTGCCCCGAAACGGTGCAAGCATGGCACGGTGCGAGTCACCCAGGAGCGCCGTGACGCGTGGTCAACTTCTCGCGGGCCCAAATTCTCAGCCCCAGGAGTCATTAGGCATTCGTCATTTGAGCATTTGACCATTCCTCCTTCTTGCCGTGGTGCTCTCGTCGTGTAACCTGAATCTCCGTATGCCCTCAGAACTTGCTCCCCGCCGCCGTACGCTGCCGCTCCTCATTGTCGAGGATGAGGCGATTATCCGCACGACTCTGGCCGAGTACCTCGCGGAAGAGGGGTTCGATGTCACCGCCAGCGCCACCTGCCGCGATGCCATTGCCCAGGTTCGAGAGCGCGACTTTGTCGTTGCCATCTGCGATGTGCGGCTGCCCGATGGCGACGGCATCGAACTGTGCAAGCGGCTCCAGCAACTGAACCCCCGGCTGTTTGTTCTGATCATTACTGCCTACGCCACCGTCGAGACGGCCGTCGCCGCGTTTCAAGCGGGGGCGGCCGACTACCTGGTGAAGCCCGTTCTGTTTGACGACTTGCGGCACAAGCTCGATCGACTGTTCCGATACCACGAGCTGGTGCTCGAAAATCAGTCCCTGAGACGCGAGCTGTCTCGCCAAAACCGGCCCGACGAGCTGGTCGGTTCCAGCGCGGCCTTGCGACTCGTCCAGGAACAGATTCGCAAGTTCGCGGTCACGAACTGCAATGTCCTGCTGGAAGGCGAAACGGGCACCGGCAAGGAGCTGTTCGCGCGGGTCATCCATCGCAGCGGACCCAAGTCGCAGGAGAAGTTCCTGCCACTGCACTGCACGTCTCAGTCGCCCGAACTGCTGGAAGCCCAACTGTTTGGGCAATCGCGGGGACCCGCCGGCGGCGCCGAGGGCGACCAGCCGGGTGTGTTCGTGCATGCGGGGGAAGGGACGGTGTTTCTCGACGAAATCACCGCGCTCCCGCAGGGAACTCAGGCGAAGTTATTGCGGGCGATTGAGTTTGGCGAGGTGATTCCGGTGGGCGGGGCCGAGCCGGTGCGTGTGCGGGCGCGAATCATCGCGGCCACCACGCGCGATCTGCGGCGAGAGGTGGCGGAAGAGCGGTTTCAGGAAGACCTGTTCTACCGCATTGATGGCGTCAAGATTCGAATTCCACCCCTGCGGGAACGGCTGGACGACATTCCCGAGCTGGTCGACTTCTTTCTCTCGAAACATACGCATGCCTTGGGCAAGCGCGTCTCGGGGGTGACGAGCGAAACGATCCGTCTGTTGATGTCGGCCCACTGGAAGGGCAATGTTCGTCAACTCGACAATGCGATCGAACGGGCCGTGATCATGTGCGATGCGGAGCAGGTGACCCCGGCCGATCTGCCGCCCGACCTGCTGGGGGTCGGCCCATTGCTTCCCGATTCGGACGATCTACGTTCGGCGCTGCGGCACTACGAGCGGCTGCACCTCAGCCGGGTGCTCCGGCAGTGCCCGGACAAACGCGAAGCCGCCCAGCGGCTGCGCATGGGCCTGTCGAGCCTGTACCGCAAGATCGAAGAGCATGGGCTGGACCTTTAGAGGCACGTGACTTCAAAACACCCCGGAGTCACCAGTCGTCTGGGTTGGTGAGCGATGCAGGCAGGACCTACACTCGTTCGACCAGAAGGCTTCAAGAGCGCCTGCTTGAAGAGGACGGCTTCCGTACCTTTCCCGTTCGTCCCGGAGATTCTCCGTTGACCGCAGGCGTCCCCGCTGCTGCCGAAACCAATCCGGCAGCCATCGATTCCGCCCCCCATCTGGAACGCCGACTGGGGCCCTGGTCGCTCTGGGGATTGGGGGTGGGGTACGTCATTTCCGGTGAGTACTTCGGCTGGAACCTCGGCCTGCCCCAGGGCGGTGCGGCCAGTCTGCTGATTGCGTTTGGCCTCGCCACGACGATGTACGTTGCCTTTGTCCTCAGCTATGTCGAATTGGCCTGTGCGATTCCTCGCGCCGGAGGCGGGTTCACCTATGCGCTGCGCGGGTTAGGGCCGTTTGCAGGCTGGATGACGGGCATCGCGCAAGCGGTCGAGTTCGTGTTCGCACCGCCGGCGATTGCGATGGCGACCGGCGCCTACGCGGCCTTGTGGCTGCCGGGGTGGGATCCACGCGGCATGGCCATTCTGGCGATGACCATGTTCACCGCCCTGAACATGTGGGGCGTGCGGCAGGCCGCGCTGTTCGAGTTGGTCGTCGCGCTGTTTGCGATGGGTGAACTGGCGTTGTTCATCGGGGTAACCGGCCCCTACGTGCGCGTCGAGAATCTGTTTCCGGCGGGCGAGTCGGCCACGTTCGCCGGGGTGTTCGCGTCACTCCCGTTTGCGATCTGGTTCTATCTGGCGATCGAAGGCGTGGCGAACGCGGCGGAAGAGGCGCGGAATCCTCAGCGGGATGTGCTGTTGGGGTTCGGCTGGGCACTGGCAACGCTCGTGGTTCTTGCAGGGGGCGTGTTGATCTGCGCGATCGGGGTGGGCGGTTGGGAACGAATCGTCTACGTCCCGGGCGACCTCCTCACCACGAGCACGGGGCTGACGATTCGTGAAGGGGCGACACCCTCCGATAGCCCCCTGCCGCTGGCCATCGCGCAGGTCTATTCCGCGTCGCACCCGCTGTATCAATTGCTGGTAGGGGTGGGGGGACTCGGGCTGATCTGCAGCCTCAACGGCATCCTGTTCGCTGCGGGGCGCGCGGTGATGGCGATGGGGCAGTCAGGCATGCTTCCGGGGATCCTGGGGCGAATCCATGCGACACGGCATACGCCCGTGCCAGCACTTGCCCTCAACTGGCTGTTGGGGGTGATGGCGATTCTGCTTCTCGATACGGCCGGGCTGATCACGCTGTCGGCGATGGGGGGACTGGTTCTGTATGTCCTGTCGATGGAGGCACTCGTGAGGCTGCGAACGCGCGAACCCGATCTCCCCCGGCCGTTCCGAGCGCCGTTCTATCCGCTGTTTCCCAGACTGGCTCAACTGTTGGCGGGTGTCATTCTGGCGGCCATGCTCTGGCAGAACCTTGGTCGGGAAGGTCCGTGGTGGAAATCGCTGTCGGCGATGTTTGGAGCAATCAACCTGCTCGCCGTGGCGGTCTATTCACCGCGGTGGCTGCGCGCTCGGTGACGTGACGTGCGAGACGGGCACTCGTGTTCCTGGTCTCTGCCGCAGCGGGCGATTTCAACCGACCCCTGACAGAGTCGGCTCGCCATAGTTCCCAAACCGCGAGTCGCCCCTCCGCGACCGGAGAGGGGCGACTCACGCTGGCCAGCGACCTCGGAAAACTACCGTCAATCAGTGGTTTCTCTAATAATCCCAACGTGCCATCAGCGAAAACCCCGATACATAAATGGGCGGGATGCGTAAGATTTCAACAGCAGTTCTGTGGAATCCGTAGGCACCCCCGGCCGAAGACGGAATGGATGATTCGGTGTAAACGTTGACGCGGTATTGACTTGAATCGATTGAATCTGGCTGATTCGTGGCTCGCGATTTGGCTTGGTACATGACCTGCTCAGACGAAAGGCGGGAAGCGCTCCCCGAAAACTGACATATCGGTGTCTTCCACTCCTTGGTAGACACCCGCTCTCCCGAGGCCAAGAGGGCTTCGCGGTTCAATCAAAGGAATTGAGCATGGCCGGCTTGCTCCTCTTAGGCAGGGAGGCCGGGCGACGACATGGACGTCGACCCGCTTCACGGCGGTCCCTGTGGAGGCCCCTACTCTGGGCGCTGTCACTCGGGGCTTTACCGCCCGGGTTGTTTTTCGGGGTGCTGGCCGATCGGCCCGCCTTTTCCGGAGAGGAGCCGCCCCCTCAGGGGGCATCGACCCGGTCCTCCGATTCGCCCGATTCCGAACGATCCACCCGAAGGGGTGTGACTTCCGGTTCAAGGCGGTTCGGCCCGCCGACCGATTCCCCGCCCGATCCACCGACCACGGTGCCGCTGATTGCCTTCCCCCCGCCGCTCGCGGGGCTCCCTCAAGCTCCTCTTCCACCACGCGTCCAACACCAGCTCTTCTCAGTTCGCCCCAGGTCGTCCGTCGCCGAGGCTGAGCCGCCCCGCCTGCACCAGGCCTTTTCTCGTGACCGCCGTGTCGAGCAACAGCTCCGCGGTGCCGTCCGGTTCCTCTCCCAGGGCGATGTCTCTTCCGCCCTCGAACCGCTCCAGGCGGTGATCGATTCTGCTGGCGACCTGTTGATCGCCCACCCCGTCGAAGCCGCGCCGCTGGCTGCCCGTCAGCAGGCCGCCGAGATTCTTCGCGCGTTGCCCCCCTCGGGCCGCGATGTCTACGAAACCCTGTATGGCGGACTGGCGGATCGGTCGCTCGCCACGGCACTGGCTGGGAAGGACGAAGCCGCGCTGGAGCAGGTGCTACGGCGCTATGCACACACGCAGGCCGGACGGCGGGCTGCCGTGCTGGTGGCCGCGCGCGCACTCGACCGGGGACAAGTCCAGCGGGCCGCGGCCATCTGGCGCGACCTCTGGTCCGACCCCTGGCACCGGTCACAACTTGCCCCGGCGCAACTGCTGCGCGGAGCCATGACGGTCGCGCGAACGGGCGACACCGAGCTGGCCCAGGAGATTGCAGCGCAGGCCGGTACGCAGCCGGTCGTCCTCGGGGGCGAGCAAGCCACCGCGGGCGAGCACTTGCTGACGCACCACACCGCGCTCACCGCGATGAACCACTTCGCGATTCATGGTCGCCGGTCTGAACGGGATACGTCCCATCCGGTTCATCTCGTCGCGTTCCGTCCGAACGAGATGCGCACCGTTTCGCTCGCAACCGGCAGCCGCTCCCAGACGGGGTTCGTCTGGAATGGTGGCACCCGTGGCGGCGGCGGTATCGGCGGAGGCAGTCCTCCTGTGCCGGGCGAGCTGGCCTGGGAGTCGGCCCTGTCC